>CAZOVD010000006.1:0-36874 GCA_964583285.1 uncultured archaeon
ATAAAAAAACAATAATAAGATCAAACATGTTAAAAAATATTAATGATGCTGTTGAAATTACTGCCCAACTTGGTAATATTAATACAATAGATTTTTGTTCATCAAATTTTTTACTAATATAGATATAAGTTGAAAGTATTATTGAAAGAATTACAATAAATAAAAAAAATTCTATATTAAATAATTTTTCAACTATGGCAAATATATTTACTGTTAAAAAATCATCTAAATTAATTTTAGTTGATGAAAGTAAAAATATACTTACTATTGTCAAAATAGATGTTATAATTATTAATGAAAGTTCTTCTACTTTATCATTCATAAAAAAAATTTAATTATTAATTAATTTGTTGTTACTTGTATTTTTACTTCGCCCTTATCAGTAACTTTTTCACCAACATTTATTGGATCATCATAAGTCCAGCTAATATAACACGAATTAAATCTTGCAGTAGCATCATCAGTTGGTTCTATTTTCCACACTATATTTGCAGTTTCTCCTGCTTTTAATGAAGAAATTTCTGTTTCATTTAGCGTAATCCAAAGAGTACAAACATCATCCGCCGGAAGATCTTCAAGTATTGATAGTTTTATATTTTTAATTTCAAGATCTTTACTAGTGTTTCTAATTTTTGTTTTTCCAAGGCTTGTATCTATTTCAGTACACCCTTGTCCTAAAGTACATTTACTTGAATATGTTAATGTTCCAGTTAGAGAAAGACTTGCTTCAAGTTTTTTACTAATTGTTAGTTGCATGTTTGTCCTAATATCTTCTTCTATGCTTAATGAACTAATTTTTATTGCACCATTAAACCTAGAATTAACTTCTTCATTTATTGGCGGAGTTATATTAAATGTTATATTTATTGATTTGTCAGCTTCAATTCTATTAATTAATATTTTTGATTTTTCTTCTTGATATCCCAAAAATTCAAACCAATTTAATTTATTTTCAAATCCAATATCTGGTATTATTTCAATTAAAACGTTTTCCATGTTGATAATTTTGTTGTTATTTTTAATTGAAAATGTAACAGTTTTTGTTTGTCCAGTAGTTAATCCAGTATCAATTAAACTTCCGCTTCTTATTCCACCGCCGCTAACCACAACATCTCTTGCTTTCACTGCGGGAATAACATCTAAACTAATTGATGTGCTTGCATTAGTTGATGCTAATCTAAATTCAATACTTTCTTTTTTACTTGCTGTAACATTATTGTTAGATTTTATTTTAATTTCAAAATCAACTCCTGTAGCACCTTGTGGGCTAACAGTTATTTTTTCAGGTATTAGTTTAACATCAAAAAAATCATTGTTTGTTAAAATCAAAACATCATTAATTAAAGTATTTCCAGTATTTGTTATTGTTAAATTTCCAGTTACTGTTTGTCCAGGATAAATTTTATCAAAGTTAAAAATTCTATCAAGTTTTGCATCAATATCTTTTTCTAGTGGAATAATAATAGTTCTTGTTTTGTCTCCACTCCCATCAACAACAAGAATATTACTTATTGGTTTGTGATCAATTGGATTTGTTAATCTATAAGTATAATTTCCATATGGTAAAGTAACAGTGTGAACAGAATCTCTGCCAGTGTATACTCTATCTCCACTTTCATTTAAAATAGTTAAAGTTTCTGGTATGAGCTTTCCACTATCAAGTTCTTTTAATTCAAAATTAAATGTTTGATTAGAATTAAGAATTGTGAATATTATTCCAACGATTACTAATAATACTATTCCAATAACTGCAAATTTTATTATCTTTTTTTTATCAGGCCCTTGATTTTGTGAATAAGTGTCATTGTACCCTGTCTGGTCATATCCGCCCCCAATATCATAATTTGGTTCATCAAATCCTCTATCAAACATATTAACCACTATAAAGCTTAAAATTATAAAAATACTACTATTTTGACTTTTATAATCTTTTCTATTATTTAAAAAAATTTAATAAGTGATGTGCGTATTAAATTATTATGAAAATAACATTTATTGCTCAAAAAGATAATTCTATTAATTTTTTTAAAGAACTTGCTGATAAATTATCAAATAAAATATCTAATTTAAGTCTTGAAGAAAGATTTGCTCCATTTGTTGAAGATATTCCATTTATTGCATTTGAATCAACAAAAGAAAGTGATCTTGTGTTTGTGTTTGCTACAAGTGATGTAAAAGATGAAGTTAAATTATTAAAAGAAAAATTAATTGATGTTGAAATTCAAACAAAAACTAGAATATTAAAAGCAATTGAAAGTGATTCTTATTCTAGCAGTGATGAAGGTCAATATATTGAAGATAAACTTAATTTGGCTGAAAAATATGCCACATTAATAGTTTCTATTTTATTTAATGAAAATGAGTTTGAACCAAAAGAAAAAGATTTTTCAATATAAGTTTAATTAAATGTTAGTTTATTTGCATTTTAATTGTTTTATTATATAAATCTGAGTTATTCATAAATACTATTTTGTTGGTTTTCATTACTTACTTTTTTTAATCTTTTAATTTCTTTTTCTTGTTCTTCAACTAATTTTATAATATTTGCAAGCGAAATACTTTTTTCATTTAGGTCTCTTTTTAGAGATTTTATTTCTTCAATATATTTTTTATTAATTTTTTCTTTTATTTCATTTTTTTGATCCTCCATGTTTAATATTTCACGAGTATAATTGCTTCTTAATGCAAGAGTTTCCTGCTCAATATCCATTGCAAATTTTTTTGCATAATCTCGTTCTTTTTTAAGTTCTTTAATAAGTTCTATGGAATTTTTTGCAAAAGTGTTATGTGACTCTTCTATTTTTGTGATTTTATTTTTTAGGTTTGCAAAACTTCCTTCAACGTAATTTATCTGGGCAAGATGTGTTTTTAATGCATCATTTGTTTCTTTTACTGCAATTTCAAGATTTTTATTTCGTTCATAAATATCTGCCTCAATTTCAGTTATATCTTTCTCATCAGTATTTCTTGTAAACACTCTTCTTTTTAATTCAAGATTTCTTTTTTTAAGATCAACAAGTTCGTCCTCTTTTGTTTCTAAAAGTTCAATTAAATTCTTTGCAGTACTTCCTTTTTTAACAAAAGGAGTTTTTCTATTAATTAAAAAAGTTTTTATCTTTTCAATTGAATATCTACATTTTAAAAGTTGTTCAATGATTTTGTTTTGAATTGAACTATATAATTCTGGAACATTATTAGTATCATTTTCATTAATTAATTCAACTACTAATTTTTTACTTTTTTCCATTCTTATATTTGCTTCAAGAACAGTTAATTGATTTCTAAATTGTTCTAAAAAAGTATCAATATTTGGAGTATTTTTTTCAAGTAAGTTGCTAACTTCTTTATTTACTTCAAATAATTTTAAATAAATTTCTTTTAGTTTTGTATAACTTCTTTCAAGTTCAAATACAAAACCATCTCTATTTAATTCATTCCACTTGGTTTTTTGGATTGTATCATGCAATGTATTTATGTCTTTTATTATCTCGTCAGTTTTTTCTTCATTAACTAGCATGTTAATATTAATTATTTGAAATATTTAAGGTTTGCTAGGCGCACATTTTTTTATCAGATGCCTTGTATCAATTAAAAGACCAAGAATACAAACTAGTAATAAAAATTGTAAGTACTGAAATAAAGTAGTTTTATCTATAGAAATATTTGAGTTTAAAAGAATTAATCCTAAAATAACTCCCACTATAACTGCAACAAAAACCATTTTTGATGGCTGAACTTTACCATTAGGTAATTTATCTGTTTCTAAATCAATTTTCTTTGAGTTGCCTTTATTTTTTATTTTTCTTAAAGTCATATAAGATAAGATAAAATCTATCTTATATAAATTCTTTTGGATTATACTTTAAACTATATTATAGATTGTTTTTTATTGTACTACTGTATAATATAATGATGATACAGCAAAAAAACGGTTTATTTTTTAGAGGGCTTGGTATTGATCCTAATAAAAGTCCAAAAGATTTAGAAAAAATATTTTTTACGCATGCTCACTCAGACCATGTAAAACTTGCAAAAGAAAAGAATTTTTTTGCCACGCTTCCAACAATTGATTTAATAAAAAAAAGATTTAATAGAAAATATGATTTGAACTTTTCAACACTTTCAACAGAAAAAAAATATCAAATAAATGATTTTGAATTAGAATTATTTGAAAATGGACATATTTTGGGTTCTGTTCAAACAAAATTAACTCATAATGAAAAAGATATAGTTTTAACAAGTGATTTTAGATTACAAGATTCTTTACTTTTCAAAGGTGCAAAACCAATTTTGGCAGATACTTTAGTTCTTGAAACAACCTTTGGTTCGCCCGAGTATGTTTTTCCTAGTTACAATGAAACTTTAAATAATATGATTTCTTTTCTTGAAAAAAATTCAGAAAATTTAGTTGTTTTTGCAGGTTATTCTCTTGGGAAAAGTCAAGAGTTAACTGCAATTGCAAATCAAGCAAATAGTAATGTATTAGTTCATGAGAGTATTTATGAAATGAATAAAATTTATGAGAAACATGGTATTAATTTAGGTAAATATGAGAAACTTGATCACAATTTAAAAGATTTTAATGTTTTAATAATGCCTCCTGGTTTAGTAGATAAATTTTTACTTGCAACATTAAAACATTTTGATAAAAGAAAAATAGTTACTGCTACTGCAACTGGTTGGGAATGGAATAAGAGTTTTGATTATTCTTTTCCACTAAGTAATCATGCAGATTATAATGATTTAATTAGTTATGTTCAAGAAAGTAATCCAAAGTTAGTTTTAACAGACCATGGTTTTTGTGGAGAATTTGCTAGAAAACTTAACAGAATGGGTTTTAATGCAAGGCCTCTTGAACAACATAAACAACAAGCCATTTTTGAATACTGAGATATTTAAAAGCCTTTTTTTTCAAAATTAATATATGCAAAATCTAGCTACTCATTATCGTAACACTACTTGTGGAAATCTTTCAATTAAAGAAGAAAGCCAAAAAGTAAAACTAATTGGTTGGTGTGACACAGTTCGTGATCATGGGAATATTACATTTGTTGATTTGCGAGATAGATATGGGATAACTCAAATAGTAGTAGATCATAATAAAAATGAAGAATTAAAAAAAGTTGGAAAAGAAGTTAGAAAAGAATTTGTTGTTCAAGTAGAAGGTATTGTAAAAAAAAGACCTGCTGGTACTGAAAATAAAGATATTACTACTGGCGAAATAGAAATTGATGCAACTACTGCAACTATTATTACAAAAGCACTTCCTTTGCCAATTGATTTAACAAATAGAACAGAAACAAATGAAGATCTGATGTTAAAATATAGATATTTAGCGCTTAGAAAAAATGACTTAAAAGATAAAATGATTTTAAGACATAAGTTAACAAAAATTGTTAGAGATTTTTATGACAAAGAAGGGTTTGTTGAAATTGAAACTCCAATTTTAGCAAAAAGTACTCCTGAAGGCGCAAGAGATTATCTTGTTCCAAGTAGAGTTCACCCTTCTAAATTTTATGCATTGCCACAAAGTCCACAATTATTTAAGCAATTAATTATGATTGCTGGTTTTGATAGGTATGTTCAAATTGCAAAATGTTTTCGTGATGAAGACTTAAGAGCTGATAGACAACCAGAGTTTACTCAAATTGACGTTGAAATGAGTTTTGTTGAACAAGAAGATATTATTAGAATACATGAAAGATTAATGAAAGATATTTGGAAAAATCTAATGGATATTGAATTAAAAATTCCATTTCCAGTTCTAACATATGATGAGGCAATAGATAAATATGGTATTGATAGGCCCGATACAAGATTTGGACTTGAGTTAATTGATTTAACAAATTTACTTTCAAGGGGAACTTTTAATGTTTTTAATAATGTTGTTGAAAATAAAGGAATAATAAAAGCAATAAAACTTGATAATAAAGCAGATTTGTCAAGAAATGAAATTGCAAAACTTGAAGAGTTTGTAAAAATATACAAAGCAAAAGGTCTTGCTACTTTAAAATTTGTTAATAATAAATTTGAAAGTAATATAGTTAAGTTTTTTGATGAAAGTATTTTAGAAGAATTAAAGAAAAAAACTAATGTTAAAGAAAATGACTTATTGTTAATTGTTGCTGATAAACAAAAAGTTACAAATGATGCGCTTGGAAATTTAAGAAATGATCTTGCAAAAAAATTTAATTTATTACCAAAAAATGCTTGGAATTTTTTATGGGTTGTTGATTTTCCAATGTTTGAATTAAGTGAGGAAGATAATAGAATTAGTTCAACACATCATCCTTTTACTTCTCCAAAAAGTGAAGATTGGGATTTACTTGAAAGAGAACCGCTAAAAATGAAAAGTAATGCTTATGATTTAGTTTTAAATGGTTCAGAAATAGGTGGGGGAAGCATTAGAATACATGATACAATAAAACAAGCCAAAATATTTAAAGCACTTGGATTAAGTGAAGAAGAAGCAAAAGAAAAATTTGGTTTCTTTTTAGAAGCATTTAGTTATGGAGCTCCACCACATGGGGGACTTGCATTTGGTCTTGATAGAATGGTAATGCTTCTTACTGATGCAGAAAGTATTCGTGAAGTAATTGCTTTTCCAAAAAATAAAGCAGCACAATCTTTAATGGAAGATTCTCCAAGTGCTGTTTCAAAAAAACAACTTGATGAACTTTCTTTAATAGTAAATTTACCTGAAAAAGAAGAAAATAAATAGTTTTTTTATTTAAAAATTATTTTTTTGATTTTTTTTTTTCTTATTCTTTTTATAAAATTTATTTTAATTTTAGATAATTTCCAATAAAATAAAGTGATCCAGTAACTAACATAAAATCATCATGTTTTAGTTTACTTAAACAATATTTTTTAGCATCTTTTATATTTTCAAACGCAATACATTTCAAATTCCATCCTTTTACATTAGAAAATATTTTATCAATTTTCATTGGTTTAAAGTTACTTTTTGAAATAACAACTTCGTCAAATTCTTTACATAAATTTTTTATCATTTTAATGGGTTTGTCTTCAGAAAGTCCAATTAATAATATTTTTTTGTTTTTTTGTTTTTTTGCAAAATTATAAATAGTTTTAATTCCCTCTTGGTTATGTGCTCCATCAATTATTATTATTGGTTTATTTGAAATTGTTTGAATTCTTCCATTAAATTTAGCTTTTTTAAGTCCGCTTATTATGGATTTTTCTAAAATTTTTTCATTTAAACTAAAAATACTGACAGTTGCTGTTAGTGCATTTCTAAATTGATGATCGCCATTTAAACCAAGCTTAATTTTTTTATAAAATAAATTATTAATTATTTTATTTTCTTTTTTTGAGTTTTTACAATATTCATCAATTTGTATTAGTTTTGTATTTTTTTCTTTGCAAATTTTTCTAAATATGCTAATTATTTTTTTATTTTTTTCAGCAGTTATTATTGGGGAGTTTTTTATTATTCCTGCTTTTTCAAAAGCGATTTTTTTAAGACTATTTCCAAGAATCTTAGTGTGATCTTTTGAAATATTTGTAATAACACTGATGTTTGGTTTAACTATGTTTGTTGCATCAAACCTTCCACCAAGCCCAACCTCAATAACCGCATAGTCAATTTTTTGTTTTGAAAAATAATTAAAAGCAAGCATTGTAGTAAATTCAAAAAATGTAGTTTTAATTTTATTTTTTTCAACAATTTTTTTTAATTTATTTATTTCTTTTTTAAGTTCTTTATTTGATATATCTTTTTCATTTATTTTTATTCTCTCATTAAATTTAACTAAGTGCGGGCTTGTGTATAATCCAACTTTATACCCATGTTCAATTAAAATTTTAGCAATGAATGCACTTGTTGAACCCTTACCGTTAGTGCCGGCAACATGTATTATTTTGTAGTTATTTTGAGGATTATTAAGAATTTTAGCAAACTTTTTTATATTTTTTAAACCAA
Organism: uncultured archaeon; assembly: GCA_964583285.1. Lineage (GTDB taxonomy): Archaea > Iainarchaeota > Iainarchaeia > Iainarchaeales > JAAZKV01 > JABIDZ01. The sequence goes on from CAZOVD010000006.1 coordinate 7,946, forward strand.
GCTTTATTTTGAAAATATCTAATTTTTCTAAATATTTAAGTTCTTTCATTTATTATTCTCTTTTTCTTTGCTTTTAAAAAACCTTCCTTGTTTATTATTTTTATGGCAGAAATAGTCGTAAATGAAGAGTTAGTAAAAAAAGTTGCAAAAAATGCAAGACTTAATTTGACTCCAAGTGAATTAAAAAAATTCACTCCTCAAATAAAAGAAATTATAATAAATTCTTTTAACAAACTTGATGAAATAACTGTAGAAGAAGAGCCAAGTTTTCAACCAATTTCTAAAAAAGAAAATAAATTAAGAAAAGATGAAGTTAAAAAATCATTATCAGTTGATGATGCTCTAAAAAATGTTTTAGTTAAACTAAGAGAGGAAGATTATATTAAAGGTCCAAAAGTATTGTAAAATTTGTGGTTTTATGAGTTATAAAGAAACAATTAAATATTTTGTTGAAGAATCAAAACTGCCCTTTCTTTTGAAAAAGAAAGTGCAAGTTGCCCAAAGAAAAATTTTGAGGTATATTTATGAGTAATTACAAAGAAACGATTAAATATTTTGTTGAAGAATCAAAAAAAGATTTTTCTATTGTTGAAAAAAACTTGTATAATATAATAAAAGAAGTTAAAAAAAATTCAAGCGATGAATTTAATCATATAGAATATTTTGATGAAAAATTTGTTTTAGATCAGCTTGAAGATTTAAGAGAAAAATCAAAGAAAGGAATTAAGGGTAAACTTTTTGGAGTTCCATTAACTGTTAAAGATGCTATTTGTGTTAAGGGTCTTGAAAGTAAAGCTGGGTCAAAAATACTTTCAGGATACGTTCCATTATTTGACGCTACTGTGATAAAAAAAGCAAAAGAAGAGGGTGCAATTATTTTAGCAAAAAATACTCAAGATGAATTTGGATTTGGTACATTTTCAACAAATACGTTAAAGATTCCAAAAAACCCTTTTGATAAAGAAAGAAGTTGTGGTGGTTCAAGTGGAGGTAGTTCTGGATTTACTGCATATACAAAAAGTTATCATATTTCAATTGGGGAAAGTACTGGTGGAAGTATTGCTGCCCCCGCAAGTTTTTGCGGAGTTGTAGGATTTACTCCAACATATGGTCTTGTTTCAAGAAACGGACTTATAGATTATGCAAATTCACTTGATAAAATAGGTTCAATTGCAAGAAATGTAAGTGATGCATCACTTTTATTAGAAGTAATTTCAGGTAGTGACGAATTTGATTCAACAAATCTTGATAAGAATTTTGTGGCAGAAGAAACAAGCATTAATAAAATTGCAATTGTAAAAGATTTTTTAGAAAATTGTGATGATTCTGTTCAAAAAGTTTTTCTTGAAAATGTTGACAAGTTAAAAAAATATTATAAAGTTGAAGAAGTATCACTTCCTCTCAATGTTAACTATGCACTTGCTGTATATTATATAATCGCAACAAGTGAAGCATCAACAAATCTTGCAAAACTGTCTGGCCTGCGATACGGACTGCAAGATGATGTTGACAATAAACATTTTGATGAATATTTTTCTGAAATTAGAAGTAATAATTTTACAGAAGAAGCAAAAAGAAGAATAATACTTGGAACTTTTGCAAGAATGAGTGGTTATCGTGATGCTTATTATTTAAAAGCATTAAAAGTTAGGACAAAATTAATTAATGAATTTAAATTAGCTTTTAAAAATTATGATGTTTTATTAAATCCAACAATGCCAATTGTTGCTCCAAAATTTAAAGATATTGAAAAATTAACTCCTCTTCAAAATTTTGCAATGGATCTTTGTACAGTTCCAGCTAATTTAGCTGGCCTGCCACATATTTCAATTAATGCTGGATTTGCAAATAAATTACCTGTTGGATTAATGGCTACTAGTAATCATTTAAATGAAAACAAATTATTTTCACTTGCAAGGGTGATAGAAAGTGAATGAAACAAAAGTGATGATAGGTCTTGAAATTCATGCTTACTTAAATACAAAAAGTAAATTATTTTGCTCTTGTTCAACAGATATTGAAAAATCCGCCCCAAACTCTCATTGCTGTCCAATATGTTTGGGCCATCCTGGTAGTAAGCCTACTTTAAATGAAGAAGCTATTGAAAAAGCAATTAAAGTTGGTCTTGCATTAAAATGTAATATAAACAAAAATTTCTTTTTTTCAAGAAAGACTTATTTTTATCCAGATTCAGCAAACAACTATCAAATAACTCAATATGAAATTCCTGTTGCAGAAAATGGTTATTTAAAAGTTGGTGAAAAAAAAATTGGAATAAAAAGAGCCCATCTTGAAAATGATCCTGCTGCATTAATTCATCCAAATGGTATGGGTGAGAGTTTGCATGTTTTAATTGATTATAATAGAAGTGGATTATCATTAATAGAAATAGTTACTAACCCAGATTTAAAATCAGCAAAAGAAGCTAGGGAATTTTTAAAAGTTCTTGAAAATAATCTATCTTATTTAAATGTTTTAATGGAAAATTCTACATTAAAAGTTGATTGTAATGTTTCAATAAATGGCGGAGAAAGGGTTGAAATAAAAAATGTTAGTGGTTTTGCTGCTGCGGAAAAAGCTTTAGAATTTGAAATTGCTCGTCAAAAACAGCAAGAAAAACTCGGGGAAAAAATATTTCAGCACACAAGAGCATTTGATGCAGTTACTAATAAAACTAAAGAACTTAGAAAAAAAGAAACTGAAGAAGATTATGGATATATATTTGACCCTGATTTAATAAAAGTTTTAATTTCTGAAGATGAATTAGCAAGAATAAAAGAAAGTATGCCAGAACTTCCAAACGAAAAAATGAAACGTTTTGTAAATGAGTATAATATTACTGAATATGAAGCAAGTGTTCTTTGTTCAATTTTTGAGCTTGGAAATATTTTTGAAAATTTAATGATAAAAAAAGCTAATTCAAAAATTTCTTCAACTATTTTAACAAGAGATATACTCTCAATATTAAATCATGATTCTTTAGATATTAATGAAGTTAATCTTGATTGGAATAAATTACTTGAATTGATTGAGTTAATTGAACAAAAAAAAGTTAGTGACAAAAATGCAAAAAACTCTTTAATAAATTATATTAGTGGTGATAAGACTTCTCCAGTAGAATATCTTGAAAAAAATGGTTTACTAATAAATGAGAGTATTAATATTGATGTAATAATTAATAATGTTTTAGAAAAAAATTCGAATGCAATTTTGGATTATAAAAATGGAAATGAAAAAGTTCTAAACTTTCTTGCAGGACTTATTATGCGTCAAACTAAGGGTTCAGCAAAAATAGATGAAGTTCTTGCAAAATTAAAAGAAAAGTTAAGTTGATAATATGCTAAAAAGTTTTGAAGTGAAAACTAGTTCTAGAAATGAGTTAGTGGAAATTACTGATAAAATAAAAGAAATCGTAATTAACTCAAAAGTAAAGAGTGGAATTTGTGCAGTTTATAATCCTCATACTACTGCAGGAATTTTAATTAATGAAAATGCTGATCCTGATGTTGCAAGTGACATAAATAATGCTCTTGAAAAACTAGTTCCTAATATTAATTTTGCGCACCTTGAAGGAAATAGTGATTCACACTTAAAATCAATTTTAGTTGGAAAAGAAAAAACTCTAATTATAGAAAATAATGAACTAGTTCTTGGTACTTGGGATGGAATATTTTTTACAGAATTTGACGGTCCAAGGAATAGAAAAGTATTTGTAAAAATTATTGAAGGATGACTGATTCTTATCTTTATTTTATGGTTGTATTGGCACAGAACTCTCAAAAAGTTTAAATACTAAAAAGTACGATATAATACTTATGAGTACACAAATTAGTTTAAAATTATCTGACAAGATGATTAAGGTTGCAAGAAAAGAAGCAGAAAGAAAAGGTTATGACTCTCTTCAGGATTTTATTAGAGAATCTCTTAGAGAAAAGCTTTTTGAAAAAGAAGAATTAGTTAATGGATTATTAACTTATAAAGCAAGTGAAAAATCTCTAGCTAAAAATTGGTTAACTAAAGAAGAGGATAAGGCGTGGGCACATTTACAAAAGGAGATATAGTTATTTTTCCCTTTCCATATACTGATTTGACAAGTACAAAAATAAGACCTTGTCTTGTTATGTCAGAAGAAATGGGAGAAGATATTATTTTGTGCCAAATTACTTCGAGTACAGACAATAAATATTCAATTGAATTAAAGACAAATGAAACAGTAAATGGAACTCTTTCAATTAATAGTTTTATTAGAACTAATATGCTTTTTACGGCATCAAAATCACAAATATCAAAAAAGATTTGTAAACTAAAAAAGGAAAAATATTCCAAAGTTGTTTCAAAGATAATAAATACAATTTCTTAAATAAATAATCAAAGAACAATCATTTTTACCATTCAGTAAAACCATCTATTTGCAATAATTCATATAATAATTTTGCACCAAGTTTAATTGACCCAAGTTCCATCATTATTCTTGAATGTAATCTACTCATTTCTCTAAAATTTTTTTTGTTCGCATCAAATGATGATCTAAATAAATCAATTGGAGATCTGCTCAACATTCTAGGGGGCGCATTCCTAAAAGTAAAATCTGAATCTTCAAAAGCTTTTTTTAACTCTTCTTGATATTTTTTTTCTACCTCATTAAGGCCTGATTCAATGCCTGCTCTTTCTACTGCTTTTCTAAAAGGAACTTTTTCATCTAAATACTTGAAAAAAAGTCTATGATGTTCTCTTTTTGCAGCACTATATCTCTTTTGCAATTTTGGATTTATTTGTATCTTACTTAATTTTTCTAGATTTCTAGTATACGTATTAATTTTTTCTGTTTGTTTTTGTAATTTATATAATTCAAACGCTATTTCTTGAACTTTTAGTATTTTTAGTTCTCCAAAACCATATTCTAATAAAAATCTGCGAACAACTGAATTAATATTTTTTTGAAGGTATGCTTGTCTAACTAGCCCACTTTTTGGATTTGGAGCAGAAGAATTTTTTCTTATTTGAGCTTTAAGCTTTTCTTTATTTTCTGCTGCTCTTTTTTGATGAAATTTATTAATTGCTTTTCTTGGATTTGTGCCCATTTAATAATATTAGTTGCTTAATTAATAAATTTGTTTGTACCAAAAACCCTTTATAAACATTAAATTCTATTTATTTAGACCTTTCATTTTAGTGACTTGCAACAGATATTTAATCTGTTGCGTTGTTATTTTTATTAAATATGGAGATGATTTAATTGAGAAGATTATTAATTATTTTATTATTAACTTTTTTAGTTAATGGAGTTTTTGCTAATCCTTGGGATTTTTTAAGAATAGTTCCAGAAACTGCAGCATTAATTAACCCAATTTTAATTTGGGCTTTACTTTTAACATCAATAATAATCTTAATAATATCAATAATTTCTCTTAAGAAAACAAAGTCACAACGCCTATTATTTGTTACAATCGCGTTTACTTTCTTTTTTATAAATAGTTTTCTTAATGTAGTTGACTTTTATTTTTCGCCAGGTTATTTCATGAATTTTGCAGTTCAAGGATTATTTGACTTTTTAGTAATCTTATCTTTGTTTATAGCAATTTTCAGGAAATGATTTTATGAAAAAAAAGATAATTGAAAAAATTATTGATGATACTCCTCGTGATAAAATATTTTCAACTATTGTTAAAAACCCAGGACTTCATTTTCGCGAAATACAAAGGAGAGTAAATTTTGCAACAGGCGCAATTCAATATCATATTGATTATTTAAAAAAGAAAAATTTAATACGTGAAGAAAAAGAAGGCAAATTTACTAGATATTATTCAATTCAAGAAAAAGATACTGATACAAAAATAATGAATCTTTTAAGACAAAATCAAGTTAGAATAATTGTATTATTTTTAATTGACAGGAGACGTGCAACGCTAAATGCAATTTCTAGCGCAACTGAAATGAATTCATCAACAACTATTTTTCATTTAAAAAAATTAATTAATGCAGGTATTGTAAAGGAAGAGACAGTAAAAGAATTAACTTTTTATTTTATTTTAGAAAAAGAACCATTAATGAAAATTTTAATAATTCACAAAAAAAGTTTTCTTGATAGTTTGGTTGATAATTTTGTTAAACTTTGGGAAGAAGAATTAAGTTTAGAATTTGATTAATAGTTTATTTAATATATTAATTTTATATTAAAAAAATTGCTAGTAAGTAAAGTGCTGCAATAATAAAACAAACATATGCAAAGTTAACTTTTTTAACTATTTTAATTAAAATGTCTATGCTAATTAATCCAACAATAAAAGCTACTATTAGTGCAATAATTGCATTTGCATCTATTGTAAAACCTTTTAGTAAACCAAAAAATATTTGTGCAAATAATACTGCAGGTATTGACATTAAGAAACTGATTTTGAAAGATTTTTCTGCATTAAATCCTCTAAAAAGTAAAATACTTGTTGTTATTCCAGATCTTGATATTCCAGGCAGTATTGAAAGGCCCTGTGCAAGTCCAGCAAAAATAGCATTTTTTTTATTTAATTTTCCATCAAGTTTATGCTTCTTTTTTAATTGTAAAATTCCAGTTATTATTAACATTATTGCTATAACTAAAAGTATTATTTCAATTCTAAAATTAACTAATTGATCTAAAATGATATAACTTGGGATTGCAGTAATTGCCGTTGCAATGCTTGCAATAAAAATGAATTTTCCAAGTTCTTTTTTTTCACTATTTTTCCATTTTAAAATTTCGATTATTTCGTTTCTATAATAAACTGTTGCAGAAAATAATGTTCCAATATGTAAAAATATTGCAATTTTAAGTGCATCGCTAGGATTTGTTCCAAATAAACTAAGTAATCCAAGAATATTTCCTTGTGAACTTATTGGAAGCCATTCAAAAATACCTTGCAATATTCCATAAATTATTGCTTGTATTAAATCCATTCTTATCATCTTTTTTTTATAAACTTACTATTAAATTAAGTATAATAATATATATAAATTCTAAAGGTGTAATTTAATAGATAATTATGTCAAAAATATTTATTTTCAGATCAGGCACAGTTAATACTCCTGAGAAAATATTTTTGGGCTGGAAAAATGTGCCTTTATCAAATATTGGAATTAGCGAAGCAAAAAAAGTTGCAAAGAAATTAAAGTATGCAAAAATAGATTATGCCTTTTGTTCTGACCAATTGCGTGGCAAGCAAGCATTAGTTGAAGTTTTAAAATATCATAAAAATGCAAAAGTAATAATTGATCCAAGAATTAGGGAAAAGAATCACGGGATATTTACTGGGATTAGTAAAGAAATAGTAAAGAATTATTTTCCAAATAAGTTTATTGATATTAAAAAAGGTCGTGACAGTGTTGTTGCTAATGGGGAAAACTTAAGAATGGTTGGGGTAAGAGTTTTTTCTTTTTTAAATGATGTTTTTAAATTAGTTTCAAAAGATAATAAAAATATTTTAATTTGTACACACACAAATCCTATGCGATTAATGCAAGAATATTTTGAAAATTTAGAATATTACAAGACAGCAGGTATAGAAAATGACTCTGAAAAAATACTTGTTTATGAAGTGAAATTTAAATAAATATTTATTATTGTCTTTTTTCTTTTAATTTTTTGGCTAGTTTTTTATTTTCAGTTTGAAGTCCGTGTAATTCTGATATGTGAACTTGTATTGCAACTTCTTTCTCTTTATCAGGATTTTTTTTATTTTCTTTTTTTAAAATGTTTATAATTCTAGTTAATCTTTTAATATAATTTCTATTATTTTTTATTTCATAAAGAGTTTTTCTTCTTTCTCTTGAATATCTTTCAGTGTAAATTCTTCTTTTTTTGAAAATTTTTAATGATCGAATATATTTTAATAATGGATTCATAAAGTGAATTATTTAAACATCTTTTTCGCCATGTCAAAAATTTTAACATCAACACTTTTAAGTATTTCAGATGGGATTGCATAGATTTTTGTTTTACTTTTTTCAGTTCCAAGTGAATGTATTGTTTGAAGTGTTCTAATATGCACTCCACCTTTTACTTTTGTTAATTCTATTGCAGCATCGCGAAGATTTTTTGAAGATTCAAGTTCTCCTTCTGCACGAAGTATTATTGCTCTTTTTTCTCTTTCAGCTTCTGCTTCTTGTGAAATTATTCTAATTAAGCTTTCAGGTAATATTATTTCTTTTAATTCAACACCCTCAACACTAATTCCCCACGGGTCAGTTACTCTATCAAGAATTTCTTTTATTCTGCCAGCTATTGAATCTCTTTTTGAAAGCAAATCATCAAGATTTACTTCGCCAATAACTTCTCGCATAGTAGTTTGAGAAATTTGACTAACTGCATATTTATAATTACTAACTTCAAGTACTGCTTTTTTTGAATCACTAACTTTATAGTAAACAACCGCATTTATTATTGCAGAAACGTTATCTTTTGTCATAATGTCTTGTTTTGGAACATCAATTACTGTGGTTCTAATATCTATTTTGTACCAACTTTGAAGAACTGGTATTACAAGTCTAATTCCAGGTTTTAATATTCCAGAATATTTTCCAAGTGTAAAAAGTACGCCTCTTTCATATTCGTTAATTATTTTTATTGATGCAATAAGCACAAAAAATCCAATTATAATTAATGGGATTATTATAATTATTAAAAATGTTAATATGGCAGTTATTATATCCATTATTTTCTCACCTTTTTATTTTTTGATTTTATAATATTTTTATTATATCCATCCATTGATTTTGTCATGTCAAGCGGTACAAAGAATACTATTTCATTTGATGGATCAGAAGCCATATTATCAAGCTCTTGAAGCGTTCTTAAATTTAGTCCGCCTTCAATACTACTAATTGTTTCTGCAGCTTTTGCAACAACTTTTGATGCTTCTTTTTCTCCACTTGCTTTAATTATTGCAGCTCTTTTTATTCTTTCAGCTTCAGCACCTTTTGCCATTATTGTTTTCATTGATTCTGGTAATTCTAAGTGTTTTAGTTCTACTGCATCTACTTTTATTCCCCAAGGATCACTTGCTTTATCAACAATTTCTCTAATTTTTTTGCTAGCTTCATCTCTATTACTTAATACTTCATCAAGAGTCATTTCCCCAACAACATTTCTCATTGCGGTTTGTGCAAGTTGACTTATTGCATAAGAAAAATCTTCAACTTGAATAATTGATTTTTCAACATGATCTTTCATTATTTTATAGTAAATTACTGCATCAACACTCAAAGACACATTATCTTTTGTTATTGGTGATTGTTGAGGAACATCGCTAACAATTAATCTAAGGTCAACAATTACTGCTCTTTCAATTATTGGTATTACAAAATTAAGTCCTGGATTTAAATTTCTTTTATATTTTCCAAGTTTAAATATGACTCCTTTTTCATACTCATAAACAATTCTTATTGAAGAAAAAGCTATTATTAATGTTAATATTCCAAGAAATGTATTAAAAGTTGCTATGCTAAATAAAGCAAGTAAAATAATTAGAATAATATAAGGACGCATGCATTAATATTGGTTTATTTGGTTTTTATATGTTTTCTTTTAAAGAACTTTAAAGTATGGGCAAGGGGAGACTTGAACTCCCGACCGCACGATTATCAGTCGTGTGCTCCACCACTAAGCTACTCGCCCATGTTTTTTTTTAAAAATTTTAATCAAATATGGCTTTGCCAAAACATGATTTATTATAGAAAAGTTTGATTAGAAAAGGTTTTTAAAGTTGCTAACGCTACTTTTTTAAGTAATAAGTATGCTTAATGAAATAATTTTTTTAATAATATTATTAATTCTTTCTGGTTTTTTTTCAGCCTCAGAAACTGCTTTTTATTCAGTTGATAGGTTTAAACTTGAAAAATTAGTTAAAAAAAAAGTTAATGGATCAAAAAATCTTTCTCAATTAAAATCAAATCAAAATAAGTTACTTATTACAATTCTTGTATTAAATAATGTTGTAAATATAGCAGCAGCTTCAATAGCAACTACCCTTGCATTAAAAATATTTCCAGATAATTATGCAGTTGCAGTTTCAACTTTTATAATAACTATTTTTGTATTAATTTTTGGAGAAATAACTCCAAAAAGCTTTGCAACAAAGCATTCTGTTAAACTTGCGTTAAGTATAAGTGGTTTAATGGTATTTTTGGTTTGGTTACTTTCACCAATAACTTGGCTTCTTGAAAAGTTAACTAAATTTTTAGTTGGTAATTTTAATACTGAATCTTTAACTGAAGAAGAAATTAAATTGGTTGTTGCTCTTGGGCATAAAGAAGGTGCAATAGATAAAGAAGAAAAAGAAATTATTCAAAGAGTTTTTCGTTTAGATGATATTTCTGTTGGAGATATAATGACTCCAAGAGTTGAAATGGTTGCTGTTGAAAAAAATCAAACTCTTAAAAATCTTAAAAAATTTTTAAAAGATACTCCTTATTCAAAAATTCCAGTTTATTCTAATGAAAAAGATAATATTGTTGGAATTTTTAATATTCGTGATTCCTTAAAATTCATGGGTCGAAAACTTGATGTTAAAGTTTCTTCTTTAATGACTGTTCCATTATTTGTTCCTCAATCAAAAAAATTAAGGGATTTGCTTAATGAATTTCAAAGAAAAAAAGTTCATATTGCAATAGTAGTTGGTGAATATGGTGGAGTTTTAGGTGTTGTTACTCTTGAAGATATTTTAGAAGAACTTGTTGGTGAAATAATTGAAGATAAAGATGACGAATTTGAAATGAAGGTCATTAATGAAAAAACTTTGGTTGTTGATGGTGGTACTGAACTTGAAAATGTTAATAAAGAACTTGAAATTAACTTAGTTAGTAAGGAGTATACTACTATTGCAGGATTTTTGCTTGAAAAAATTGATAGATTTCCAAGGACTAATGAAAAATTTACATTTAATAATATTAAATTTGAGATAATAAAGGCAAAAAGAAATAAAATTGAACAAGTTAGAATAACTAAATAGGTTTTTTGTTAAATGAATTTAATTTTTAAATGTTCTTAAATCTAATTATTTTATATCTTAAGATACAAAGTGTCTTTTGATTATAATAAAAAAAGCCCCTTCGTCTAGTGGCCAAGGATGCAGGCCTTTGGCAGAACCTTGTTAAGATTCGCAAAAGCAGTATTTTCGTACCAATTGGTACTCAATACAGCGAACTGATAAGAGAATCTGAAGTAAGCCTGAGACCGGAGTTCGAATCTCTGAGGGGCTATTATTTTTTTGCTTTTTTATTTTCTGTGTCCTACTGAAAGTAGGACTTAAGCATGTTCTGTTTGGTCCAAGCTGAATTGGACGAGTGGATCTCTGAGGGGCTAATTATTTTTTTGCTTTTCTACAATTTCATTAGAAAGTTATAAAAGCATCTTTTTCTTAATGTATATTATGAATAAGTTCATGCAAATTGCAATAAAAGAAGCTGATACCGGAATTAACAAAAAACACGGTGGGCCTTTTGGAGCTATTATTGTTAATAATGATAAAGTAATTGCAAAAGCACATAACTTAGTACTAAAAACAAATGATCCAACCGCACATGCTGAAATTAATGCTATAAGAATTGCTTCAAAAAAATTAAAGACTTTTGATTTAAGTAACTGTGAAATATATACTACTTGTTATCCTTGTCCAATGTGCCTTTCAGCAATTTATTGGAGTGGTATTAAAAAAATCTATTATGGGGCTGTTGCAAAAGATGCTGAAAAAATAGGTTTTATTGATAATAAATTATATAATATTTTAAAAGGAAAAAGTAAAAATTCTATTAAAGTAAAAGAAATTAATAGAGACGAATGTTTACTTGTGATGAAAAAATTTGATCTTGATAAAGATAAAAAATTATATTAATTAAAGATAAAAAATTATATTAATTAAAGATATTGGTGTTAGTATGAAAGATGGTATTGAGGATGGAAAAAGATATATTATTGGAATGGTTATTTTTGATGGAGAAAGATTTTTACTTCTTCATAGAAAATTAAATTGGGTTGGCTGGGAATTTGCAAAGGGTGGTTTTGAAGAAAATGAAGATCACATTAAAACAATTCAAAGAGAACTTTTTGAAGAAACTGGAATAAAAAAATATAAAATAACTGGAAAAATTGATGAGTTTGTTTATTTTGATAAAAAAAGAAAGCTTGAAAGTTTTATTTCAAATTATTTAATACATGTTTCAAGTAACTCAAAAGTAAAAATAAATAATGAACATAGTATTGATGGTAAAGTTATAATTGAACATGATGATTTTAAATGGTGTTTTCCAAAAGATGCAGTTAAATTACTAACTCACAAAAATCAAAAAGAAACAATGAAAAAAGCTATTAAAATGTTAGGACTTAATATTGTGTGATAATATGGGTTTATTTGGCAAAAACGAAGAAAATTCTGATGATGAAACTGCTTTTGGTAAATACAGTGAACCATGCTCAATTTGTTCAAAAGCTCCAACTGATAAAAAGTGGGGCGGGCAATATTTTCATAAAAAATGTTTTCGTAGATTAAAGAAAATGGGTAAAGGAATGCTGTAACAAAAATATTATTTTTATTATTGTTTTAAAATTTCTTTCTTTAAAAGTTCACTTAATTTTTTTCCATCAATTTTTCTTAAACTTTCATTTTTCATTAAGTCGCCCATTAGTGGTCCAATGGCGCCCATTTTTTTTGATTTAACTAAGTCAATATTTTCTCTAACTATTTTTGATATAATTTCAAGTAATTCTTTATCATTGGCTGTTTTTTTATCTTGTTCTTTTATTATTTCTTCAATATTTTTTCCATTAATTATTTCTTTTATTACTTCTTTTAAACTATTTTTGTTTATTTTTTCTTTTTTTTCAAGAATTAAAATTTGTTCTAGTTGATTTTCAGTAATTTTTTCAATGTTTATATTTTCTCTTTTAAGCTCAGTTAATGTTTGAAGTAATAATGTTGCTCCGACTGTTGGATTAATTCCTTTTTGAACTAAGTTTTCAAAAAATCTTGCATAATTACTTAGTTTCATTTCATTAATATGATTTGAACTTAAACCAATTTTTTTGTATAAGTTTTCTCTTTCCTTTAGGCTTTTTGGTAAGTCTTTTTTTATTTTATTTAATAAATCTTTAGTTATTTCTTTTCTAAGTAAGTCAGTTTCTGGATACATTCTTGCTCCGCTTGAAAGAGGTCTTTGATATATTGAAGATCCATTTTCAGTTGCTCCGCGAGTTTCTTTAACTACTCCATCAAATGCAAGTAATATTCTATTTTTAATTGTTTGAACTGCTTTTATTGCGTTTTGTTTATTTGCAACAATTATTATAAAATTATCTTTTGGTGAACAGTCAAGCATTTTACAAATACTTTCAACTTCAATTTCACTTATTCCATAATTTGGTAATTCATCTCTGTGTAATAATCCACTAACTCCAACAGATTTTACATAATCACTTAACTCTGAACCAAATCTTCTATCTCCTACTTTTCTGCCAAAAATTCCTTTCATCTCATTTATTTTAAAACCAAAAACACTTCCTTTTATAAATTTGCAATTAGTGTTTGTAAAAGCACTAGTAACTTCTTTTATTTCTTTAAAAATATTTTCATCTTTTTTAAATTTTTCATTTAATTCTTTTTTTAATTCAATTAAATCTATTTGTCTTTCTACTTCTTTTTTTACGACAACTTCTATTAAATCAAGTTCTTGACAACCCTTTATTTCACATCTTTCTCCTTCTTTTATTGAAACGTTTATGTCTTGTCTTATAGTTCCTTTGCCTCTTTTTGTTTTACAGGTTAGTCTCATTATTTCTCCAATTTTTTTTGCAGTTTCAAAAGCTTCTTTTGGAGTTGTTATATCTGGAGCTGTTGCAAGTTCAATTAAACCAACGCCAAGCCTGTCAAGGTTATAATTTATAATTGAATTATCTTTACTTATTGGTCTTGCTGCGTCTTCTTCAAGTATTATTGTTTCTACTCCAATTTTTTTATCATTGTTAATAATTAATTCTCCACCAATTGAAACAAGAAGTGTTCTTTGAAATGCACTAGTATTACTACCATCAATAACAGTTTTTCTCATAATGCATGCTTCACTGACTGGATTTGATTTGCAAAGAAGAGAAACTTCAAGAATTGTTTTTAATGCTTCATCATCAAGTGGTTGTGGTGGTTCTTCATCAATCTCAACTAAAGAAATATTGTTATAATTTCCATTATAAATAAAAGTTTCGTTTCTCTTAAATGCATCAATTGCGGTTAAATCGTATTCCCCAAGTTCAGAAGCAACAGGTCTTAATTTTCTTTTTATTTTAAAATTAATATCATCACTTAATATGCTATTAGTTCTGATAAATAGTTTTTTTGTATCAAGTTGTTGGTGAACTTCAAGCCCTGCCTTTAACCCTAATTCAATATAATTAGTTTGTGTCATATTAGAAAATAAATAAGAAAAGTATTATAAAAAGTGATTTGTTATAAATAAATCTAATTTTTTTAAGTCAAATTTTAACAATATCCATAAAATCCGCACATTCCGCCAGATCCGTATGAGAATCCCCAACCACTTTCATTTTTATAAATTGATAAATTTCTATACGTTGATGGGTATGCGTAAATTGGGGCATAAACATATGCTGGAGTTGAATATACTACTGTTGTACTTGGGTAGTAGTATGCTGAATATGTTGCGTATCTTGGATTTGTATAATAATATGAAGTTGCATAAGTGTATGTTGATGGATAATAATAATATGTTGAAGCATAAGTTGGTGTTACATAAGGATTTGCATAATATACGCTTGGTTGATAATTATTTGTATAATATGCTCTATTAAACCCAGTATATGCAAATGCAGTAACTGCTAGTATCAAAACTATTGCTATTACTCCAATTATTCTATAATTCATAAACTCACCTATATATATTGTGCCTAAACTTATTTATAAACATTTCGTTAACGTTAATAAGTGAATTTGTTATCTTTTTCTTGATTTTTCGTTATTGTCTATTAAAAAATCTTTTATTTTGGGCAAGTCTACTTTCAGTACTATTTCTAAAATGAATTTTTTTTTGATTTTAAAAAGTTATCAAACTCAATTTCAATTAAGTCCATTTCATTTTTACAATTTAACTCTATCGCTAATGAATACATACCTAATCATCATAAACATCAATTCTTGAAAACTCACTAATTTCTCCAGCCAAACTTGTTGCTAGTAATTTTTCAGTTTCTTTTTTTGAATAATTTCCAAGAAGCCAAGCAAGTTTAACAAGTGCAGTTTCACTTAGCATATCCTCACAAAATATAGCGCCAGTATTTGATAATTTTCTAAGATTTGTGTAAACACTTGGGTGAACACGACCATTAATACATTGTGAAGTTATTCCAACAACACAACCACTTTTTATTAAGTCAAAAATTTTTTTAACAAATTTATCATTATCTCTAATTGGTGTGTGTCCAAGACCAGTTCCTTCAATAATTAATCCTTTGTATTTTTCTTTTTTATAAAAATCAATTAATTTTTCACTTATTCCGGGGTGCATTTTCACTAATCCAACTTTGCTTTCAAAATTCTCTTTTAAAACAAATTTTTCGCTATTTGTTTTTTCTAATTCAATTTTATTTTTTATCCATTTTATTTCATTATTATTGTAATCAATAAGTGCTATTGGAGTATCATTAATTACCTTAAATGCATCTCGTCTTGATGTGTGCATTTTTCTTGTTTTTGTAGCTGGAAGTATTGCACAAAAATCATCATTTGTTGTGTGGTGCATGCAAATTGCAACTCCTTTAAAGTTAGTTTTTGTTATAAAATTACTTGCGCATATTAAATTCATTGCAGCATCACTTGATCCCCTATCACTACTTCTTTGAGAGCCAACAATAATTATTGGTACTGGACAATTTTTTAACGCAAAAGATAAATATGCTGCGCTATATCCAAGTGTATCAGTACCATGACCTATAATTATTCCATTAACTCCTTTTTTGATTTCTTTTTCAACAGCTTTTGCAATTTTTTTATAGTCATCAAAACTCATGTCTTCACTCATCATGTTTGATACGAGCACTGAATTAAAATTAGCAATTTTTAATATTTCTGGAAACATAGTTGCAATATCATCTCCGTCAAAACTAGCATATACTCCGCCAGTACTATAATTTACTCTTGAAGCTATAGTTCCCCCAGTGTGAAGTAGTGAAATTGTTGGTAGATTTAGATCTTTTTTTATTTCTATTTTACTAGCTTTTCCAACTTTTTTGTTTTCTTTAAGTATTTTTATATTTTTTATTTCATTTATATTAAAACCAGCATTATATCCAGAGTCAAGTTTTATAATTAAATTTTCATCAAGTGATGGTATTATTGTTCCAGAAATCTTATTTTTATTAAATTCAAATTCAATTAATTTTCCTTCACTTAACTTGTTCTTTTTTAAAAATTCAGATATCTTCATAATCAAAACAAATAGCAAAACGCTTTTTAATTGTTTTAAATTCAAATTAATTGTGATATTTTGCAATTAAATACAAAACGGCTGATTTTAAGAGACATTAATGATAATGATGAAAATGCTTTAGTTGATGGGGTGGGACTAATTGAAGTTGCACGTTATCTTGAAACAGTTCCTTTTCCATATTCTATTGATGATGCTAAGTGGTTTATTAATAAATGTAAGGATGATGCAAAAAAACAACCAAGAGAATTTTTTGAACTTGCTATTTGTTTAAAAGAAAAACCAGAAATTTTAATTGGAGTTATTGGTTTAACAAAAGTTAATTATTTTCATGAAAAAGGAGAAATTGGTTATTGGCTTAATCAAAAATACCAAAGAAATGGTTATATGTTTGAAGCGGTAAAAGAACTTATTAGATTTGTTTTTGATGACTTAAAATTAAGAAGAATAGATATCTCTGCAATGAAAGAAAATGTTGCATCAAATAATTTAATTAAAAAATTAGGATTTAGGTATGAGGGAACTAAATTAAAAAGTTCAAAAGCAAGAGCTACAGAAATAGTTCATGATGTAAATTTTTATGGTATGTTAAAAGAAGATTATAAAAATTAGTTTTATTCTTCAAAACAATAACTGCCAACACTTATAGAGTAACAAGAAACTCTTTCTTTGTTTTCAATTTCAAAATTAGTACTTGGGTATTTTTCTTTATAAACTGCAAGACATTCCCATGCTGCGTTACAATTATTGCAATAGTGATATTCTTTATAATAAAAATTTTGATTATTTAATTCTTCATCATTTAGTTCAAACTCTTCAATTTTATTTGAATTAATCTGACATTCTTCATTAAAATAAGTATTAAAATTAATTGAATTAGAATCAAAACCTCCATTTTCTCCACTAACCAAAAATTTTACTTGATATTCGCCTGGCAAGTTTGTATTAATACTCCAAATAAAAGTATGTTCTGTTGAAACTGGTAAAATTTTTATTTCTTGTTCTACAAAATCATAATCAAATTTTTCAAAATTATTATTTACTTTTTTATATAATTCAAAACCCGCAGTTACAAATGCTAAGTTAACATTTCCTGTGTTTTTTACTTTTACTTCAAACATACTTGAATTATTTGCCTGACTTGTTAATGTTGTTTGAATTATTTCTATTTGTGCTGGGTATTTTCCAATGTAAATTTTACAAACTGGTAAATTTTGTTCTTGTATGCATCTAACAAATGCATTTGTTGTAAGGGTTCTTTTGGATTTTAAATTTTCATAGTTCCATTCAATTATCTTACTACAATCTTCTCCAATAGGACAACAGTATGCTTCATTATTACATTCTATTGCAAGAGACATTTTAATTAAATCAAAAGAGTCTTTTGATAATACTTGGTTTTGTTGTAAGTCAATAACTCCAACAGGTAATGTTTTTCCAATAAAATTTGGTAATTTTGCTTCATTTAATTTTTGTTCAAGTTTTTCTTCAAGAGAATCTTGTATGAAAAGACCATTAAATATTGTTATAACTAAAAAAACAACTGCTAGTGTAACAACAGACCAAGTTAATATTTCAAAAGGTTTCATTTTTTCTTTCCCCTTGGTTTTGTTAAAACTATTTCTTCATGTAAAAGCCATTTAAAAATACCAGTTATTGCTATTACTAAAATAAATGCCATTATTAAACTAAGATAATCATCATTAAAGAAAAAAGTGTGTTTGAATTCATCTGACCAAATATAAAACCAAAAAGTAAATATTGCTGCAAAAATAAAAGTCACTGAGATTAGTAAAAATCTAATTATATTCATAATAAAAAGATGTTTTTCTTAGTATTTATTATTTTCTTGTATTAAATTCTTCAATTTGTACTCTTTTTTGACTTTCTTGCATTTTGATTATTTCAGTAGTATTTGTTGCTTGAGTTGGTGATTTATCAAGCCTTATTTTTATTAACCTTGGAAATCTTAAAGCAAGTCCTTTATTATTTTTAAAATTAGTTTTGTGCATAGGACTATTTGTTATTTCATCAGCTCTAACTTCAACAACTATGACTGGTTCTACCCAGTAATCTGGTTTTATTTCTGAATCAACGTTAAGTGGTTTTTTATTTATTTTATGTTTTGATAATATTTCCAAAAGTTCTTGTAAATTTTCTTCAGTCATTCCTGTTCCAATTTTTGCAATACTTTCAAAAGTATCTTTTTTTTCATTATATGAAGCAACAAGTAAAGCACCAAGCCCAAATTTTGTTCGTTTTCCTTTGCCTTCATAATAACCAATTATTACAAGGTCAAGCGTATCATCAAGAGTTGATTTATATGAACGTTTTAATTTTATCCAAGCAAATTTTCTTGCTCCGGCTATATATGGTGCGTTTAAATCCTTTGCAATTATTCCTTCAAGGCCTTGAGATATTTTTTCTTCAAAAAAGTTTTGTAGTGTGCTTGCATCATCAGTATAAATTAATTCGCTTAATTTTATAACATCTCCATTTTTTAAAATACTTTCAAGTTTTTTTCTTCTTTTTAAAAATGGTTCTTTCATCATACTTTTTTTATTCAAATACATTATGTCAAATAAAAATAATTTTAATGGATATTCTTTTGATTTTTTTTCTATATCATATTTTCTTTTTCTTTGTATTGTTATTTGAAATGGATAATATTCACTGCTTTCTTCATTAACAGCAAGTGCTTCGCCTTCAATAATGCAACTTTTTGGCAGTTGTAATTTAGCAGCTTCTATTATTTCTGGAAACATGTTAGTTATGTCTTCACTTTGTCTTGAGAATATTTTTATTTCATCACCATTTTTTGATAATTGTATTCTAAATCCATCATATTTGCTTTCTACGGCGCAATATCCAAGTTTTTCAATTATTTCTTTTGCAGTTGGAAGTCTTTCGGCAGCAGTTGGTCTTATTGGAGTTCCGGGTGTGATATTGATTTGAGTAAGTCCTTTAACTCCTTTTTGTTTTAATTTAAATGAAATTTCCCCAAGGTCGGAATAAATATTATAATAAGATTCTATTATCTCTCTTAAATTAATTTTTACTTTTCTTTTTTCATCATCATTTAAATTGGTCCAATTTTTATTTTCTTTTTTTGCAATCATTATACTTAACGCATCCATTATACTTGGGTCTCCAATTCCAAGCCTTATGTTTCCAAGTGGAATTCTTGCAATATATTTTGCTTCACTTGGGCTAGCTGAATTAAAAAGTTCAGATAATAATTTTATTTTTAATTCCTGAGAACCGCTTCCCTGACTTTTTGACATCTTTTCAAAATTTGAAAAAACTTTTGCTAAAGTTAATTCTGTTGAAAAAAGAGCGCCTTGTTTTCTTTTATTTATTAGTTCTTGTGCAGTTGTTCCAAGGTCTCCACTTTTACTAAAATTTTTGTTTATTTCATCTTTTGTAAAACCAGTTGCCTTTGCTATTGATTGTATTATCAATTTTTCTCCAAAACCAATTTCAATTCCACTAAATTCAGGGGCAATTTTTCCTTGAAGTAAATAAACTATTTTTTTAGTGTCCTCTTCATTTAAATTTTCAAGTAATTCTACTAATATGTCTGTCATTTCAAGACGAGATGAGAGATTTTCAATTTTTGAAAAATAATCACTAATTTGTTTAAAGTTCATAATATCTATATAATTAGCGTAGTTAAGTATTTTTAGAAGTTTGTTTTTTAATGCCTCAGTTCGCCCATCATTCGTCAAATTAGTGTCATTACACACCTTTTTTCAGCAAAATTAAGCTTCATCACTGGCAATTAATTATGGTATAATATAATTAAAAATGTTAAAAAAACACATATTTTAGGACACTTTTTTTCTAATATCTTTTAAAATGCATTTATTTGCCCTAAACCAGCCCATTTAAATACTTTAAGTATTTATTTTATTCAGTAGCCAATGGTGGCAAATGGAGGAATAATTATGGCAGAAGTATTAGTAGTAACTTCAAAAGTTAAAGAAGCAGTTAAAGCACAAGGATGCAATACAGCAAGTGATGCAGTTGAAGCATTAAGTGCAAAAGTTAACCAAATGGTTAAAGATGCTGCAGAAAGAGCAAAAGCAAACGGAAGAAAAACAGTTAGAGGAGTTGACTTTTAAAAACTTTTCAAAAAAGTTTTATCAAAAGTCCCTTTTGGGATTGTTTTTATTTTAGGGGGACAAATGTCCCTTCTAAAAACTATTTTTTTTATCTCCAAATGTTTCTTAAAATTCTTTTTCCCCATTTTAAATAAGCTTTTCTTTTATTTGATTTAAAATCAGAATAAAATTCATCAAATAATTTTGAAATATTTTCAATATTACGCTGGTTTTTTGGTATTGAGTATTGTATCCCAAATAATCCTGGCCCAATTTCAGAATATCTAGTCTTATATTTTAATGGAAATTCTTGAAAATTTTGTCTTGTTACTGGTCTTAAACCAATTAAATTTAAATCTCCCTTTAACCAACTAATAATTTGTGGAAGTTCATCACGTTTTGTTCTCCTTAAAATTTTTCCTAGTCTAGTTGTTCTTGCGTCATTTTTAATTTCTTCAAGTCCATTTCTTTTTTTATGATATTCTAAATGCGAATTTCTTTTCATTGTTCTAATTTTTCTTATTATAATTGGTTTTTTATTTTTTCCAATTCTAACTTGTGAGTGTGTAAAAAAAGTATCATTATAAATTCGCTTCATTTTTATCAACTAAAATAAATTTCTTAAAATGTTTTTCTATTTAATTGATAATAATTAATAGAGTTTTCATTATCAATTACAGCAGCAATTGCTTTAATGTGAATGTTTCCTGCAAGTCTAGTAATTCTGCTAATTTTTGTCATTGAAAGTTTTTCACTTTCCTTATAAACATTAATTCCAAATTCAGAGTGTGCTTGTCCCATTTTTTTTCCTTTTGGATAAATTCTAAAATCAAACCCAAATTTAAGTCCTGTTTTTATTTGATATCCATTTTCACATAAATCACTATAAACAATTGATTTTGAATAAAAATTTTTATCATAACTAACTCCAATTTCTAAAATATCTTTTGCATTCAATGTTTTATTATTTTTTTTAACAATTATTTTTTCTTTTAGAGTTAGGTATAATGCTTCATATAAATCAAGAATAAGGTCACGACCTTTACTTTCACCAAATCCTTTTTGGATAAGGGTTCCTTTGAGTGTAGAATCACTAACAATGATTTTATTTTCAATTAATTCACAATAAGTACTTTTATTCATAAATTTCACTTTTTTTCACTAATAATTTGAATAGTTTCATATTTAATTTTATTTTTTTTAAGTTCATTTAAAATTTCTTTAAAAAATTCATTTTCTTGTTCTACTAATATTACTTTATCTATTTTTTGTATTATCGAAATTGATAATATTTTTTTTATAGTTGAACCCCATTCAGTAATCTCATCACAAGGTTTTCTTTTTTTTCCAAGTTTCTTTTTTATATCACTAAGCAGTGTGCTAAATTGCATTACTTCGCCCATGGCGGCACTAGTTTTATTCATAAAGTCTCTGTCAATTATTTGCAAAACTATTACTTTATCTGCGCCTTTTGAAATTGCATTTATATAATCTTCAGAATTTTCTTTTCCGCTAATGATTGGTGCTAATACCTTCATATTATCTATATAATATGCGTGTTGTTCATTTTAAAACTCTTTTTACACTCACCAAAACTATTATTTATTACTTATTCCTATTTAATTTATGTTCAAATCTTTAGTTTTTGATTTAAAAGAAGTGTTAAAACTTTTTAGAAAAGGTAATGTACTACAGCTAAGAGGTTTAAGTAATAGGTTAATTAGAGAAGCTACTGTTGAAAATAACTTGGCAAAGGCAGAACTTGGGGTAATTGCTTATGCTCTTCATAAAATAGAAACAAAACAGCACTTCACAAATAATGTTAAATGGCATAAGATAAGAAATAATATTTATAATAATTTAGAAGGTGCTATTTTTGCAGCAAGTACTCATGAAAATGAACAATTTTTTAGAAAACTAAAAAGAATTATTCTTGACATTAATAAAATAGATTCGGAGCTTGGTCATTTTGCAGTTAGTATTTATGAAAAGGCAAAGGTAAAACAAGCGTCTTTAGCATATTCTTATGGAGTAAGTATTTCAAGGGCTAGTGAATTAACAGGCGCTGATAAAAAGGAACTTCAAAGTTATATTGGTTTTACAACAATGCATGATGAAGAAATAGAACAAAAAACAATAAAAGAAAGAGTTAATGAATTAAAAGAACTGTTGGTGGAATAATGGAAGGAAAAAAAATTGCAGTAATTGATTCTGGAACAATGATTACTTTTTCTTCAACATGTTTGATGAATGTTTTTGTTAGTTTTGTTAAAAAAAATAATTTAGAATTAATTATTTCAAATGATGTTGCAAGTGAAAGTGTTTGGAAACCAATTCAAAATAAAAGATTTGCTCTTAATGCTGCAAGAATAAAACATTTGTTTAACTCAGGAGTGGTTAAGGTAATTTCCTCAAATGAATCAAATCCATTAGAAGAAAAAATACTTTCCATTGCAAATTCTTGTTTTTTTTCAAAAGGACAACCTATTGCAATAATTCAACGCGGAGAAGCAGAGGCACTGGCACTGGCAAAAATTAATAATGCAAATATTTTATTTATTGATGAAAGAACAACAAGATCCTTATTTGAAAATCCATTTCGTTTAAAACAAGTTCTTGAAAAAAGAAGACAAGAAAATATTGTTTTAAAAATAGAACAAGTGAATAAATTAAGGGAAATGTTTGTTGGGCTAAAAATTTTTAGAAGTGTTGATATTGTTGCTTTTGCATATGAACAAGATCTTTTTAACGGAGAATTTGATCATGGAAAACTTGAACTTGAAGCCGCGCTTTATTCTACAAAATTTTCTGGTTGTGCAGTTAGTGAAAAAGAAATAGATGATTATTTAGCAAGTAAGTGATAAAATGAGTTTACTTCATCCTTCAATACAAAAAGTTAATGAAAAAGATATTCCTGAAATTATTAACATAATTGATGAAGCGTTTCCATATGTTAGTTTTACTAAAGATAAAATAAAAGAAAAATTAAATAATAAAAATTTTTTACTTCTAAAATCTCATAGAAATAATATAATAAATGGTTTTTTAGAACTTGAATTTCTTGATAAGGATAAAGTTAGGCTTAATGCAGTTTATGTTGCTGATGCATTTAGGCGCCAAGGGTTTGCAACAAAATTAATGAAAGAAGCAATTCATGAAATAAAAAGAAGGAGAATTAATACTATTTTTCTTTTAGTAAAAGAAAATAATGTTGCTGCAAAAGAGCTTTATAAAAAAAGAAAATTTTCTTTTACAAATTTACACGATAAGGAACTTGATGATTCTATTGTTGAAGTTTGGGAAAGAAAAATAAACTAACCTAAAAAAAATAAAAATGGGATTTTTGGTCCCATTTTTAAATTTCAAATTGTACAGTTACTGTTGCAGTAACACTAACGTCACTAGTGCTAATTGGTGTTTGTGAACCTGCTTCACTTGATTTTAATACTGCATCATAACTATAGTAATTTGGTGTGTAATAGTATGAATTTTCACTAATGCTATGTACTTTTCCAACACTTACTCCAAGGCCCTGTGCAATACTATTAGCTTTTATTTTTGCAAATTCTGCTGCTTCTTTTAAAGCTTGATTTTTTGCTTCTTGTTGTGCAACTTCTGAGAGAGTAAATGCTATATTACTAACATTATTTGCTCCAGCAGATACTGCAACATCTACTACTTTACCAGTTATTGTTAAATCTGTTAAAGTTATTTTTATAGTGTTATTAGTTTTATATCCAACAGAAATACTTTTTCTTTCAAAGTCATTCCATTCATATTCTTCTCTAACACTATAACTAATAGTTTCAATT
Organism: uncultured archaeon; assembly: GCA_964583285.1. GTDB lineage: Archaea > Iainarchaeota > Iainarchaeia > Iainarchaeales > JAAZKV01 > JABIDZ01. Next base: position 32,316 of record CAZOVD010000006.1, read on the forward strand.
TCACTATCTTTTATTCCGTTTTCTTTTAATGCATTAATAACATTTTCTGCTTTACCTGCATTATCTCTTTGACTGATTTGTGCATTCTTGTCAAGTGTTTCAACACTTATTACAATTTCAGCTCTGTCAGGTTGATAATTTTTTGTAACAGTGCTATTAACACTTAAAAGATTTAAGTTTTCCTCACCAGTATTGTATACATTTACTTCTTTTGGTTGCATACTTAAACCAGCAAAAGCAACTATCATAATAACCACTATTAAACCAGCTACTATTAGCAAAATATTATTGTTATTTTCTTTTGTCATAAAAATGACCTCCTTATTGAATATTATAATATTTTTAGAATTTAAAAACTAATATTTTTTGTTAGGTAAAAAGCTAATTTTTATTTTTCTTAATAAAAGTTCCTTTTGAGTTGCCTTCACTAAATCCCTTGAAATTATTAGCTCCACCAACATAAACATCACTTTTTTTTCTAGCAATTTCAATAGCTTTGATTTTTGACTCCATCCCGCCTCTGCCAAGAGAACTTTTTTCTGATAATATTTTTATTTCTTCTAAATTTTTTACTTCACTAATAATATTTCCTTTTTCATCAAGTATTCCTTCTTTTACTGTTAAGAGTACTAAAAGATCTGAATTAATTTTTTCTGCAAGTAAACTAGCAAGGCCATCATTGTCTGAGAAATAACCATTTTTTCGTAGTTCTTCTGTTGCAACAACATCATTTTCATTTACTATAGCCACAACTTTATTTTCAAATAAAAAATTTAGAGTATTTTTTAGATTTTCAAGGGTTTCTTTTTCACTTAAATCTTTTTGTGAAATTAAAATTTGTGCGCATTCAATTCCTACACTTTCAAATCTTTTAACATATTCTTTCATTAATCCAATTTGTCCAATTGCAGCAAGGCCTTGTTGCTGGCTAATTGTTTCTCCGCCACATTTTATTTTTTGTTTTCCAAAACCTATTGCTCCGCTACTTACAATTACTACTTTTTTTTGTTTTGTTATTAGTTCACTAACTTCATTTACTAGCATTGTTAAAAATTTTTTATTAATCTCATTATTATTAAGTATCATGTTTGTTCCGACTTTTATTACAATTAGGTTGTATTTTTTAATATCCATACTTTAATTGAATGTTAAAGCAATATTTAAAAACAATTGTTGGTCAATTTCTTTAACAATAACTTTAGTAAGTTGTTGTATTGAGCGCTCTAAAAGAGTGTGAAAACACTACTCAGATGTAAACGAATCTGGGCAGTTTGGGGCCATGGTCTAGTGGTATGATCGGTGCTTTGGGAGCATCAGACGGGAGTTCGATTCTCCTTGGCCTCATTTTTTTTACCGGCAAATAAGTCTAGAAAAAATTTTATTAGGTGAAATCTAATTTTTTTAATGTCTAATAGGAATAAGAATATTATTTTATCTAAAGAAGAAGCTAGATTAATAGCACATATATCTGCTGACGGTTCAATTTATACTTATAATGCAAAAAGATCTCCGTCTGATTTAAAAAATCATAAAAGAAAAAATATTTTTAGGGTTATTTATGGTATTGATTATTATAATACTCAAAAATATTTGTTAGAACAATTTATAAAAGATGTAAAAAAAGCTTATGGTATTAGAGCTTATAAGAAGAATAATGATTCAGTTCATTTTTCTGGAAAGTGGATTTTTGAAAGAGCTAAAAAATTAGGCGCTGGAAAATCTTTTGATTGGTTTATTAGTGATGAAATTTTAAATGCAAAAAAAGAAATTTCAAGAGAATGGATTAAAGCTTTTTTTGATGATGAGGCTCATGTTGAATTAAGAAATTTTACTATTGTAGTAAATAGTGTTAATAAAAAAGGTTTAAAACAAATAAGAATTTTATTAAAAAGATTTAATATAAAAAAAGTTTCAATAACTGGCCCTTATTATACAAGAAAATTTCCAATTTATAGATTAATAATATTAAAGGAAGATGTTGAAAGATATAAAGTATATATTGGTTTTTATCACAAGAAAAAAATTAATGATTTAAATGAACTTTTAGAATTAAGAAGTTTAACTTATTAATTTCATTTTTTATTTATTATAAAGTTCTATTTTTTTTATTTTTGAAACTATCTATTGTTGTTTGGCTAACCATCATGTTTTTGAAAATTAGTATTACAAATATAATCATTTTCATTGGGCCCTCAAAGAATGCAAACATTGCAAATAGAATTATTAATTGTACTACCATTATACCAAATGCTTTTCTTTTCATATTAGTTGCGAATTTTGTGTGTAATAAATAAACTAAAAATGCAGTGATTCCTGAAAATAATGGCGACCCTGTCATAAATGAAACTATTGCTCCTGCAAACAATGGTGGTATTATTAAATGAAAAGTTTTTTCTATTCGGTGGTCAAGATTTCTGTTAAATGGGTATACAAATAAGAACCATAATATTACATTAAAAAAAAAGCCAATAAGCCCCCCGGCAAGTGGATCAAAGAAAGATAAGTGGTTCCAAAGCGGGGTTGTATATAAAATCATAAATATCTTAGTTAATGGAGATATTTAAATACTTTTAATTCATTACTTTGTATATTTATTGTGATAATATGGCTGAAGAAATTTTCGAACCAGAAACTAGTGAAAAAGTAGAGATTACTGAGAAATTAAAGAATAAAGAAGAAAATGGGTTTCCAAAAAGAGCAATTTCACCAAGCAATGTTTTTGATAAAGAAATGAGTATTAATTTAAACCAGAGAGTTCCAACTGGCATAAATGGTTTTGATGAATTAATACAAGGTGGTTTTGAAAGGGATTCAACAGTTTTACTTGTTGGTTCAGCAGGCACTGGTAAAACAATCTTTTCAATGCAATTTTTATATAAAGGTGCAACTGAATTTGATGAACCGGGAGTTTTTATTTCCTTTGTTGAAGAAAAAGATTCCTTATATAAACATGCTTTTCAGTTTGGTTGGGATTTTGAAAAACTTGAAAAAGAAAATATGTTTAGATTGTTATTTTTTAAACCACACCAAGTTACAAAAATACTTGAAGAGGGTGGTGGACAAATAAAAGATGTTTTAAATGAAATTGGTGCAAAAAGAGTTGTAATTGACTCAATTACTTCTTATGCACTTTTATTTTCAGATGAATATAAAAGGCGTGAAGAAGTACTTAGTTTTTTTAGTTTACTTTCAAAATGGGGTATTACTTCAATTGTAATTGCTGAAGATAATCCTGAAGAAATAGAAAAAAAACAAGGTAGTATCGGTTTTATTAGTGATGCAATAATATCAATGTACTATCAACATGATGAAGAAAGAGGCCTTAGAATTCATTCTCTTGAAGTTCTTAAAATGCGCGGAACAAAACACACAAATAAATTATGTGCAATAAACTTTGAAGATGATGGGATAAATGTTTATCCTGACGTTGAAGTATTTTAACCTTTTACGTTTTTTTAGAAAAGTTTAGCGAAAAATTATTGCTTTTTAATAGAGATTTTTAAGGTTAGTAAAAATTTTTTTATGTTAACTTTTTGAAAAAATATTTTTATTTTACTGAAAGGATATTTATTGCTGAAAGTGTTGAATAGTCAAAAGTTTTATCTGAAAAACTTTTTATTCTTTCAAGAGAATCAACATCAAAAGAACTTTTTTCAACAAAAAATATTCCCGAAGACCCATCAAGTTTTATTTTATTTGAAAATAAATAAATGAATTTTGATAATTCTCTTGGGTTATTATAAACTGCAAGTCTATTAATAGAGTCAATTATTACTATGGCCTTTTTTGCAGCAACATCATATGTTTTTTCAACACTTATTTGAAGCTTTGTTAAGTTACATTCTGGCCCCATATAAATAGTGTTTTTATTTTCTTTAAAATTCTCTGAAAAACCGTCAATAACTTTTAATCTTTCGTCCTTAAATTTATTTAAAATATCCTCACTTTTTCTTGTTAGAGATATAAGAATTATATCTTCATTTTTTTCAAGTAATATTTTTTCAATTAAAAAATCTAGTCCTTCTTGTTGTTCTTTTTTATTAGCAATTACCAAGATAGAATTATTATTTATGTTTACAATTACTTCTTTTAAAAAGTTTTGAACCATAATATAAAATGATATTTGTTAAATAAAAACCTTTTCAGGCATTTTTTTTAAATATTTTTTTGAATTTATTGTTATTTAATAAAACCATGCTGTTTTGCAACATTTATTTGTAATAATTCTTCAATATTTACAAATGGGTGAGTTAATGATGGATAAAAATGAATACTAATTTCTCTATATGCTTGAAATATTGACAACATTTGTTCTTTTGATAATGAATTATTTATTAGTAGTATTTCTTTTTTGGAAGTAGGTTTTTTTGAGAGTAATATTTTTATTACCATTTTTGGTATTTTTGTTTTTGAAAGAATATTTATTAATTTTTTTTTATCAATATTTTTTCTTGGTTTTATGATCCTTTTTTTAAAAGAAGCAGTTCTTTTTAACATGTTTTTTCTAACTATCATAAATTAATTTGTTTTTTTTAATATTAAATAGTTTCTATATTATA
>CAZOVD010000007.1:0-31379 GCA_964583285.1 uncultured archaeon
AAAGAAAACAAAGTACTGTAAAGAGGAGTTATTAATATATTATGAATAAAAATTGGCAGAGATAGTATTAATATTGGAATTATTGATAAAAAAACATATTTATCTTTAAATAAATAAAGAATTTTAACACAAAAATAAATTCCAACAAAAAAAGAAACATAACTTACAATCAGCAGAGATAACAATATATTACAATTTACATTAAATGCATTTTGTTTTAGTATAAATGTTTTAAAAATAAATTCACTGAAATTTGTTACATCCCATTCCCAAATATTATTGCATAAATTTCCATTTTCTTCTAAAGAACCATCATATTTAAAAAAAAAGTCAAGAATATAACTTGGGAAAATACCCACCATAGAATATCCCGGAAATCTATAATATGGAAAATTACTTGCGAGATTATTTTCAACAGTATTTAGATTTGAAAATATTTGTTGACTAGAAAAATTATCAACTCTATCCTTAAATGTTTTTAACATTAGAAAATGATCTGCATCATCAAAATGAATATTTATTATTGAGTTATTAAATATCAAAATAGATATAAATAATATTAAACTTACAAAAATTACTTTATCAACATTTTGAATGTTTAAGTATTTCTTAAAATCGGTTTGCATTAATTTAATACACATTAAACTATTATTAATACCTTAATGATTGGATTTTATTATATAAAAAAATATATAAATAGTAGGAACAAAAGCACTATTCATAATACCAACAACAACAATATGCACAGAAGGAACAAACAAAAACACACAAAAACACACCAATACCCTGCCAAAACTACCAACTAACAAACAACACAAACCTAGCAGGAACAAACCCACAACCACAAACAAACAACAATGAAGAAGATGATAATGAAGAAACACAAGAAGATTTGATGATTACATTAACAACAACAAGTGGAAATAGATCAAGTATTGATGCAATAACAAGAGATTCTAGTGGAAATATATATATTGCTGGAAAAATTGGTGGTAGCGGATCTGGATATTCATCTATTTCATTTCCAACAACCAGTGGAAGTATAGAACTTGAAAAACCAGCTGGACCTATTACTGAGATTTTTGTTGCTAAATTAAATTCAAGTAATAATAAATTTGAATGGGCTACAAAAACTAATGGAAGTGGAATGGGTCTTTCAGTCATAAATGATCTTAAAGCAACTAATGATGGAATTTATATTGTTGGAGCAATTGCTTGTGGAGTATCAGGCGGATACCAATCTTTTCCAGGAGCAAGTGGGGCTAATTTAATATATATAAATCAATATCTTACTAACCAATCAATTAAAGGATTTGGCGCAAAATTAAGTACAAATGGAAATTGGCAAATTGCAAATGAAATAAATGGAAGCGGTAATTCTAGTTTAGAAGGAGTTTATCCAGTAAGTTCTGATGAAATGGTAACTTTTGGATGGATAAATGGCCATATAACACTTAGTGGTTCTCCAGCAGGATATTATTTTAGTAATAGTTCAAATACAAATTCAGATGATTTTTTAATCGCAAAAACTTCTGGAATGCAAAAAGGATCTTGGGCATGGGCAACTAGTAGTAATAATTCAATCGAAAATGAAAAAATACTCTCAGCAGACAGTATAAATGATAATATTTATTTTACAGTTACTAGAAGTCCTTATCAAAGTAATCCAGTTGCGAGTGGATTTTCTCTTTATAGCGGATCATATATTTCTAGCGGTAGTGGACAATATATAAACATAAAATTTAATCCTTTAACTGCAACTGGCTGGGAAAATGTAACTGTTGCCAGTGGAAGTAATCAATTTTTAATATCTTCCCTATCTGGAGTTCCAACACAAACATTAGCAACAAATTCTGGAGCATACATATATGGCGCACAATATAGTGGCACAGGAAATCCAATATTTTTTGGACAATTACAAAATACTAATATAAAATTCATTGCAAAAACAAGTGGAAGCAACTGGAATTACTTATACCAAACTTCAGAGAATTATTCAGTTACCTCAATGTTAACCGATTCATCAAATAACATTTTTATAATTGGAAAAGCTAGCGGATCTGATGCAACAATATCAGGAGTTCAAATACCAAGAGAAAGTGGAGCAATATTAAAATTAGATACTGGCACTACTTCTGGACTAAATAGTATTAAATTAATCGATTCAAGGGTTAACTTAGGGTATGGAAAAAGAAAGGCTATAGAATATTTAAATAATTTATATATAGTTGGACATAATGGAAATGATATTGTAATTTTAAAAACTGCTAAATAATCAAACTAAATAATTAAATACTATTATTAGCTTTTTATCATTATGAAGAAAAAAAATAATAAAGCTAAGTATTTATTAAGAGAAGAAATTAAAGAAAAATATAAGAAAATAAGAAATTTTTTTGAAACAAGAGAATTATTTATTGCATATTTACTATTAGCTTTTATTTTCATTGGAAGCGGAGCAGTATTCTTTTTCAGCAATAATATTTTAACTTGGGATCACTATGCACATGTAGATTCTGCAAAATTTATTGCGGAAAATACTTGGCCCTCTCCTTTTGGATGGAATCCTAATTACTTTAATGGTTATCCTCAAAATACATTCTACCCCCCACTTTTATCATGGATAGTTGCAACAATTGGTTTAGTTTTACCAATAACCCTTGCTTATAAATTATTTTTATTATTTTTTTACTTTATTTCACCATTTTTATTTTACAAGTTCGCAAGGTTATTTTGGAAGAAAAGAGACTCTTTAAAACTAAATTTAATATTAATTCTTTTTTTCTTTATTCCTGACTTTATTTATTATGGAATACATATTGGAATTGGTGGAACTGTATCATCAACTTTTTATGTTGGACTTGGAAGTGCATTTATTGGTTTCTTAGCAATAATATATTTTATAGAACAATTTGAAAGAAATGCTAATTATTTTAAACTTGGACTTATTTTTGGAATAGGTATTTTAGCACACTATGTTTTTGCAATAGTTATTGTTTATATGTTAATTAGTTTTTTAGTTGACAAAAACTATAAAAAATTACTAATGCCAATAATTAGCGGAGCAGGCATTTCTGCGTTTTGGTGGATACCTTTTATTTTCTATAAAGAATATATGGTTTCTGCAAATTATATTATACCATTATTCAACATTACAACTCTAATTATATTAATTGGAATAATTTGTTTGATTATGGGCAAATTAGACAATAAAATTATTGAAAAAAAATTATTTGCTTTCGCAGCAGTTATTTTTCTATTTGTAGTGGTTTTTGAAAAAATTGGCATTGAAGGACAATTATTTAGAGTTTTTTTTATTATTTCATTTATTTCACTTCCATTAATATATTTAACAATTAAAAATATCAATAGTAAATTTTTTAATAAATTAAAAATAAAAAATTATAATATATTAAATTTAGTTCCAATATTAATAACAATTTTAATATTAGTTTCATCTCTGCAAGTTGATTTTGCAACACTTAGTTTTGTGCAATTTGAAACAAATATGGAAAAAACTGATAATTTATATATTGTAATGGGGCCAAGTGATTATACTCAAGCACACCACATTTTATTTTATGAATACTTTAATGTTACTGGAAATAGAATTGTAAAAGGACTTTTTTCAGAGCAAAGTCCAAATATTGTGTTTAATTCAGGACTTTACTTATACATAAATCCTAGTGAATTTATTTGGGGAACTATTGCAGTTAAGGGCGAAGCAATTTCAAAAGAAAATTTTAAACCACTCCTTGAACATTTTGGAATTAGGTCAATAATTACAACTGAACCAATAAATAGTAATCTTGAATTTTTAAAGGCAAGATATTTGGGCCAACAATATATAAAAAATTTTGAAGAAAAAATACTTTGGCAACCAATAGGAGAAGTATATGAAAAAAGAGATATTATTGAATATTATTTTTCTGAACCAAAGATGATTGAAATAATTAATTATGATCCACTCTTTAAGGCAGATGATAAAGATTGGTTAACCTTTTCTTCAATTTATTTAGCATCAAACTCAAAAGTTCTTACAGAAAAAATGGTTAAAGGATATCAAATAAATCCTAATGCAAAAATAATTTCAGAAAGTAGAACAAATAATAATATTAAAATTAATGTAGATTCAAATGTCCCTGTTCCAATTTTATTTAAAGAATCATATTTTCCAAGATGGAAAGCATATGTTAGTGGAAAAGAAACACCAATTTATTTAGCTGCACCTTATTTTATGGTAATTGTTGGAAACGGCGAAATTGAATTAAAATATGAACCATCAATAATTGACCAACTTAGTTTAGTACTTAGTGTTTTATTTATATTAATTGTAATATTGAAATTAAGTTACAAAAAATAAACAAACTAAAAAAATAACTAATTTTATTACTACTAAAACCTTATAAAATATTTCATTAAGTAATTATATATGGGAAAGATATATTTTTCATTAAATGAAGCAAATGATTTTATTCAAAAAATAAAACAAAAAGTGAATAAAATAATACAATTAACTGACGAACTTGATTTACTTGATAATACTAAAATTGAATTTGATGATGAAAAAATGGAAAACTATTTACTTGAAATTGAACTTAATAAAAAATTTCATGAAAAAAATTTAGAACTTTATAAAATAATGGGAGAAATTATTTCTGAAGGAGCGATAGTTAGAGACCTTGAAAATATTGAAATTGATTTTTATTCTAAACTAAATGAAAAAGACATATTATTTTGCTGGATGCCAGGCGAAGAAAAGATTGAATTTTGGCATTATCCTAATGAAGATCATCAGGCAAGAAAAAGTGTGCGCGAAATAGAAAAAAAATATTACCAAACTCTAAACAACTTCAAATAATAAAATAAATTTCAAAAAACAGCAACGCTTTTAAAGCTTTAGTAGGAAAAATTAATTTACAAATACGGCTTTTTAGTCGTAAGATTGCATACAGGTGTTTTATAGTTTTTTGGTGAGCAAATTTTTTATTAAATTTCCTTGCTAACAGCACAAAACCCTAAAAAAGCATTATTTGCCTGGTGATTATTTGGCTGAAGAAAAAAGACATTATTTAGTTCCTGAACACGTTCTAATTAGAAAAGAAAAAGCTGATGAGTTAATGAAAGAGCTTGGAATTAGTAAAAACTCTTTACCAAAAATTTCAAAGCTTGACGCAGCAGTAAAACCCCTTAAAGGAGAAAGAGGGGATGTTGTTAAAATTATTCGAGATTCTTTAACAGCTGGAAAAGCAACTTATTATCGGAGGATTGTTTAATAGTATCGAGCCGATAGGCGAAGATATTATTCACATACAAATTGGGTGAGCAATTTATGGGCTGGGAAATTATTGACTCTTATTTAAAAACAAAAAATATAGCACAAATGGAACTTGATTCTTTTAATCAATTTATTGATTCAAAACTACAAGAAATAGTATCTGAAAGTGATGAAATTATTCCAAAAATTGAAGAGGTTAAAATTGAATTAAGTAATATTGAAGTTGAAAAGCCAAATATTATTGAAGCTGATGGATCTCCTCGTGAACAATTCCTGCCAATGGAAGCAAGACTTAGAAACAGAACTTATGCAGCTCCAATTTATTTAACAATGCGTTTATTTAGAAGAGATGTAGAACAAGATGCACGAAGAACATTTATTGGAGATATGCCAATAATGGTTAAATCAAATAGATGCTGGTTAAGTGAATTAAATACTGATGAACTAATTGCTGCAGGCGAAGATCCACGAGATTTTGGAGGATACTTTATTGTTAATGGTAGTGAAAAAGCATTAATGACACAAGAAGTACTTTCAAGTGATAGAGTATTACTTTCTGAAGGAGAAAAAGGAACAAACGCTGAAGTTATTTCTACTAAAGGAGCGTTTAAAGGAAGAGTAAGAGTAACAAGAAGTCCAGAAGGATTACTTTATGCAACTTTCCCAACAAGTCCAAGAAAATTAATGCTTGTTAGTTTGTTTAAAGCGCTTGGCCTTAAAACAAGAAAAGAAGTTTTTGAAGCATTCCCAGAAGAAAAAGAAATACAAAATGATTTAATTTTAAATTGGGAAGAATGTGAAATTAAAAATGAAGAAGAAGCACTTGATAAAATAGGAAAATATGTTGCACCTGGACAAGTTATTGATTATAGACTTAGAAGAGCAAGAGAAGTAATTGATGGATTTTTATTACCACACATTGGACAAGATGAACCAGCTAGACTTGCAAAAGCATATTACCTTGCAATGATGGCAACAAAAGCTATTGAAAGAAGTTATGGTCTACGAGGAAAAGATGATAAGGATCATTATACAAATAAAAGACTAGAACTGTCTGGAAAATTAATGGAACACTTATTTAGGTATTCTTTCAAATACTTTGTAAAAGACTTACGATTCCAAATTGATAGAACTGTTACAAGAAGAAGAAAATTAAATATTTCTACAGTTGTAAGACCTGGAGCAGTAAGTGAGAGAATTAGATTTGCAATGAGTACTGGTAACTGGATTGGAAGAAGTACAGGTGTTGCAAAATTTATGGATAGAGTAAATTACTTAGCACCAGTAACTGACCTTAGAAAAGTAAAATCACAACTTGAAAAAACAAGAGAACTTTACGAAGCTCGTGATGTGCATGGAACACACTGGGGAAGACTTGATCCAATTGAAACTCCTGATGGACCACAATGTGGACTTGTAAAAAATTTATGTTTTATGGCAGAAGTAACAACAGAAGTTGCAGAAGATGGAGTTGAAGAATTTTTAAATAAACAAGGAGTAAAATTAAAAAAATTATAAAATAGGTTGATTTTATGAATAAAAAAAATGTTTATGTATGCTCTACCACACTAAAAAGTGAAGATAGTGCAAACACACAAACTGGGTGGGCGGTTTAATGGCTGATATAGCAAAAGTATATATTAATGGAAGACTAATTGGATTTCACGATGATGCTGAAAAATTAGCTAAAATTGCAATTGAAGCAAGAAGAGACGGCGCACTTCCAAAAGAAACAAATGTTGCACACCACAAAGATACTAACGAAATTTATATTAATACTGATGCTGGAAGACTTCAAAGACCAGTAATAGTTGTAAAAAATGGTAAGAGCACTTATACTAAAGAACTTAGTGAACAAATTCAAAAAGGAGAAATTACATTTAAAAATTTAGTTGAAAAAGGAATAATAGAATACCTTGATAGTGAAGAAGAAGAAAATGCGCTTGTAGCGCAAACTGAAAATGAAATTACTTCAAAACACACTCATCTTGAAATTAACGGAGCTGCAATTTTAAGTGTTATTTCAAGTATGGTTCCTTATGTTGAACATGACATGGCAGGAAAAGCACTTCACGGAGATAAGATGTTTAAGCAAGCAATAGGAATTGGATCAATTAATTATAAATTAAGACAAGATACTGAAGGATACTTATTATATTACCCAGAAAAAAATATTGTAAAAACAAGAACTATGGATCTTTTAGAACTTGACAAAAGACCACAAGTACAAAACTTTGTTGTTGCATTAATGCCATTTCAAGGATTTAATACAATGGATGCAGTAATATTAAATCAAGGTGCTGTTGATAGAGGCCTTGCACGAGCATGTTATTTTAGAGGATATGAAGCAGGAGAACAAAGATACCCTGGTGGACAAAGAGATAAATTTGAAATACCAACTGAAGAAAAAGTTGGTTTTATTGAAGAACACAAATATTCAAAACTTGGAGAAGATGGACTTATTGGACTTGAAATGTCAGTAAGTGAGGGAGATGCAATAATTGGAAGAACATCACCACCAAAATTTTTAGAAGAAATGAATGACTTTGGAGTAGATCAAGAAAAAAGAAAAGATGCAAGTGTTTTTGTTAGAAAAAGAAAAGATGGATTTGTTGACTCTATTATGATAACAGAAGGAGTTGATGGAAGTAGACTTGCAAAAGTAAAAGTTAGAACAACACTTAAACCGGCTGTTGGAGATAAACTTGCCTCAAGACACGGACAAAAAGGAGTTGTTTCATATATTGTTCCTGAAGAAGATATGCCTTTTACTATTTCTGGAATAAAACCAGATTTAATTTTAAATCCACATTCATTACCATCAAGAATGACTATGGGACATTTACTTGAGATGCTTGGTGGAAAAGCAGGAGCAGCTAGTGGAAAAATAATTGATGGAACACCATTTAATTCAGTTGGAAGAAGTGAACTTGAAAATATGTTAAAAGAACATGGTTTTAGAGCTGATGGAATGGAAATATTTTATGATGGAGTAACTGGAAAAAGAATTGACGGTGCTATATTTACTGGAGTAATCCCATACCAAAAACTTTACCACGTAGTAACACACAAAATACAAGCAAGAGCTCGTGGACCTGTACAAGTTTTAACAAGGCAACCTACTGAAGGAAAAGAAAAAGAAGGTGGACTGCGATTTGGAGAGATGGAAGGAGAAACATTAGTGGGACATGGAGCATCAATGCTACTTCATGAAAAAATGATTGAAGATTCTGATAAAGCAGTAGTTCTTGTTGATGAAAAAAGTGGACTTATTGGATATAGAGATGAAATAAGAAAGAAAAATGTAACTCTTGGTTCAGAAGGCGGAAAAATGTATCCTGTTGAAATGTCATATGGATTTAAATTATTACTTGAAGAATTAAAAGCGCTTGGAATACATGCAAAACTAAAGTTGGTTGATAAAGTATGATAAAAATAAGGAGAGACGAGTAAACTCTATTGAGCCATAAGGCGAAAATAGTGTCCACACGTAACGGGGTGAGCGGTTATGATAATGAAAAAAATTGGTAGTGTAGAATTCAACTTTATTGGTCCTGATTTTATTAGAAAAATGAGTGCTGTAGAAATAAAAACACCTGAAACTTATGATAAAGATGGTTTTCCAATGGAAGGCGGATTAATGGACCCTCATTTAGGAGTAATTAATCCTGGAATTAGATGTAAAACTTGTGGTCAAACTATGCGAGATTGTCCTGGACACTTTGGACACCTAGAACTTGAAAGACCAGTAATGCATTCAGAATTTGGAAGAAAACTTGAAATTTTATTAACTTGTAGTTGTAAGGATTGTGGAGAATTATTATTAACTGATGAAGAAATTGCAAAATATGAAAAAGAGACTAATGGAAAAGCAAAAGATTTATCTAAAAAAATAATGCTTAAAGCAAGAACTATAAAAAAATGTCCACATTGTAATGCACAGGTTGGAAAGGTTGTACTTGACAAGCCAACAAATTTTTATTATAACAAAGAAAGAATTTATCCAACTCAAATTAGAGAATGGGTGGAAAAGATTCCTGAAAATCAATTAAAATTACTTGGGTATGATACTGAAAAAACAAGACCTGAATGGTTTATTTTAACAACACTTCAAATACCGCCAATTACAATTAGACCAAGTATTTCGCTTGATGGTGGAATAAAATCTGAAGATGATCTTACACATAAATTAGTTGATATTGTTAGAATTAATAATAGATTAAAAGATAATATTGATGCGGGAGCACCACAATTAATTATTGAAGATCTTTGGGATTTATTACAATACCATATAACTACTTACTTTGATAATAACACTGCAGGAGTTCCTCCAGCAAAGCATAGAAGTGGAAGACCTCTTAGAACTATTATACAAAGACTTAAGGGAAAAAAAGGAAGATTTAGATATAACTTAACTGGAAAAAGAGTTAATCACGCTGCACGTTCAATAGTTGTGCCTGACCCTCACATTAAAATTAGTGAACTAGGAGTACCACAGGAAGCAGCAAGAGAATTAACTGTTCCTGAATTTATTACAGAATGGAATTTAGCAGCTGTTAAAAAACAAATAAAAGAAAGTGATAAATCTGTTTACATTATTAGACCAAACGGAAGTAGAAGACGCGTAACTGAAGAAAATAAAGAAGAAATTTTAACAGAACTTGATGTTGGTTATAGACTTGAAAGAAATTTACAAGATGGAGATATTGTACTTTTTAATAGACAACCATCACTCCACAGAATGAGTATGATGGCACACACAGCAAGAATAATGCCTGGAAAAGTATTTAGAATAAATCCAATCGTTTGTCCCCCATATAACGCAGACTTTGATGGAGATGAAATGAATTGTCATGTTCCACAAACTGAAGAAGGAAAAGCTGAAGCAAGAAGATTAATGCTTATAAGAGATCAAATAATTTCTCCTAGATTTGGAGCGCCTGTAATTGCACCTGCAGAAGATGGAGTTAGTGCAATGTTTACATTAACTATGCCTCAAACTGAATTTACTAAAGAAGAAGCAATGCAATTAATGTATGCTATTGAAAGAACAGACCTGCCAAAACCAGACAGAGGAAAAAAATATTCTGGAAGATTAATATTTTCTCAATTACTTCCAAAAGATTTTAGTATTGAATTTGATTCATTCACATCAAAAACTTTAAAGAAAGTTGGTGTTGAAAATAAAATTGGAGAAAAAGTTATAATAGAAAAAGGCGAACTTAAAAGTGGAGTAATTGATGGAAGTGCACTTAGTGTTGGAAATGGAAAAATAGTTGATAAACTTGCAAGAGAATATCCTAGTGAAGTTATTGAAAAATTTTATTTTGATTTAAATAAAATTACTGCATACATTTTAACTGAAAAAGGAATGACAGTAAGTTTAAGTGAATATGAAATAAGTAATGATATTAAAAAAATGAAAAAGAAAATAATTGATGATGCAATGAAACAAGGAGAAGCACTTGTACAATCATACGAAAAAGGAACTCTTGAAATTATACCTGGAAAAACTATTGATCAATCATTTGAACAATACATGGTAAAAATGGCATTTGAAGCAAAAGCAAAAATTGAAAATGAAATTACAAAAGAAAAATTGAAATATGTGACTGGAGAAAAATTAACTTTAAACACAATTTCAATGATACTTGCAAAATCAAGAGGTGGAACTGTTAACTTAATGAACATCGCTGGATTTTGGGGACAGGCAAGTGTTCGTGAAGGAAGACCTAAAAAAGGATTCACAAAAAGATTAATTACATCAAATGAAAGAGATGATGTTGGACTACTTGCAGGTGGATTTATTGAAAACAATTTCCTTGATGGATTAACTGCAAAAGAATATTTTTACCACTCAATGGGTGGAAGACAAGGAGAAGTTGACACTGGTGTTTCAACAAAAGTATCAGGTTATTTATACAGAAGACTTGCAAATGCACTAAAAGATCTAGTAGCAACTCCTGATGGAACAGTTAGAACTGCATCAAATTCTTTAGTACAATACCAATACGGAGAAGATGGAGTGTTCCCTAAGAATGCAAAACACGGAGTAAGTATTGATGTTGCAAAGAAATATGAAGAAATGAAAAAGAAAGGAAGCTTGGGTGATTAAAATGGCTAAAGAAATCGAAGAACTTGAAATTGAACAAATGGAAGAAGAAGTTTTAGAAGAAGACGAAGAAACAGAAACACCTCAAGAAGAAGAAGTTGAAATTGAAGAGGAAGAAATTGTTGATAAAAATGCAAAAAAAGTTTATGAAGATGAAGAAAGAGGTTGGGAACAAGTTTCTTTACCAAAAAAATTAGTTGACGAAATTGTTGCAGTTGCAGAAGTTTTTAATTTAAATAAAAAACAAACTGATATTTTGGCAGATGCTGTAAAAGCAGAATATGATAATTTAATAGTTGAACCAGGCGAAGCAGTTGGAATAATTGCAGCACAATCACTTGGTGAACCTGGAACACAATTAACGCTAAGAACAAAGCACTTTGCTGGTTCTGCAGAAGTAAGTGTTGGTAGTGGAATTCAAAGAATGGAAGAAATTGTTGATGGTAGAAGTAAAGCAAAATATCCAACAATGACAATCTACTTAAATGGAGATCTTAAAAAAGATAAAGACAAAGCAGAAAAATTTGCAAAAAGTTTAATTGATGTTAGAGTAATTGACATTACAAAAATTGAAGAAAATTTTGAAGAATTAAAATTCTTTATAGAAATAGATTCTAAAAAAGCAAAGGAATTAAACTTACAAATTGATGATATTGCAGATATGATAAAAAAAGGATTAAAAGATATTAAATCAAGACAACAAGATAATAAAATTCATTTTAATTTTGAAAAAAAATCTGAAATATTAAAGATAAGAAAAGACTTATTAAAACTACAAAAAGAAAAAGTACATGGAGTAAAAGGTATTGAAAAAATACTTTTAGTAAAAGAAGATGACGAATGGATAATTAAAACAAGTGGAAGTAATTTAAAATCACTTTTAAAATTTGAAGAAGTAGAACAAGACAGAGTTTTTACTAATGATATTCTTGAAACTTCAAAAGTTTTAGGAATAGAAGCAGGAAGACAATTAATTGTTCAAGAATTAAAAAAGGTTCTTGATGACAATGGAATTGCAATTGATGTAAGACACATAATGCTTTTAGCAGACCTTATGACTTACAATGGAGATATTAAAGGAATTGTTAGAACTGGAATAACAAAATTAAAATCATCACCATTTGCAAGAGCTGCATTTGAAGAAACAACAAAGCACTTGCTTGATGCTGCATTTAAAGGTGAAGAAGAAACTTTAACTGGAGTTGTTGAAAACTTAATTGTTGGTCAACCAGTAAAAGTTGGAACTGGAAATGTTGAACTCCTTATGAAATAAGGACATTTTAATGAATTTTTTTAAAAAATTCTATTGGCGAAATAAGTTGTGTCGAGCTCAAAGCAAAGACACTACTCCGGCACGACCGATCGGAAGCGGTCAGTTGGAACTGGAAATGTAGAATTATTAATGAAATAAGTGCTACCAAAGGTGCACCTCATGCGAGGCGAAATTTGTTAAGAACATTTATAAACCTTCATTAGAAGAATTATTTTAACCTTGAGAAGCAATGAAAAGTGATGTCAAGCGCAAAGCGAAGATAGCACGAGTACCGCGAAGTCATTTGCGTTGTGGAGTAAGGATGTATTTATACATAACTTATTCTTAATTCTCAAAAAAAGTTGTATTAAGTTTTTGATAAAAACGAAAATACTACTTCGTTTAGTCATGACGAAACAGGACGTGAACATAATGGTTGACACAAATAAAGAAATTAGAAGAGCAGTAGACACTGGAAAAGTACTTTTTGGCTACAAACAATGCCGTAAAGAACTAAGTAAAAATAATGGTGAGCTTTTAATAGTTACAAAAAATTTGCCAGCAAATGAAAAAGAAAACTTAAAACACTTAGCACAAATAGAAGGAAAAAAAGTTTTTGAATTTGAAGAAAATGGACTTGCATTAGGAAGTATTTGTGGAAAGCCTTTTGTTATAAGTTCAATGATAATACTTGACAAAGGAAAGTCAAACATAGATGAATTATAATTAAAAGAAATACAAACTTGGTGAAAGTTTTTGAAAATAACAATGGATGAAATCCTATTAATCAATGCACTTGAAACTGTATCAAAAGTTAGTGCGAAAGATTGTATTAAAAATAACGATGTTATTTCATTTTTAGTAAATGAAAAAGAAGTTGGCAAAGCCATTGGAAAAAAAGCAATTAATGTTAAAGAACTTGAAAGTAAGTTAAAAAAAAGAATTGAAATAATTGGTTTTTATAAAAAACCAGAAAATATAATAAAAAATACTTTCGAAGTTGAAATAAAAGAAGTAAAAAAAACAGGCACAAAATTAATAATAAATTTGGACCAAATAAATAAAAAAAAGATATTAAATAATACAGGAAGATTAAAAAGAGTAAGAGAATTAATAGAAAGAAATTATGGGATGAATTTAATTTTAAATTAGGAGAATATAGTAGATTTATATTAGTTTTGTAATCAAAAATTATTAAAAACAATAAAATGGTGAGTATATTGGGTAGAGGAGAATTTGCAGCATTAAGCCTTCAAAAAAATAGAAAAAAATGGAAGGGTAAAGATAGAAGAACTAGTAAAAAATTAAAAGCGAAAAATAAAATGAGAGATGATCTTCTTGAAGGTTCACCACAAGGAAGAGGAATTGTTATTGAAAAAAGAGGAGTAACTGCAAAACAGCCAAACTCAGGAATTAGAAAATGCGTTAGAGTTCAATTAATTAAAAATGGAAAAGAACTAACTGCACTTGCGCCAAAAGATGGGGCAATAAAATTTATTGATGAACACGATGAAGTTTTAGTTAGTGGAATTGGCGGAGCTCAAGGAGGATCTATGGGAGATCTTTGGGGAGTAAAATACCAAGTAACACATGTAAATGGAATATCATTACAAATGCTTAGAACTGGAAAGAAAGAAAAGAGTAAGAGATGATTAAATGAGTGAAACAGAAAATAATGAAAATAGAAGACCACAAAATAATTTTAGAAGAAGAAATTTTAGAGAAAATGATGATCAAAAATTTGCACAAGCAAGCGAAGAAGTAAAAAAACCAGTTTTCATAAAAAAACAAAGCCCATTTAAAGATTATAAATTATTTAACAAATGGTCATACAATGATGTTGTTGTTACTGATCCAAGTTTAATGAACTATATTAATTTAGATCCTGTTGTTGTACCACATTCTTTTGGAACTAAAAGCCAAAAAAAATTTGGAAAAGCAAACATAAACATTGTTGAAAGATTAATAAATAAATCAATGCGAAGTGGACAAGGAAAAAGAAAATTATCTGGAAAATATATTAGAGGCAGAAATGGATGCGGTAAAAAATTACAAATAATGCAAATAGTTGAAGATGCATTTACTGCTGTAGAACAACAAACGAAAAAAAATCCAATCCAAGTTTTAGTTAATGCAATAGAATATGCGGCACCAAGAGAAGATGTTACAAGAGTAAAAAAAGGTGGAATAGCATATACATTAGCAGTTGATGTTTCTCCAATGAAAAGACTTGATGAAGCAATAAAAAATATTGCGCTTGCTGGATTTGGAAATTCATATAGAACAAGTATCTCAGCTTCAAAAGCACTTGCTGATGAAATTATAGCAGCAGCAAATAATGATAATAAAAGTGTTGCAATAAAAAGAAGAGATGAAGTTGAAAGAATTGCAAAATCAAGTAGATAAAATTTATTAGAAAAATTTATTCAGCTTGTAATTATTTTTAAAAAATAGGTGATTAGTATGGGACGAAAAGAAGACATGGTTGATCTTGTTCAAAGTTTAATGGACAACAGAGAAAATATTAGAAATATTGGAACAGTAGCACACATTGACCATGGTAAAACTACTTTAAGTGATTCACTAATCGCAGCAGCAGGGCTTATTAATTCTGATCTTTCAGGCGAAGCGCAAATGATGGATTATGAAGATCAAGAACAAGAAAGAGGAATAACTATTAATGCTGCAAATATTTCTTTAGCTTATAAATGGGAAAATAAAGATTTTTTAATTAATTTAATTGACACCCCTGGACACGTTGACTTTACTGGAGAAGTAATAAGAGCAATGAGAGCTGTTGATGGAGTAATATTAGTAGTTGATGCTGTTGAAGGAGTAATGCCACAAACAGAAACTGTAATTAGACAATCTCTAAGAGAATATGTTAGACCTGTTTTATTTATTAATAAAGTTGATAGAATTATTTCTGAACTTAATGCAACTGAACAACAAATGCAAGAAAAATTTGTAAAAGTAATTGCACATGTAAATACACTTATTGAAAGAAATGCACCTAATCAATTCAAAGAAGAATGGAAAGTTGGAATTGAAAAAGGAACTGTTGCATTTGGAAGTGCAATGAAAAAATGGGGAGTTAGTGCACCATATATACAAAAATCAGGAGTTACATTTAAACAAGTTTACCAATTTATGAAAGATGGAAAACAAGATGAACTTGCAAAAGTTTCACCAGTTCACGAAGTAGTACTTCAAATGGTAATTAATCATTTACCATCTCCAATAAAATCTCAAAAATATAGAATAAAGAAAATTTGGGGTGGAGATGAGACAAGTGAAACTGGAAAAGCAATGGAAAATTGTGATTCTACAAAAGATCTTGCAATGGTAATAACTGATGTTTCAGTAGATCCACACGCAGGGGATGTTGCAACAGGAAGATTATACTCTGGAACTATTACTCCAGGAGATATGGTTAGAATTATGTCAACTGGCCAAGTAATAAAAGTTCAAAAGCTTGGAGTTTATATGAGTGATGATTTTTTAAATATCAAACACGCAAAGGCAGGAAATATTGCTGCAATTGTTGGTGCAAAAGATGTTTATGCAGGTGAAACAATAGCTGCAAAAGAAATAAAACCTTTTGAAAGTTTTATGAGTAATGTTAAACCAGTAATGACTATTTCAATTGAAGCAAAAAATCCAAAAGATTTACCAAAATTAATTGAAGTTATTAAAAAGTTAAGTAAAGAAGATCCAAATCTTCAAGCTACAATTAACCAAGAAACAGGAGAACATTTACTTAGTGGAATGGGAGAACTTCACCTTGAAGTAAATATTTATAGAATAAAAGTAACAAACAAACTTGATGTTGAAACTTCTCCACCAATTGTTGTTTACCATGAAGCATTAAAGGGAGAAAGTGAAGTACTTGAAGCAAAATCTCCAAATAAGCACAATAAATTTAAAATAAAAGTTTCAAAAATGCCACAAGAAATATTTGATAAATTAATTGAAGCAAACTTTGAAGGAAAAATAAAACCAAAACATGCAGAAACAATTGAAAAATTAAAATCATTTGGTTTTGACACTGATACTTCAAGAAAAGTTTGGGCATTAAATGGAACAAATGCACTTGTTGATAGAACAAGAGGAATACAATCTTTAACTGAGATAAGAGAACTTGTAATACAAGGTTTTAATGATGCAATGAATAGTGGACCACTTGCAAAAGAAAAATGTCAAGGCGTAATGCTTGAATTAGTTGATGCAACACTTCACGAAGACTCAATTCACAGAGGTCCAGCACAAGTATTACCTGCAATAACAAGAGGAGTTTATGCATGTATGTTACAAGCAGGATGTGAACTTTATGAACCAAAACAATTACTAACTGTAACTGTTCCTGAAGATCAAATGGGAAGTGCAAGTAGAGAACTTGGTTCAAGAAGAGTACAAATAACTGAAATGAGAACTGAAGGAGACTCTTCAATAATAATTGGAAAAGCTCCAGTAAAAGAATTGATTGGATTTAGTAGTGCTATGAGAAGTGCAACACAAGGAAGAGCTGTTTGGACTGCAGAATATCACGGATATGAAAAATTACCTACTGAATTACAACAATCAATTACAATGGAAATTAGAAAAAGAAAAGGAATGCCTGAAGAAATTAAAAATTGGCAATTTTTCCTTGAATAAAAAAATTGATTTTAAAATAAGCCTTTTAAATAAGGTTTAGCAATTTTTTTATATTAATTTCAAAAAGGTTTTATAACAAGCTTTATAAAGCTTTTTTTGTGAAAATAACATAAGGCAAGTCATTTAGTTGACTAAAAAAGGAAAGGATAAAAAAATATTAAATTGAGGTGTAAATAATGGCAGACAAAGAATTAATTAATGTAGTTTTCATTGGTCACGTTGATCATGGTAAATCTACTACAGTTGGTAGATTACTTTATGATGGAGGAGCTCTTTCTGAACAAGAATATAGAAAACTTGAAGAAATTGCAAAAGAAAAAGGTAAAGGAACATTTGCTTTCGCTTATGCAATGGACAATTTAAAAGAAGAAAGAGAAAGAGGAGTAACTATTGATGTATCTTATAAAAGATTTGATGCAAAAAAACACCAATTCACAATTATTGATGCACCAGGACACAGAGACTTTGTTAAAAACATGATAACAGGAACAAGTCAAGCTGATGCTGCGGTTTTATCTGTTGCTGCTAAAGAAGGTCCTCAACCTCAAACAAAAGAACACGCCTTCCTTGCACAAGTTATGGGAATAAAACAAATAGTTGTTTCTGTTAATAAAATGGACGAAGTAAATTACGATCAAGCTAAATTTAATGAAGTAAAAGAAACAATGACAAAAATGCTAAAAGGAATTGGATTTAAAGAAGAAAATATTAAATGTGTACCAATTTCAGCATGGAAAGGAGATAATGTTGTTAATAAGACGGACAATTTAAAATACGCTGATAAAACATTACTAGAAACTCTAGATGATTTAACAGCACCACCTGCACCAATTGACAAACCTTTAAGACTACCAATACAAGATGTTTATAACATTAAAGGTGTTGGAGCTATTCCAGTAGGAAGAGTTGAAACAGGAATTTTAAAGTCAGGTGAAAAAGTAATATTTATGCCTTCAGGAAAAACAGGTGAAGTAAAAGATCTTGAAGAACATCACCAAAAAATACCTGAAGCAAAACCAGGAAACAATATTGGTTTCTCAGTAAGAGGTATTGGAACAGCTGATGTGAAAAGAGGAGACGTAATGGGTACTGTAGTAAACCCACCAAAAGTAGCGGCTTCTTTTACAGCACAAATAGTTGTACTAAATCACCCAACAGCAATACCAGTTGGATACACACCAGTATTCCACTTACACACAGCACAAATGTCTATGACATTAACTGAAATACAAAAGAAACTTGATCCAAAAACTGGAACTGTTGCTGAAGAAAACCCTAAGTTTTTGAAAACTGGAGATGCTGCAATTGTAAAAATTACACCAGTAAAACCAGTATGTGCAGAAACATTTAAGGACTTCCCACAACTTGGAAGATTCGCAATTAGAGATATGGGACAAACTGTTGCGGCAGGAGTAATCCTTTCAATAGAAGAAAAAAAGTAAATAATTAATTTAGGTGCTGGAGATTTTTCCAGCATCTATTTACATTTAAAAAAGTAGGAAAAGGAGATTTTAATATGCAAACAGCAAGAATAAGTTTATCAAGTACTGATTACAAACTACTAGAAGATATTTCTGGTAAAATAATAGAAGTTGCAGAAAGAACTGGTGCTAAACACTCAGGAAAAATTTCTCTACCTACAAAAAAACTAGTTATACCTACTCGTAAAAGTATGTGTGGTGGTGGAACTGAAAGCTATGAAAAATGGCAAATGAGAATCCACAAAAGATTAATTGACATACAAGCTGACGAGAGAACTTTAAAAAGAGTAATGAGAGTAGAAATCCCAGAAGAAGTTCACATGGGAATTGAAATCAAAGCTTAATTACCAAATTTTAATGAAATTTATAAAAAATAATTTTTATATAAAAATTCTTTTTCTAACAAATATGTTTTTATATTACAAAAAATAATCTTTTTAGGTGATAAAAAAATGGTTTTTGGATTTTTAAAAGGTGGGAAAATGAGTATTACTCTCCCAAAACTTAATTATACCAACGGAGAAACAATAAATGGAACAGTAATACTTGATTTAAGCAAACCAAAAAAGGCAAGAGCAGTTAAAATAAGAATTTTTGCAATAAGACAAAATAGAAGTATGTCAAGCAAGGGATCTTCTACAAGTAATCAAACGATTTTTGATTTTTCTCAAAATCTTGATATTGAAAAAGAATATCCTGCTGGAAAAAAAGAATATCAATTTCAAATACAAGTCCCA
Organism: uncultured archaeon; assembly: GCA_964583285.1. Classification (GTDB taxonomy): domain Archaea; phylum Iainarchaeota; class Iainarchaeia; order Iainarchaeales; family JAAZKV01; genus JABIDZ01. The sequence continues at coordinate 19,517 of CAZOVD010000007.1, forward strand.
GCAAAAAATAAAATTGAAGTTGAAGGCGGAGTTGGAAATGCATTAAAAGCAATTTCTGCATTAGGAAATATGATGTCACCAACTTACTGGTATCTTGAAACAAAACTTGATATTGCCGGCGCAATGGATATTAACAATAAAATACAAATTAATGTAAGTGAGCAATAAAATCACTTACTATGATATTTTAAATGGGCTTTAAGGTCAAAAATGATTTTTAATAATATTAAAATTATTATAATTCCTTGATAAATATTACCAGAAAAGGCAAGAAATCCAATAACTATACCTAAGATGATAGTTATGTGGATAATTAAAATCCTATTCCAAAAACGTTTTCCTGATTTTGATTCACTTTCGTTAAAATTTTCAGAAAAATTAACAATAAAAGAAATCAAATGACTAATAAACAAAACCAAAACACTAAAAATAAAACTATAAATTATAAATTCTGTTGAAAACATTTTTTCTAAATCTGGAGCATTTGGAAAATTAGACAATGCTAAAATAAAGGGTAAGTAAATAAGTAAAGAAAATCCTACAATACTAAACCCAATTATTATTGAAAACCATGAAAATTTTTTATAATTAAAAAAGATCTTTCCAATAACTATTTTAAAAAATGCAGAAAAAGCAATTATAATTGTTTCAATCCAAAAAATAAGTAAAACATGAAATATTGATAAATTTGAAAACCAAACTACAAATAAAACAAATAGATTTGAGAGTATTAATGAAATTGCAGATTTATTTAATAATAAATCATTAATAAAAAAATTTTTCATATTAGAATAATAATTAAATGTAATATAAAAACATATTTTAAAAAAATATTTATACATAACAAAACTATTTAATACCCTTTCTTCTTAAAAGTAATTAGTGAGACAAAATGGATTTTAATAAAGCAAGAGTTTTTGCCAATAATTTGGATGACATTACTATTAATCAATTTAAAGAATGCGTAGAACTGCCTTTTGTTACTGATGCAGCACTCATGCCTGATGCACACCTAGGATATGTTGCACCAATTGGAAGTGTTATTGTGACCCGCAGGGTCATTGTCCCTTCATGGGTTGGTTATGATATTGGATGCGGGGTTACTGCAATAAAATTAATAGGAAAAACTCTTTTACCTAAAGTAAAAAACTATTCAAATGAAATTTTTGATAAAGTTAGACAAAATTTACCAATGGGCCTAGGAAAACTTAGTGCAGAGAATAAAATTAGTAAAGAAAGTAAAGAAAAATTTAAACTACTTTTATCAAAACTTGAAAAGAAAAAAATTGATCCTGAAATTTTTAAATTTATTAAAAGAAAGGGATTAAGTAATCTTGGAAGTTTGGGACATGGAAATCATTTTGTAGAAATTGATTATCACAAAGACGAAGTTTGGATAGTTGTTCACACTGGGTCAAGAAACATAGGGCACAAAATAGCAACTTATTATATGAAAAAAGCCATGGAAGAAAAACAAGGTTTTCAAAGTGTCAAAACAGGAGAGTTTGAAAAAACTTATGAACTAAAAACAAATTCTAAAATAGGAAAAGAATATTTAGCAGTACTTGATTTTTTACTTGAATTTGCACTTTTAAATAGAATAGAAATTGCAAGTAAAGTAATAAATGAAATCGAACTAACATTGAATCAAAAAATTAAATATAAACTTTGGACTAATAAAAACCATAACCACGCAGTTAAATTTTCAAGAAATTTATGGATACATAGAAAGGGCGCAACACCTTCAAAAAAAGGAGAAAGGGGAGTTATTCCAGCAAATATGCGAGATGGAAGTTTTTTAATTATTGGAAAAGGAAGTAAAAAATTTATAGAAAGTAGTTCACATGGAGCTGGGAGAAGTAAAAGTAAAAAATCAGCAAAAGAAACAATTAATTTAGAAGAATTTAAACAAAGTATGAAAGGGATTATTGCAATAGTTGGAAAAGAAACAATTGATGAAAGTCCAAATGCATACAAAGAAATTAATGAAGTTTTGAAAAATCAAAAAGAAAGTATTAAAATTGTAAAACACCTAAAACCCATAATTAACTTCAAAGGATACTAAAAACGCCCAAAAACAAAAAAAGATATGTTTAAAAAGTTAAAAATATTACTAATATTAAAATTCGGAGGAATTTAAATGGTAGATTATTTAGACAATATAAAAAAACCATTTTCTGATGTTAAAACTTTACTAATCGGAACAATATTATTAATTATTCCAATAGTAAACTTATTAGTTTCAGGATATGTGTTAAAAGTAGCAGAAGATACTATTAAAGGAAAAAACAAATTAAGAGAATTCGCAATTAGCGATATTGTTGAATACATAGTTAAATTTGTATTCTCAGCAATTATTGGAATTGTGTATATGATAGTTCCTTTAGTAATAATCGGAATTGGAGTTGGTGGAGCATTTGTAAGTATGCTTTCAGACCCATTAGCTTTGGCTGATCCAATGGCAGCAACAGAACTTATAATGAATTCTTTAGCAGCTGGCGGAATATTCATAGCAATTGGAGCAATATTGATGCTTATAGCAGCAATACTTCTGCCAATGGCTATAATGAAATGGCTTAAAGCAGGCTCATTAGGAGCAGCTTTTAACATAGCTGATGTTGCAAAAAATGCATTAACTGCTAATTACCTAATAACATTAGTAGTTGCTATAGTATACAGCATAGTTGTATCAATAGTAGCTGCATTAATTGCAGGATTACTTGCAATAACTGTGGTATTACCATTAATAGTAATGGCATTTGCAGGATTTATAACAAATGTTGCAGTAATGTCAATGTACGCACAAACAGTAAAATAGAATTATAAGTTAATGGCCTTTGGCCATTAACCTTTTCTTTTTTTAAAACAAATATTTAAATACAAATTAATAATAACTATATTATGCTAATAATGGACAATCTTTCAAAGCTTATAAAAGAAAGTTTTAATCAATGCACAAAAGATAGTAAATTAAAAAAATATTTTATAATAATAGCAATTTTTCAAATAATAATATTAATTATAACTAATATCACAATAGCTACTTTATTTTCAGAATTTTTAACTAATGTAAATAATAATCTTGACCCAGTTAAGATGATAACTGATGTTGTTGCATTTTTTGGTTTTATTCTTATATTAGTAATAATATCAAGCATAGTAATGGCCGCTATTACATATCTCACAATTTCTCAAGGACTTAAATTAACTGGGAAAAAATCACAAGATCTTAAGTTAGTTTCATTTGTAAAATTTATTTTTATTGGATTATTCCAATTAATATTTGCATTATTATCAATTTTTAACTTGAAAATGCTTGCAATACCTATTGCTGGAATTATTTTAATATTAATTGGAATTTTAAGCTTAATACTTTCTCCATTTATTGGTGGAATGCTTGTAACTCTTGGAACAATTGCATTAATATTTTATTTTTTTGTTTTTATTTACAATTTATATAGACTGATTTTTATTGAAATTTTATTTATTGAAAAAGGAAAAATAATATCTGGTTTAGAAACATCTTGGCGATTAACTAACAAAAAAGTTTTTGATATTTTTATTGCGACTTTAATAGTTGGAATTATTATAGCAATAGTTGCTGTAATTTTTGATTTACCTGCAACACTATATTCTTTTGCATATGGTTTTAGCCAAGCATTAGTGAATACTGGCGTTAATCCACAAATAGCTCAATTTGGTTTAATGACTGATCCAATATATTTAATTTTATTAATGCCTGCCCAGATAGTTTATGCATTTTATATGATATTTATTAATATATTTTTTGTAAACATGTACAATTTAATTTTAAAAGAAAAAACACAAAAGAAATAATCTTTTTCCTAAAGAAAAACTTTTTTTATATGCGCAATATTACTTAAATTATCCAAAACTAATGAAAAAAACATATTTATAAAGTAACTTGTTCTAGTTAACAAACGAAAAGTTTTTATAAAGGTTTGACACCAAATATATAGAATTATTTCAAGTGAATAGGTGATTATAGTGAGAAGTATTTTGAAAATATTTTTAGTAGTAATAATTTCTATAATAATGGCAAGTAATGTATTAGCCGCATGTAATGTTGACTATAGTAATTTCACTGTTGAACTTAGAAGTGATCAAGATGGATATGCAAGCACTATTTATGCTGAAAATAATTCTCAAATTGATATAAAAATTTCATTTAATATTAATAATATAACTGATCAATCAGACTGTGCAAATAATATAAGTGCAAAAGCTGAAGTTTTTAGATGGAACAACAATACAAATAACTGGGATAAAATAAGAACAACTTCAACAAAATCTCAAGCACTTGAAGAAGATGTTTTTACATTCACTTGGAGTAATGATTTTAGTGTAAGTAATAATTATGAAAGATATAAAGTTGAAGGTTTTATACTTGAAGGAACAAACGAACTTGATAGAAAAGAATCATTTATTGATGTTGAAAACAACACCTGTACTGGAATAGTACTAAAAGTAACTAATTTTGAAATTAATGAAGAAAGCTCAAAAAGAGAATATTTTTATATTGAAAATAACACTAACAGAAATTTTGATATAAGTAATGCAGAAGTAACATTCTCAGTATCTGGAATAACATCTGGAAATGTGGACTACCCAAACAGAGTTAATTCAAATAGTACTGGAAATGTTGATGTTACTCTTAATGCAGGAAGCGTTGGAAGCGATAGAACTATAACAGGGAGATTTAGAGTAAGTGGATACCTTGGAAATGAATTTTGTTCAGTTAGTGCACTTGGTGAAAAAACCTTTGATGTTAAAATAAAAGATACTGGGACAAGTGGCGGTTCAAGTTCTTCAACAAGCGGGGTTTGTAGTGACCTTGAACTAAGAACACATAATTTTGAAATGAATGAAGCAAGTAATGCGCAAGAAATTTTTTATTTAAAAAATAATAGTACTAAAAGATTTGAAATACTTGAAGTTAAAGTATCATCAAGTGGAGTAAATCTTGAAACATTTTATCTTGAAAAATATGCTTTTCCAAATAACTTATCAAACATAGTTGTAAAAGCAGAGGCAGGAAATGTTACTCAAAATAGACTTTATGAAAATAGTATACAAGTAAGAGGAAGATTTAGCGATGGGCAAAGTTGTTCATTTACAAATATTGGAGAAAAAAAATTTAATATTACTGTAAAAGATTCACAAGCAAGTACTATTGCAACTTGTTCTGGTTTTAGCATTGATGTTGAAAATAATGTAAGTTTGACAAATGCAGGAGTAATACCATTTACAATAACTAATGGAACAAATAGAACTGCAAATATTTACGTTGAAACTGATTTACAAGTTTCACCAAGCATAATTACAATGCCAGCAAATAGTTCAATAAGTAGAGAACTAAGTGTTAGTTTGTTAAATAACTCAGGAGTTATTTATTTAAGACCAGTTGTAACTGGGTGCCAAGTAAGCGGACAAACAATAACAATAACAAATAATGCAAGTGGTGAATTAGGACAAGTTACAATTAACACAAGAGTAGAAGAAACAGAAAATATAACAAAATTAATAGTTGAATTTGATAATCCTACAAACAAATTCTTTGTTGGAGTATTAAGCTTTAGTGGAAATGGATGGGTTGCTGAAGATAGAATAATAACTGTAGTTCCCGGAAAAAGTTTTACTGAAATAATATTAAACAAAGCTGGGCCAAGTCAATCAGCAGGCGGAAAAATTAAATTTACATCAAATGCAAATACTATAGAAAAAGATGTAATAATTAGAGATAATCAAGTAATTAGTGGTCTTTTTGGACTTGGGGCAAGTATTGGCGGAATTGGATTATTATTAATCATAATAATAATTGCCGTAGTAATAGTTGTTTATTTAGTTGAAAAAGAAAAAACAGATAATCAAAGAAATGAAATAAAAGAACCATGGGAAACATATTAAATTTCTAAAACAAAACAAGAAGCTTTATAAAGCTTTTTTAACGAAAAATAATTAACTTGGACAAATAATTTGTTCAAAATAATAAGTACACTGTACTTTTGACCTTGGTGAGCGTCAGAGTATAAATACTATCTATTTTTGATAGTGTGTAGAATAATCAATGAATATAATTTAAAGTGAAAATTTATGGCAAGTTATAACGCACCTAGAAAGGGATCAATGGCTTTTTACCCTAGAGTTAGAGCTAGAAAACAAACTCCTACAATTAAAGCAAAAGGTAGCGAAGCAAAAGCTCTTAGTTTTTTAGGATATAAAGTTGGAATGACACAAGTTATTGGAAAAGACACTCATAAAGGAAGTATTACTTTTGGACAAAGTGTTTCATTACCAGTAACAATAGTTGAAGTGCCTGAAATTAAAGTACTTGGAATTCGTGCATATATAAAAGAAGATCAAGGTCACTTTGTTTTAAGTGATGTTTTATCAGATACATTTGAAAAAGAGATTGATAGAAAAATTAATAATTTTAAAAAGAAAAGTGAAAAAAATAAAACAAAAGAAGAAAAAAATAAAAAATACACTATAGAAGATTTTGAAAAAGAAATTGAAGCAATAGAATATTTTACATTACTTGTTAATACAACACCAAAAACAATTGACTTAAAAAAGAAACCTGAAATTGTTGAAGTAAATATTGGTGGAAAAAAAGATGAACAATTAAATTATGCTAAAAGCGTTCTTGGAAAAGAAATAAAATTTGAAGATGTTTTTAATGAAGGTACTTTTTTAGATATTAAAGCAGTTACTAAAGGAAAAGGATTTCAAGGAGTTATTAAAAGATTTGGAATTAAACAACAAAGACCAAAATCTAAAAAAAGAAGAGTTGTTGGTTCAATTAGCCCTTGGCACCCAGCAACAGTAATGTTTACCGTAGCAAGAGCTGGACAAATGGGATACCATAACAGAACTGAATATAATAAAAAAATATTAAAAATTAGTGATAAAATTGATGAAGTTAATGGAACTGGATTTAGTGGATATGGAAAAGTATCTGGAAAATATATTATAATTAGTGGTTCAATTCCAGGGCCTGCAAAAAGATGTATAGCGATGAGAAAAAGTTTTAGACCTGAAAAAACATCTGGAATAAAACTGCAAACAATTGATACAATTATAAAAAAGTGATAATGAATGAAGGCAAAAATTTTTGATTTAAATGGAAATTCAAAAGATAGTATTGAACTACCTAGTGTGTTTAATACTGAATATAAACCAAAAGTAATTCAAAGAGCAGTTCTTGCAATACAAACTGCGAAGTTACAACCAAAAGGATCTGATGTTCGCGCTGGACTTAAAAATACTGCAACATACATAGGAACAAGAGATGCACCTGCTGGAACAAAAACAATTAACACTAACAAAGCAAGACTTCCAAGACTTAAAAATAGAGGAAGCATAATGAGCGGAAGAGTTGCAAGAGTTAGTCAAGCAGTTGGTGGAAGAAGTCCTGTTGCGCCAAAATCATGGAAAGTTATTGTTGAAAGAATTAATAAAAAAGAAAGACAAATTGCATTAAAAAGTGCAATAGCTGCAACTGCAAATAAAAAATTGGTTGAAAAAAGATTTATTGTTGAAGGAAATTTACCAATAGTAATTGATGATTCTTTTGAAAATACTAAAAAAACAAACGAAGTTATTGGCATATTAAATAAAATTGGTGTTGGAAAAGATTTAGAAAATGCAAAAAATAAAAGAAGACAAAGAAGTGGAAGAGGAAAAACAAGAGGAAGAAAAATAAAACAAAAAAAGAGTGTTTTAATTATAACTAAAAAAAATTCACCAGTATTAAAAGCAAGTAGAAATTTACCTGGTGTTGAATCAGTTACAGTTAATTCATTAAATGTTGAATTGCTTGCACCTGGTGCACAAGCTGGAAGACTTACTATTTGGACAAAATCTGCAATAGAAGAATTATCAGATAAAAAGAAAGTAGTAAAAAAAGATGATAATATTAAAGAAACAAAAAAAATGATTAAAAACGAATTAGCACAAAGTAAAAAACTTGTTAAATTAAAAAAGAAAAAAATACGAAAAAGTAAAGCAAAAAAAGAAGTAACTAATGATGAGGATAATGAATAGGGCGTGCATTTAAAATGGTTAAATTAAATAAAGAAGAAAAAAAGCAAAAAATACAAGAAGATAATGCGCACAATAAAGAAGTTGAAGTTAGTGAGAAAAAAGTTAAAACTATAAAAGTGAAAGCAAGTTTAGAAGATTTAGACGTTATTTATTATCCATTAGTAACAGAAAAAGCAGTTAATATGATTGACGCTGAAAATAAAATTACATTTGTAGTTTCTGACAAAGCAAACAAAAATAATGTGAAAGCAATAGTTGAAAAAACATATAATGTTAAAGTTAAATCAGTAAATATAGTTAGAGATAGAAAAGGAAGAAAAAAAGCAATATTAAGACTTTCAAAAGAAAATAAAGCACAAGATCTTGCAACAAAGATTGGAGTTTTATAATTGGTGAGTTAAAAATGGGAAAACGATTATACAGTCAAAGAAGAGGAAGAGGAACAAATACTTTCAAAGCTAAACTTTACGGAATTGAATCTAAGTATGCAAATCAAACTGATGAATTACTAAAAGGAGAAGTTATTGATTTTATAAAAGATACAGGAAGAAATGCAATAATTGCAAATGTTAAATTTGATAATGGAGCTGAACAAAATGTTGTTGCAGCAGAAGGAATTTATATTGGAAAAAAAATAGAACAAGGAAAAGATGCAAGTTGGGAAGTTGGAAATGTTATTGAAGTTGGAAGCCTGCCAGAAGGTTGCCCAGTTTTTAATATTGAAAAAGTTGCTGGAGATGGGGGAACTTTAGTAAAAAGTTCTGGAAGTTATGCATTACTTTTAACAAAAGATAGTAAAAAGGTTACATTAAAAATGCCTTCAGGGAAATTAATAAATTTACCACTTAATGTTCGTGCAACAATTGGAAATATATCTTGTGGTGGAAAAGGAGAAAAACCTTTTACTAAAGCAGGAAATAAATTCTTTGCTATGAAGTCAAAGAAAATATTTTGGCCAACTGTTCGTGGAGTTGCAATGAACGCACTTGATCATCCATTTGGTGGAGCACAACACCACCCTGGAAAATCGAAGAGTACTTCAAGAAATGCACCTGTTGGAAGAAAAGTTGGTGCAATAGCATCTAAGAGAACTGGAAGGAGAAAGAAAAATTAGAATATATAGTTTGGTGATATTATGGCAAAAAAAGAATTTACATTTAGAGGAAAAACAGTTGAAGAATTAAGCAAAATGCCTTTAGATGAATTTGCAAAGTTATGTGATTCGCGTGCAAGAAGAAGTTTAAAGAAAGGTGTTGACAAACACTTAATTAAAAAAATAATTAAATCAAAAAATGATGGAAAAAGTAAACCAGTAAAAACACATAACAGAGATGTTATTGTTATTCCAGATATGATAGGTGTTAGACTTGCAGTTTATAGAGGAAACAGTTTTGAAAACATTGATATTACTGAAAAAATGTTAGGACATTATTTAGGAGAATTTGTATTTACAAGAAAAAGATTACAACACGGAAAAGCAGGAATTGGAGCAACAAAATCTTCAACTGCAATAACAGCAAGATAGGTGTAATAAAATGGCTAAAAGAAATTATCAAACAAATGTTGGAAAAGAAAGCAAGACTGCAAAAGCAATTAACACAAATGCACCAATATCTTTAAAATTTTCAACAGAAATTATAAATCAAATAAAAGGAAAATATGTTAACAAAGTAATTGCATGGCTTAAAAGAATTGAAGAAAAGGAAGAATTTTTACCGTTAACAAAATATGATAAAAAAGTAGCACACAGAAAAGGTGAAGCAAAAGCTGGTGCTAAAGCAGGAAGGTATCCTACAAAAGTAGTTAAAGCATGGCAAGAATTACTTGAATCAGTAAAAAATAATGCAGATTTTAAAGGGCTTGATCAAGAAAAATTAGTTATAATACATGCATTTGCATCAAGTGGAATTAATAGATATTCATACCAATCAAAAGGAAGAATTGGTGGAAAAGCAAGAAGAAAAAATGCGACACACATAGAAGTAATAGTTAGTGAAGTTGGTGGAAAGGCATAAGAGAGCAAATTTAGGTGAAAATTATGATAGAAAGAACATTTATTAAAAAAAATTTAAACAAGATGGAACTTGAACAATACCTTTCAAAAAAACTTGAAAGAGCAGGATTTAGTAGACTTGAAATAATAAAAACTCCACTTGTAACAAGAATAATTTTACACGTTGCAAAACCAGGCCTTGCTATTGGAAAAAGTGGTTCAACAATTAAAGAACTAACAGAAACAATTAGTAGTGATTTTAAAATTGAAAATCCTCAAATTGAAATTCAAGAAATTAAAAACGCAAACTTAAATGCAAAAATAATTGCTGAAAAAATGGCTTCAATGATAGAAAAAGGATTTGCTTGGAGAAGTGTTTCTTTTAAAATAATAAAAGATATTATGCATGACGGAGCACAAGGAGTAGAGCTTGTGTTTAAAGGAAAATTAGCTGGAAAAGGTGGAAGAAAAAGAAAACAAAGAATTGCACTTGGATACATGAAAAAAATGGGAGACCAAGCAAAATTTGTTGATACTGCAAAAGCAGCAGCATATCCTAAAGCTGGTGCAATAGGAATTAGATTAAGTATAATCCACCCAGATGTAGTGTTTCCAGACAAAATTGATGTTAATAAAGTTGTTGGTGAAATAAAAAAAGTAAAAGCTGAAAAAGAAGAACAACTTGAAAAGGAAAATGAAAAAGCTACAAAAGAAATTAAATCTACTGAAAAAGTAAGCGAAGAAAAAGAAGTTAAAAAACATACAAAAGAAGAAAAAAAACAAACACCATCAAAAGAGAAAAAAGAAGAAAAAACAGAAAGTGTAATTGAAAAAGCAGCACATGCAGTAGAAAAAATAGTTGAAAATGTAGAAGAAGTAGCAGAAAAAGCTGCAGAAGAAATAAAAAAAGATATTGAAAAGTTAGAAGGAAAAGAAACTAAAAAGAAATGATATTTATGAAAGCAAAAGATATGTTAACAATGAATGCAAACGAACTTGAAGAAAAAATAGTTGAATTAAAACAAGAACTTTCAAAAGAAAGAGCAGCTATTGCTTCAGGAACAAAAAGTGAAAAACCAAGTAAAATAAAAAATTTAAGAAGAGATATTGCAAGATTGTTTACAATTTTACAAACAAAAAAGGAGAATAATTAATGCAAGAGATTGACAAGATAAGCGGATTGCCAAAAGATCTTTTTGATATTAGTAATATTGGAAAAGATAGGCAAAAAGTTAGAATCGAAGTTGAAAAAACAAGATTTAAAAAATTCTTGACAAAAATAACCGGAATTGATGACAAACAAGAATTAAAAGAACTTGGAAAAGAAATGAAACAAAAGTTCGCTTGTGGGGGAACATCAAAAGATGGGATAATTGAATTGCAAGGAAGTCATAAATCAAAAGTGAAAGAATTTTTAATAAAAAAAGGATATAAAGAAGAATTAATTGATGGTTAGGAGAAAAAGATGATAAAAGGAAATGGATATGAAATTAATAACAAAAATATTTTAAACCATGAATTAATTGGTTTAGAAATTAATGTTATAGAAAGTAGTGATCCAAAAAAAGTGGGAGTGAATGGAATAATTATTGATGAAACAAAAAACACAATTATTTTAAAAAATGGTAAAATATTACCAAAAAAAGAATGTGTTTTTGAATTTGACATTAATGAAAAAATTATTATTGATGGAAAAAATTTAATGAAAAAACCAGAAGATAGATTAAAAATTTAGGAGAAAATTATGGCAGAAGTTAAAAAAGAAAAAAAATCAAAAAAAGTTGCTGAAAAGAAAGTTGTTAA
>CAZOVD010000008.1:0-7249 GCA_964583285.1 uncultured archaeon
TATCTTTTATATTTTGATGCGAATAAAAGGTCAAACAACAATAGAACTATTAATTTTGTTAACTATTTCAGTGCTTGCTTTGGTTTTAGTTTATTCATTATATGCTGAACAAGTTAATATTGGTAATTTTCAGCGAGAACAATTTTCTGCAAAAAATTCTCTTCAAAAAATAATTAATTCAGCAAATAAGTTAGTTCTTTCTGGGCCTGGCTCTCAAACAGAAGTTGATGTGGAGTTTTTTGAAGGAACAAGACTTGATGAAACAATAATTTCTGGAAATACTATTTTAATAGTTCTTTCAAATGGTACAGAACTTGTTGGAATTGCCGATGCTAATTTTTCAGGGACTTTAAGAGATTTGCGAGGAAAACATAAAATAAACTTATATTATGATGGCAATTCAGTTTTAATTTTTTATAAAGATTTTGAAGTAAATCAACAGTCAATTTCTTTTTCAATTATTGCAGGACTTGATCAAAATGAAAAGCTAATAATAAAAAATTCACATAGTGCGGACCTTAACTTTTTTATTCAAAAAAACTTTTCTCACTCGCTAGTGTCATTATCAACAACGCCCGACTATAATTTTACAATTGCTGCTGGTGATTTTAAAGAAATAAATTTAGAATTTTTAATTGATACTACTGCGAATGGAAATTATTCAGGTAATTTAAAAATAATTGGTAATTTAAATGATGTTAATATTGAAAAAGTAGTTAACATTTCAGTTGAAGTTTTACAGGAATTTAAACCAATACTAATTTCTCCAAATAGTTCTTCTTTTACTGCAAACCCAGATTCTATAGTTACAAAGTCAATTTCGCTTTGTAATAAAACTTTAAATGATATTAGCGGAGTTAGTTTTAGTAGTGAGGGCAATAGTGATGCTAATTTAGCAGAGTGGTTTATTTTACCTGATTTTAGTGTAGTGCCAAAAAATGAATGTGTTGTATTTGATATTAATTTTGAAATACCTTCTGATGCAGAAATAAAAAATTATGATGCAAATTTAATTGTAAATATTAGCGGGCTTGAAGTTATAACTACTTTTATTGCAACAATAGTTCCAAACTCTTCACAGCATATTGGATTTCAATCAGTAGTTGATGATTCTCTTTTTGCAAATTATAGTAATTCTTATTTCATAAAACAAAGAAATAATGGAGATTTTATTGCAACTGGAGAGCTTGATTGGAATAAACATACTGATAATAATTGGGAAATTAATGGGACAAGCTGGGACGTTAATCTTCTTGCATATTATAAATTTAATGGAAAAAGTGGAACAACTATTTTTGATTCTGCAAGAGGAAATGATGGAACTTTAACAAATGGAGCAGATATTAATGCGAGTGGATTGTGGGATAGTAATTCTTTGAGTTTAGATGGTGTGAATGATTATGTTTCAATACCAGGAATAACTATTAATTTATTCAAACCATTTGTAGTATCGCTTTGGTTTAATTTTAAGGGATTTAACAATAACTTTCCGTTATTTTTCGCATTAAAAACAGAGGTTGGTGAATCCTTTAGAATGGGGTTATCTAATCAATCCGATTTTTCAGATATTTGGTTTGGTATGTATTCTGGAATAACTGGGACTGCAAATAATTCTAGAATATTTACTTCTCAAATTGATGGATTAATTAATACTGGTGCTGATTTTACTCAAGGAAATGACTATATTAATCTTGGTAATGGATTATTTTCTAATTCTGCAGAAGGAGCAAGCCAAGTATCTTTTTCTACTTGGGTGCATTTAAATGGAGTAAATACAGCAGATGCAAGTTTTGGAAATGTAATTTTTGCAGCTACTTCTTGGTCTGGGAGTGGTTCTCCAATTTGGGTGAATATAGATACTAGTTCTGGAAACAGAATTAGATTTGGGGGAAGAAGTCAACCAGCAGATTCTTTTCAATCAGGTATTCATTCTCAACAATTAAATTTAAATAATTGGTATCATGTAGTTGGAATTTTAGATTTTGAAAATGATAAAATAATAATATATGTTAATGGTGCTAAGGAAGAATTTAATGTGAGTTTTGGAAGTAATGTTCTTACAAATGGTACATTTACAGGTTCTAATGATAGGTTTGCTTCTGATTCAGCTGGGTCTTCTAACAGATTTTTGAATGGTTATTTAGACGAAGTAGGCATTTGGAAAACTAAGTTAACTGATGAACAAGTTGAAAGTTTATATAATTTAGGAGAAGCAAGACCTTATTCTAGTTTTCAAGATGAAATATCTGTTGTGGATGGCTTAATTGGATATTATAGTTTAGATGAGATATCTGGTACAACAACACATAATGAAATTGGAGGAATAAGTGAAAGAATTAATAATGTTAGTATTGATGAAGATGTTTGGACTAATATTGTATTGGTTTATAATGGAGAAGGTAGAACCGTTGGTTCTAATTTTTTTGTCTACCTAAACGGAGATTTACTAAATAATACAAGCACAGTACCATTTGTTAATTCAAACGTAATATCTTCATCTAGTATTAGTAGACCATCACTTGCATTTAATGGTCAAATTGATGAAGTTAAAATTTATGAGAGGGTTTTAACACAAGAAGAAATTATTGCAGATTATAATAGATTTTTAGATGCAAAATTTTCAGATGGAAATATTGTTGATGCTGGGAGTGGTGTTAATTGGAGTAATGTAAGAATAAATTCTGATATAAATTATGATTTTGGTACAGAGATTTGTGGTAGTGCTGATATTGATTGTAATACAGATAAATTTAATGATGGTCTGATTGGTCTTTGGCATTTGAATGAAACAAGTGGAACCGTTGCTTTTGATAGTGTTGCTGATAATAATGGTACTGCAAACAATCAAAGAGTTTTTACTTCGGAAATTAATGGCGTTTTTAACACTGGTGCAGACTTTAGTCAAGGTGATGATTATATTTATAGTGATTTAAGACTTCCTGGTACAGGAGATTTTACAGTTTCTTTGTGGACTAAAATACCTTATGATGCAATAGCTTCAGCACATTATCCATTATTTGCACAACATAATGTTACAGGTAATAGTATTGTTCTTTATGGGCATACTAATTATGGTACTGCGAACGGAAATATTAGACTTTGGATTGGGGAAGAAGGTATGGTTGGTCCAGCACTTAATGATGAAACATTTCATCATATAATTCTAAAAAGGAAAAATAATTTATTTAGTTTATATATTAATGGAAGTTTAACTGGTGAACATACTAAAAGTCACACAATTGGTCAAAATAATTTTTGGATTGGTAGAAATACTGTTACTACTGCTAATTATCATAATGGAATAATTGATGAAGTAGCAATTTGGAATAGATCACTTTCAGATTCAGAAATTTTAGAACTTTATAGAAAAGGTGTTTCTCGACTTGATTTGAATGTATATAGTTGTAGTGATGTAAATTGTAATAATAAAACAAGTAGTGTTTATATAGAAAATGCAAAAAATAATTTTGAACATGATATTTCTTCTCTTAATAATTCAAGATACTTGGGTTTTGATGCTTTTTTTAAACCAATTAATGAACTTAAAAATTATAATGCTGGATATTTTTATACAACCGCATTTATTAGAGATGTTAATTTTTCCACAAATTAATTTGCGAAGCTAATTATTTTATACTAAAAAAATCATTATTTTCTACATGAATAAAGCCCAATCATCAATTGAAACTATTATTATTACTACTATCGGTTTACTTTTAATAACTTTATTTATTGCCTTTGTTTGGGGACAAATAGAAACTAATAATGTTGTTCAAAACCAGCAAAAAGCATTACAAGTAGTGAATAATTTAAAAGATGAAATTAGAGATGTTTATTTTTTAGGCCCAGGCGCAGTTAAAGTTGTTAGAATAGAAATTCCAGAACTAACAAATATAGAAAATTCTTTAATTAGTGAAACCTATTTACTATTAAATGTTGCAGGGACTGATATTATCGCAAACACTAATGTAAATTTAGTTGGAAATTGGCCAAGTGATGTTGGACTTCATGATTTAGTTTTAACCACATATACTGATTATGTAACAGTTTATGTTCAGCTACTTAGCGCCTCTCCAAGTTCTATTAATCAAACTTTAAATCAAGGTTTTTCAAAAGATGTTAATATTGTTTTTATAAATGTATTAAATGAAAATAAAGATTATAATTTGATTATTAATTTTAATAATGATTTTTCGGCAGTAAGTTCAGAGTTAAATAATACGGTGGTTTCTTTTTTGCCAAACGAATCAAAGAATATTAATTTTAGTGTTAGTTGTTTAAATAATTCTAGTGGGAATTATTTTGGTAGTATAATTTTTGAATCAGATTTTAATGTCCAAATTCCAATTTCTATTAATTGTGTTGCAAGCCAAGCACTATTAATTATTTTTCCAAAAGAACAAGTAATTAATTCTAATGGTCAAGCTACTTTAGAAGAATTTTTAGTTTGTAATAATTCAACAGCAAATATTATAATTAGTAATTCTGAAATAGTTGGTTCAATTAGAGAGTATGTCTTATTTAATTTTAGTGGAATTATTGAATCAAATAGTTGCAAAAGTTTAGAGTTAAATATACTTGATCATCCACAAGGAAATTTTCAAGGGACTTTAAATATTACTGCAAGTGGACTTTTGGCTAGTGCAAATATTAGTTTAGTACACGAATAAAGTTAGTTTCTTATATTACTTAATATTTATTTTATTATTGATTTATATGAATAAAAAAGGACAAATGTCAATTGAATTTATTATTACAATTTTGTTTATTTTATTTGTTTTTGGTTTTGGTTTATTTCTTCTTCAATCAAGAGTTGCATTTAACAATAATAGTTTTGTGGCTTGGGAAGCACAGCAAATTGCTGATAGAATTGCAAGAAATATTAACTCTGTTGCATTAATGGATAATAATGCAATAACTGTTGATTATATTCATTGGAGTGGTCCAAACAAGTCAATAGATTTTTCAAGTAGAAATGTTCAAGTAAATTATATTGGTGGAAATTTTGCAGATTCTGCAATATTTTTTGATATTAATAATTTGGTTGATATTTTTGATGGAGAAATTATTTTTGAAAAAAAAAATAACATTGTGGTGATAAGAAATGCATAATAAACCTATTTCTTATATGTTAAAAAAAATATTAAAAATTTTTAAAATTAATAAAAGAGGACAGTTTTTTTCACCAGATTTAATGATTGCAACATTAATTTTTGTTTTTAGTTTAATAATGTTCATTAGTTCATCAACATTTATTTTTAATCAAGTAAATTATTTTACTTTTATAAGTGTTGTAGATGAGGCTGCACATAATTCACTTGAGTCAATTATAAAATCAGAAGGTTTGCCAGTAAATTGGAATACAAAAGAAATTGATGAAATAAGATTTTTTGGTATTGCTAAAGAAAATAATGTTATTGATGAGAATAAACTTATATCATTAATTAATCATTTAGATAATAATTATGAAACTACAAAAGAAATGCTTGGCATGGGAAAATTTGATTTTAAATTAAGAGTTATTGATTTTAATGGTTCTACTAAATATGAATCAGTAAATGTTACTGATAATGTAAATCAATTTACTTATTCAAGAATAGTTTTTCTTAATAATAAACAAGTAATATTACAAGGGGTTGTTTTTGGTGAAAGATAGGGGCTTTGTTATTTCGGCTGATTCTTTTTTAGGACTTACTTTAATGGCTTTTATTATAATAGTTTCTTTGTTTTACAGTTCACAAGTAAATCTTTCTTCATGGAACTCTATTGATTTAATTAATTCTGCGAGGGATATCTCAATAGTTCTTGAAAAGTCAAATACTTTAGAAAATTCTGTTTTTTTAAATTCTAGTGAATTGCTTGTTGAAAAATTAAACTCTACTCCAAATAATGTTTGTTTTGAAGTAAGTATTTTTTCAAGTAACTCTGATTTAGCTAAAGTTATTGCTACTAAGTCAGGGTGTACTAAAGTTTTTTTAGAAAAGTTTTCAGTAGATAGATCTTTTGTTGTTGATTCTTATTTTTATTTAGCATAAGTTGAGGCGTGGTATCGATGATTTCAAGCAAGGGATTTTTTTTTACAATTTCAATAATATTGTTTGCAACAACTTTAGTTTTTTATAGCCAAATGTACTCTGATTTTTCAGTTAACAGAGAGTCATATATAATTAATAGTTACAAGTTAAGTTTTGTTCCATTTATTATTGATGATATTTCAACTGACGTTTTATCAATTATGGGAATTGATTTTGATAAAGAATTTAAAGAGGATAGTGTATACATAACTATTTCTGGTGAATTTCCAAAAACTAATGTGAGTAATAATGTTATAAATTATAAAAATTTTTTAGATAATAATTATTTTACAAAATCTATTGGCCAAAAAAATATTGATTTTTCTAATTTATTAAATAATAATTTTATAATTGATTTATCAGGTAATACATTTGTATATGATTACAATAATTCAATAATTTATCTAAAAAATGATTTTAATTATATTGACTTAAACATTTTTGTTTCTACAAGCGATTTGAATTATTATGAATATTTTTTTAATTCATCAGAAGAATCAAACAAATTTATTAGAATTAATTATTTTGATGATACTAATAGTTTGATTTTTCCACTTCAAGAAATAGATACTTCTGATTTATCATATTTAAATTTAGTATATACTGATGCAAATATTTTGCTTACTTTTGGTATTAATAATGATAATTATTTTGTTTTTGATTCAAATATTGAATCAGAAGTTAAGTATTATTTGTTATTTGAAAATTATTTTGATAATAATATTTTTAGATCAAATTCAAATATAATTTTTAATTATAAATTAGAAGAAGTTGATGTTAATTCTTTTATAAAAATTAACTAGAGCATTTGCCAACAATTGGTGCAACGGCAAATTGTTTTCTACCAGTTGTAAGTGATGTTGAATAGTTTATTTCAACTTTATTGTAAACATATGAACTGCTGCAAAGTTTTCCAAATGTTAATACTTTTTCTTGGCCTGCAGAAAAAATATTATCTCCTTGAGGTATTGCATTATTATTAGTATCATTAATATTTACAAAATCAAGTGTTAATGTGTTTGTAGTATTATTTCTAATAACTATTGTTAATTCATCATTTGTTGCATACCAATCAGTTATTCCCCAGTCAGTTGCCTTTTCCCACTTTAATTTAGCATCATTTTCACTAATTCCTGCGCCTGGATTTAAACTTAAAAGTAGTCCCACTACTACTA
>CAZOVD010000008.1:7349-27807 GCA_964583285.1 uncultured archaeon
GTGCTATTACTACTACTATTGCTATTATTATTAGGTATTCTATTGTTCCTTGAGCTTTTTTAAAGTTATTATTCATAATATGCATCACAATTTAGTGTTTTGTTGTTTATAAATTTTATTATTGAACAGTTCCAGTTATTTCTGAGTTTCCTATTTGTTTTCTAAATGGGAACGCTCCTGAGTTAAAATCAATTATAATATCTTCTTTGTTTATTGAAAATCTTGATCCTGCTGGGTAAGTATAACTTGTTGGAACAATCCTTATTATTGTTGCTGATGGAGTTACTCTTGCTGGAGTATTATTAACATCATTACCTATTTCTCCATCAAGGGTTATTGAGTTAAAACCCATTGTTTCATTGCTATTATTTTTTATAACTAAAAATATATTTCCGTCAGAATTCATTGACCAATCAACTATTGCCCATGGCTGAGATATTCTCCAGTTACTTCTTGCAGTCGGTTCATTTATTGAACTAGTACTACTCATAATTTCAAATAATAAGTTAACTACTACTAGTGCTATTACTACTACTATTGCTATTATTATTAGGTATTCTATTGTTCCTTGAGCCTTTTTATTAAGTTTCATAGTATCACTTCTTTCACAAAAATAGGTTTTGTTTATATTTAAATGTTTTCTTTTATTTTTCTAAATGTTTCCAACCAGCCCTCCAACGACACTGACTACAAAACTAAACATTAAAAGTCCACTAATTATTAAAAATGGTGCAAATTTAAGTCCTTGTCTCATCTTTCCACCACCAATTACTCCAATAAAAATACTTGCAAGTATTGAATTTATAACTATTAAAATATAACTTATATTTACCATAAACTCTGGAGTAATTCCTATTTGTCCGCTTGCAAAACCAATTTGTGAAGATACATTACTTGGTGTTGTTGCAAAACTTGATTGTGACTGTATATTTCCTAAAATGTAAAGAAATTGTACACTTACTGCTAAAAGACTGGGTGATGCAATTATAACAACAAATATTATAAATAAAACATACATTTTAGTTGATGTGATTAATTCTTTTTTTAATTGATTTGTTTGTTTGATATCATTTGCACTTGTCTCAATTAGTATTGCAAGTTTTCCACCAGACCTTAATGCATGGACAAAAAATTTTGTAGTATCATTTAAAATTTTTGAATCAATTCTTCTAGATATTTCTCTTAATGAATCAGCAAAAGAACTAACTCCCAAACTTTTTTTGGTTGCAAGATTAATTTCTTCACTAAGTGGGCCAAACTCAGGTCTTATTGCACTTCTAAATGCATAGAATGGTGTCATTCCACTTTTTAGATTATTTCCTACTAAATATAAAAAATCAGGTAGAATATTTTCAACCATTTTTTTTCTACCATCAATAACATATGCTATGTGTAAATATGATATTGTAATAGTTATTAAAAAACCAATAATAAATGCCAGTATCATTGTTAGTGGAAGAATACTTGCAGGTATAAAAATTTCAGTTTCAAATATTAAATTCATCAAAGGAATTATACTAAAAGGAATTAAACCAAATATTAGTCCTATTAACGTTGATAAAAATATTCTAGTTCCAATCCAAATACGCGGATAGTCTTTTGACCCGGAATATTTAAGCCATTTTCCTATTTTATTTTGAACTATTCTTTCAGGTATTGCTGCTGAAAATAAAATTGCAATTGTTCTAAATATCACTTTATCACCTTTGGAACTTGTGTTCTTAAAATCAAAATTAATGCTAACTGAATACTAATTGCAAGTACTGCAATTAAAATTACTGACTCAGTTCCTATTCCAGAGCTTCCTATTGCTGATGCTATTACTAAAAATGTTACTCCAAGCGAAGGCATTGCTGCTGCGACTATTAAATAAACAAGTGTCCAAATATTTAATTCTGCTGAATAGTTTTTTATTGTTTCCATTTGTTTATTTACTAATTCTTCAACTGATGAACTAAGTGAAGTAACAAGTGAACCACCGCTTTTCATTGTTGTTAATATTTGCCAAATAATTTTTTTAAAAATATCTGATTTAGTTTTAAAAGCAAGTTTTTCAAGTGCTGCAGTTTGACTAAGTCCAGAATTAATATCTCTAACAACTTCTCCAAATTCTTCAGAAACTTGTCCATAATTTGATTTTGAAATTAATTTCATTGCATCAAATAAACTTATTCCAGAACTAACTTGGATTAAAAGAGTTCTTAGTGCAAATAAAAGATCTTGTTCTACTGATTTTGCGATTTGTACTGCGCGAGTTTTTGGATAAATTAAATGAAATAAAAGTATTGCAAAAAAAACTGTTATTGCAATTAATACTGCAATTACTATTGTATTAGTGCCAAGTTCTCTTGTTATAACAAAACCAAAAAGAATTCCAATAAATATAAACAAAAAAAAATAAATGCTTGCAGAAATTAATGACGCAAGAGAATATCTTTCAGCATCAATATCAATTCCTGAATTTTTAAGGTCGTATGGTAAAGAGTAAATTATTTTTGATAGTGTTTTTCCAACAAACAAATATTGTGATGGTATTTTTTTTGCACTTTCAAGTGAGAATAACATCATTACT
The DNA here is from genome assembly GCA_964583285.1 of uncultured archaeon. Taxonomy (GTDB): domain Archaea; phylum Iainarchaeota; class Iainarchaeia; order Iainarchaeales; family JAAZKV01; genus JABIDZ01. The sequence continues at coordinate 9,922 of CAZOVD010000008.1, forward strand.
GGATTTTTACTCATTATATCATCGCTCGCACATCATCTTTATCAAAATTCATTTCAGCCATTTTTAGAACTTCTTTTTTGTCAATATAATATTTTTTCATTATAAATCCAATCTCATTAAGGTCATTAATTTCTTTTTTAACAAGCCATTGTAATATTTTTTGTCTTTCAGCTAATTCTTTTTCAATTTCATTCTCAGTTAAACCTGTGTGTAAATTTAGTAAAGTTATAATTTTTGTTGGTTTGTTTAATTTATCCCAATTATCATTTCTTGGAGACCATTTGTATATTGTATTAATTTGAAGTCCCTTTCCAGTGCTTGTTTGTTCAATTTCTGCAATTTCATAAGTTCTTCTTCTGTTAGTTTTTCTATCTCTAAATTGTGTTACAATAAGATCTATTTGTTCTATTTGCATAGGGGGTATGCTCATTGGTGCTTCTCCAAGTCTTCTTAAAACTTGATATGCTGAATTTGCGTGAATTGTTGAATAAATACTGTGTCCTGTTTCAATAGCTTCCATCATTACTTCCGCTTCTTTTTTTTGTCTAATTTCACCAATAATTATTCTATCAGGTCTCATTCTTAGTGAGGTTACCATACAATCAAGCATAGTTACTTCTCCTAAACCTTCTGGATTTGCTGACCTAGTTACCATTGGGACCCAGTTCCATTCTAAAAATTTTGGAAGTACTATTTCACGAACATCTTCTATTGAAATTATTCTATGGTAAGATGGAACCATTGCAAGTAAAGTATTAAGTGTTGAAGTTTTACCTGATGCAGTTCCACCAGCAACAATTATATTCATTTCATATTGCATTGCAAGCCATAAAAATGCTGCCATTTCAATATTCATTGTGTGTGCTTTTCCAATAAAATCAACAAGTGTCCATGGTCTTCTTGAAAATCTTCTTATTGTTATAGTATTTCCCTCTGAAGAAATAGGAGAAAGAGTTGCATTTACTCTGTCTCCACTAAGTAAATGCGCATCAAGTATTGGGGTTAGAGTTGTTATTTCTCTTCCAATTTTTCTTCCAATTTGTGAAGAATAATTACTTATTTCTTCTTCCGTTCCAGGGTAGAAATTGGTTTTTAACCAACCATAAATTCTATGATATACAGTTAATGGTGTTTTTGAAGAGTTAATTGCTACTTCTTCAAGCATATCGTCTCCTAAAAACATTTCTATATCTCCAAGACCATACATTTCATGAAGAACTATTCCACTAAGTACATCAAGTGTTTCTTTTTTACTTGTTTTAAAATATGTTTTTAGATGTTTTTGAGATTCTTCAAAAAATCTTATTTTTAATTTCTTTGACTTTTTTGGATCAAGTATTTCTTCAATTTCAATAGGAATTGTTTCTGCAATTTCATTTTTTATAAAATTCAAGAATTTTCTTGTATATTTTCCAATTGCTGGTAATGACAAGCCATAAATTGGTCTAACTTCATCTTTTGTTGTAATTATATTTATTTTTGCTGGAACACTGTCAACAATAACAGTATAGCTTTCAAGTAATGTTCCAACTGGCATTTGTCTTATTTTTGATCCAATTGGATTTAGTAAAACAATTGTTGGTTTTTTATTTAAACTAGTTGGGTATTTTATTTCAATAACTCCAAATTCTTCAAAAGTTTTTATTATTTTTTCAAGAGTGTAATAATCAATGCCTGCAATTTCTGCAGCTTTTCCCATGTCAACTTTTTTATATTGTTCAAGTATTTCAAAAATTATGTCAATTGGAGTTTTTAGTCCTTCTCCTTCTAAAAAGTTTACTTGATGAACCCATTTTGGATGTTCAACAATTTCCAGATTTTCTTTACTATTATTTTCAAAATCTTTTTCTGTTGGTTCTTCTATTAGTTCATTTTTTTCCCAATCAAAAGTAGTAATATTATTTTCTATATTATCATTTTTATTAATATCACTATTTATTAATTTATCAATTTTTTCTATTTGTTTTTGAATAAAATCTTTTTCTGTTGGTTCTTCTATTGGGTTTTCTTTTTCCCATTCAAATTCATTAACCTTTATTATTTCATTATCATTTTTTTTAACATTAATTTTTTCATTTTTATTTAGCAATTCTTCTCTTAAAAAATCTTTTTCTGTTGGTTCTTCTATAGCTTCATCGTTCTCCCAATCAAATTTTGAAATGTCCTTTTTTGTTTTGTGTATCCATTTTGGGTGTTCTCTTCCAGCAACTTCTTTTTTTAACCAATTAAGATCATTTGAATTATTTGTTTTTATTTTATCTTTTTTTATATGTATCCATTTTGGGTGATTAATTATTTCTTTTTCTATATTTTTTTCAAAATCTTCTTGATTTGGAGTTTCTATACTCTCTTCTTTTTCCCATTCAAATTCATTTATTTTAATTATATTATTTTTTGATTTTTTTAATATTTTTTTCTCAGGGAACTCTTCATCAGATTCTCTATTTAATCGCAATTCTTTTGCAAGTAAATCGGCATCAGAGTGTCCTTTATAATTAATTAATTTTTCATCCTTTTTTATTATGTTTTTTATACTTTCCTCGATTTTTTCTTTTTCTTGTTTTTTTGTATTTTCCTCACTCTTTTCATTTTTTTTTGTTAATTCTTTTAATTTACTTAATGCACTTTCTTTTTCATTAACAAAAGAATCTTTTACTTTAAGTCCATGATCTTCAATTTTATTGCTTTCAATTTTTTTATTAGTTAAATTAGTCTTTTTTTCATCTTTTTTGCCTAAACCTTTTAGAAAAATTTCTTCATTATTTACACTCATCAAAACCACTTATAATTATTAATTTCTATGCTATAATTAGTTCTTTCTTGTTTAATAATTTGTCTTTCATTCGTTTTTATTAGTTCTTTCTTTTTTATTTTAATTAGATTAGTTTTAATAATATCTTTGAACAAAGTTTTAAGTATGGTTAGTTCAACTGAGAAACTAAAAAAGTTATTAATGGAGTCTAAAAATAAAAAAAGGGATATTACTATTGATGAAATAATAAAAACTAGGTTAAAAAAAGATGAAATTGTTCCTAATAAAGAAATTTTAAAAAAACCTGTTATTAAAAAAAATGATAATAGTAGTTTAGAAGATATTGAAAATATATTGTCAAAAGAAAATAGGTTTTCTTACGAATTTAATAAACATGTATTAAATAAGTTCACTGGGAATATTTTAGTTAATTGTGATTCTTCAAATAATAGAGATTTAATTATTCAAGTTATTAAAAAATCACTATCTGAAAATAAAGTTCCTATTTTAATTTTAACTTCAACTAATTATAAAACAATGTCGTCCTTATTAATGGAGTCAAAAATTTCATTAAATAGTGTTTATTTAATTGATACTGTTTCAAAAAATTTAATTAATATAAATGATTTTAATAAAGTTTTTTTTATTGACTCATTAAGAAATTTAACTCAACTTGAAATAACTTTATTTAAAATACTTAAAACCGAAAAAAAGTCCGTTGTGATATTTGATACAGTTGATGTTCTTGAATTTTATCATTTAGATAAATTAATTTTAAAATTTGTTTATTCTATAGTAAAGTTAATACAAAAAAAGTCATCACAGAGTGTATTTATAATAAATAATTCAAAACTAGCTCCAAAACTAGCTCAGTTTTTTACAGACTTTGTTGAAGTTAAAAAAATTGATTAATTATTTCTTTGTAAGGTGTTAGTTAAAATTATTAAGTAACAATTAAATAGCTCAAATTTATTATATTTGTATGGTTTATGTTTCAAGAAAAATGTTATATCCTGCATTTATTGTAGCATTTACAATAGTTTTTTTTACTATTGTTTATTTTTTATCATTTTCACAATCCTTATTAGTTGAAAGTTCTAGAGTTGAGCTTGATGGAGAATCATTAGTTTTTTATGCAAAAATAACTAATACTTCAAATAATTATGTAAAAAATATTACTATTGATTTGGTTCAATTAGAGTCACAAAACTCTTACAAAGTTAAAGATCTTGCGCCTGGTGAAAGTGTTGATGTTGAAATTAAAGGAATTTTATTTTCAAGTGATTTAAAGTATGATGTTTTTGTTTTAGCTCCATTTAACAAGACTATAAAATTATCCTTTACCCTTGATGAATCAACTATAAGGCCAGTAACAGCAGAGGTAACTTTAGCAAAAAATATGAAAGTTAATGGAAAATATGATTATTTAGTTAAGATTTGTAATATCTCAAATACTGTTTTAAACGATGTTTTGTGGACTGCTACAGTAAGTAGTAGTTATTTTGAAGAAAATTTCATACCTCAAACAATAGATCTCTCAATTAATCAATGCAAAAATTTAAATTCTACTTTAACCCCAATTAGACCAGGTAATATAAAAATAAATTTTAATTTAAAAGTTGGAAAACTTGAGCAAAATTATTCTCAAGATTTAGTTATTACTGAGTGATTTTATGGATGTAAATAATTCAATTATTGAAATAATTCAAAAAATGGTTCAAGAAGGACAACCAAGAGAAAAGATTGTTCAAACATTACTTGATCTTGGAGTTAATGAAGAACAAGCAAAAAAACTTTTACTTATTGCAGAAGCTGATACTTTTACATTATTAAGAAAAGAAATAAGTTCAATTGTAAAAGAAGAATTTATTAATAATCAAAAAGGTTTTGAAGATTTAATTCATAATGATCTTGAGAAAATTGAAAATGAAGAAAGATCAAATATTAAAGAAATGGCTGCTTTAGAATTAAGCAGTGCAAAAAAACAAATAATGGATGAGTCAAAAAATTTTGAAGATAGGATAAATAAAACAATTTCATCTTCTCAAAAAACAGTTTCTATGGTTAAAATTGCTCTTGATTCTATTAATGAAAGAATTGCTCAAATAGAACTTGATGTTGAACAAATAAAAGTTCATAAATTTAGAAAAAAATCAATGGTGTTTTCATATGCTATGCTTGGTCTTGGTTCAATATTACTTATTATTTCTTTGTCACTTTTTGTAATAAATTTTACAAAGCTTGACCTTGCTCAAATTTTTATGATTTCAATATTAATTCTTTCAAGTATAGTTTTAATGTTTGCCTCAATAATTGGCTAATAAACAATGTTTTGACGAATTTTTAGACTTTTTTCCAATACCTTTATATTCTCAATGTTTAAGAATTCTATTTAGTAACTAGTTATTGGTGAACAAAAATGGAAAATTTAGAAAAAAATGAAGCACATGTTAGCGAAAATGAAGATGTTTTTGCTGAAAATGATATGGAAAATACTAAAAATGAAGGCATTTCTGATAGTGAAAATGATGATGAAAATGATTTAAAATTACCTTTTCCAAGAGCAACAATTACTAATTTAATTAGGAAAAATATTACTCCTGGAAAACAAATAAAAGGAACTGTTAAAGATGAAATGAATTTATGGGTGGCTAGTTTAATTGATAAAATATCAAAAAAAATGAATTCACAGCCATACACTTTTGTTAATTATGAAATGCTTAAAGATGCTCTTGCTCCTTATGAAGATATTAAAGATATTGATAAGCAAAGAGTAGAATTGCTTGCAAAAATTTCTAAAATAAAAAAAGAATGTGATGAATTAATAAATTATGTTGATGTTAATGCAAAAGGGAAGGCATTTCAAATGTCTCTTGAAGAGGAACTTCCTTTTCCAAAAGCAACTATTACAAATAAATTAAGATCAAGTCTTGATAGTGGTAAAACAATTAAAGGGCCAGTAAAAAAAGGACTTAATGTTTGGCTTGGAAGAGTTGTTGCAAATGTTTCAAAGAAAATGGACTCTTATAAGTATCCATACATTGATAGAAGTATGTTTAAAGAAGCAATAGAGCCGTATGTTGCAATTAGTGAAATAGAACTTGAAAAAGAAAGAATAATTCAGCAAATGGAATCAGTAAAAATTTCTTGTGATTTATTAACTATGGAAATTGAAAGAAAATTCAAACTGTAGCGACTAATGGCTACAACATTATTGACTCATGTTCCATTTTTTAAAATGGAACTTAGTGGCTTTATTTTTATTTTATTTTTTATAATTTAATTTTTTTTTATAAATTTCACTATTTTAATTAGATTTAAATATTCTAAAACAATAATATCTTAATGAAAAAGTTACTATTTTTTTTACTTATTTTACTTTTATCTAGCTTTACATTTTCAGAACCAGTACCACTAATAAAATATTATGATGAAAGTGTAAACTCACATGCGTGTGTCCCTAGTGCTGGAATGTGTACTTATCAAAAAGTAGTTAATGTTGATTCTAACTATGTTAGTGATTCAGTAAATGGATTAAAAGTTTTGGGTGTTTCAGATTTAACTAATGCTCATGTTGAAATAAATAATAATTCAATTTATACTAATAACAATAATTATTCAAACGAAATTTTTATGATTGATAATATTTTTTCAAGTGGACTTTGTGAATATACTTTGCGAGGAAATAGTTGTTCTAGTGGAAAAGTTTGCGCATTTGGAGTTAGTGATGAAACTAATGCCCATATTTCTACATGTAATACTTTCTCTAGTGAGATAAAATTTTGTTGTAAACCAGAAGTTTTTTCTGGAGTTGTTCAATCAAGCGGAATACCAAATAACTGTAATATTTATTCTTTTGAAATTAACAACAAAACAATTGATTCTAATGTTTTTGTTTCTTTTTCATGCATTGAAAACACAGATGCTAACTTATTGTTTTATGATTCTTTAGGAAATATTTTGAATGGTCCAACAAATGTGTCTTGTGGTTTAGAATCTAGTAATTACAATAACTTTAAAGTAGAAAACTCACAAGTAATTGGCGTAAAATTATATACTAATATGTGTAGTGTTGAAAAATTTGTTAATATTTCAAAAGCCACTGAACAAGTATCAATTCCAGATAATAATTTTTTAGTTATTTTAGTTTTACTTAGTTTAGTTGTATTTTTTGTTAAAAGGAAAAGTTAATATTTGTTGATGGAGTTTGTTTATTATGATTTTTAGTAAATTTGATAAGTTGCTTGTTATCGGTTTTGTTATTTTACTTTCAATAGTTTTAGTTGCAGCAAATATTGATACATCAAAACCATATCACACTTTACAACAAATAGCAATTGGTGTTGGTGCTTCTTCAAACTTAAGTGTTGATAGTGATAATGATGGAATTATTGACCTTGCAAATTCTTCTCAAAAAGTGTTTTGTAATGGTGCATATAATTCTTTTGAAGATTGTTTGACTGCTGGTCCAGTAGAAAGTGGAGTTCCTTCAGGGACAATAGTAATGTGGTCAGGTAATCCTAATAATATTCCAAGTGGGTGGAAGATTTGTGATGGCACAAACGGTACTCCTGATTTAAGAGGAAGATTTATTGTTGGATACAATCCTAGTAATCCAGATTATGATGCTATTGGTGATATTGGCGGGGCTGCAACAGTAGCACTTACTACTGCTCAATTGCCAGCACATTCACATTATGTTGATTTAACAACAAATACTACTGGTGCCCACACTCATTCATATACAATTGGTGGATCAACAACAAGAACTGGGAGTAGTGATCCTCAAGTAAGAACTACGCATAGTAATACCGCAAATACTTCAAGTGCAGGAAGTCATTCACACACTGTAAAAGGTAATACTAATAATACTGGTAGCGGTCAAGCTCATGAAAATAGACCACCATATTATACTTTAGCATTTATAATGAAAGAATAGTTATTTTATTTTTGATTTTATAATTCTAAATCTAGTTTTTCTCTTATTTTCTTTGCAACTATTCCATTAGGGTTATATAATAAAAATGAAGCAATTTGCCCAAAATTTTTTTCTTTGACTGCTTCCGAGCTATTTGTCCGGTCGAGCCGGCGTGCACTTTCAGTAACACTTGCTTTTTCAAAATCAATAATAGTTGGAATAAATTCAGTATTTCCATTATGTATTTTTTTAGTTATTAAAATATTTTTTCCAACTTGGAGTTGTGTGTGGCGAAGACCAATACTGTCAAGAACAAGTGCTTGTCTAATTATTTCTTTTATAAGTTTATAAATATCTTCTCTTTTTGCATTGTCAAATTCTTTAGAAAAAATAAAATCAAGTAATGTAGTTCCTTTAATATATTCATAAATAATATAATTTTTTTCATAATTAATTTCAACTATTTTTGGCCCAATCCCAACAGAATTTGCAATAGTTAAATATTTTCCTTCACGTTCAGCTAAATTTTTTCTATTACTTTTTTCGCGAGTTTCTTTTAAAGTACAAACTTTTTTATCTAAAGTTTTTATTTTCCAAATATAACTACTCCATCCTTTAGCAATTTTTTTAATTTTTTTAAATTTCAAATTTTCACCTTAATATTTTTAGTATTTCATATAACGTTTAATCAGCAATTCAATTATTTTTCTTTTTTCTGGATTATATTTCATATAACGTTTAATCAGCAATTCAATTCTTTTTCTTTTTTCTGGATTAATTTGTGTTTTTAGATATTCTTCTAAACAATAAACATCAATTTCTGAAATTTCAACAAAAACAGGTTTTCCATTTGAATTTATTATATTTACTGGGTGGTTATTAACTTCTATTCCAGCACTTTGCATTTGAAAAACTATGGGTTTTACTGATTTGGCGAACGATTTATGTTCATCAAGTAGATGCTGATCAATTTTTGGAGCATTATTATACCAAACTTGCTGAAAATGTTTATATGATTTGCTTCTTTTTTTTACTATCTCACTAACAACGCCCCATATTTTTCGTTTTTTTTCAGCTACAGATGTTCCATGAAAAATTGTTACTTGTTTTTTCTCAACACTTATTGGTTTTATAGTATTTTCTGGAAATAATTCATAAGCAATAAGATTTGCGTAATAAATTTTAAATGCAGTTCTCTTTTGTCTTAACTTATTACTTGTTGATTCACATCTAAATAGTGCGGGTCTTTCGCCATGGTTGACTACAAAAATATGCGCCTGTTCACTTTGTGAATAATTTACTAATTTTGGTTTAAGGTTTTTGTCGTATCCAAGTTTTCTTCTAAAAATCATTCTTGGTAATTTCTTTATTCTGCTTAGAAATAAACTTTCAAACTTCTTCATAACAAATTACTGTTTAGTAATTATTTAATACTTATTAATTTGTGAGATTTGAACTTAAAATATATTCTATGCGTTTATTTCTTTTTTCATTTTTAGTAATAATTTCTATCTACTTTAATTACAAAACGTCTCTTCCCGCAACATTTATATTACTTTTTTTGGAAGATATCAGTAATATTTGCTTATTTTAGTAAGATTATGGGAGTGGTTTAAATGGCTGATCAACAACAAGAAAATGCTTTTATGGCAGAAGGTTCAAAAAGAACAAGAGGAAGAGATGCTCAAAGAATGAATATTTTAATTGCAAGAGCAGTAGCAAGCGCAGTAAAAAGTACTTTAGGTCCAAGAGGAATGGACAAAATGATAGTTGATGATTTGGGCGATGTAATAATCTCAAATGATGGTGCAACGATTTTAAGTGAAATGGCTATAGAACACCCTGTTGGAAAAATGATGGTTGATGTTGCAAAAACACAAGATGAAGAAGTAGGTGATGGAACAACAACAGCAGTAGTACTTGCAGGAACATTACTTGAAAAAGCAGAAAAATTACTTGATGATTCAATTCATTCAAGTATTATAATTAATGGTTATAGAGTTGCTGCAGAAAAAGCAAAACAATATTATTTAGATGCTGCTGATACAGTTACATTTACTGATAAAAAAGCACTAAAAATTTTAGCACTTACTTCAATGACAGGAAAAGCTGCAGAAAGTGCAGAAGAATTAAGTGACATAGTAGTTTCGGCAATTTTAAATGTAGCTGATGAAGATGAGAAAAAAATCACAATTAATAAAGATAATATAAAACTTGAAAAGAAAACTGGTGGATCACTTAAAGATACTCAATTAATAAGTGGGATTGTTATTGATAAAGAAATAGTTCATACTGGAATGCCTAGGCACCTTGAAAATGCAAAAATTGCATTACTTGATGTTGCACTTGAAATAAAAGAACCAGAAAATGATACAAAAATACAAATATCAACTCCTGATGAACTTCAAGCATTTATTGACCAAGAAGAATTGCAATTAAAAAATATGGTTAATGCAGTTGTTGGTAGCGGAGCAAATGTAGTTTTTACACAAAAAGGAATTGATGATTTAGCACAACATTATTTAGCAAAAGCAGGAATAATTGCAGTAAGAAGAATAAAAAAATCTGATATGGATGCACTTGCAAGAGCAACAAATGCAAAAGTAGTTACATCAATAAAAGAACTAAGTAAAGATGATCTTGGAAAAGCAGGAAAAGTTTATGAGAAAAAAGTTGCGGGAGACGCAATGGTATTTGTTGAAGGATGTAAAAACCCAAAATCTGTTTCAATTTTAATTAGGGGTGGAACAGAACACATAGTTGATGAAGCAGAAAGAGCATTGGTTGATGCAATTGGTGCAGTTAGTTCAGCAATAAAAATTGGGCGTGTTTTAGTTGGTGCTGGCTCATGTGAAATGGAAGTAAGCATGCGACTAAAAGATTATGCAAAAACAGTTGGTGGGCGAGAACAACTTGCAATTGAAAGTTTTGCAGAAGCTCTTGAAATAATTCCACGAACTTTAGCAGAAACTGCTGGTATGGATCCAATAGATGCATTAGTAGAACTAAGAAGTAAACACACAAAAAAAGAAGGAAAATATTATGGAGTTAATGTTCATAAAGGAAAAATAGAAGATATGAAAAAATCAGATGTTCTTGAACCACTTTCAGTAAAAACACAAGCAATAGATTCAGCAAGCGAGGTAAGTGAAATGATTCTAAGAATAGATGATATAATACTTGGATCAAGCAAGGCAAGAGGTCCACCACAAGGAATGGATATGGGTGGAATGGGCGCAATGCCTGGCATGATGTAAATGACCGGCATTGCTCAAGTCGCACGCGTTCTACACTCAAGCTAATGCTTGAGGTAGATCTTTTTTTTTATCAATTTTTTTCAACTACCTAATTTTTATTGATTTCTAGTTTTATTATTTTTATGATTATTACTTTTGGTGGAACTCCTGGTAGTGGAAAAACAACAATTGCAAATATGGTTGCAAGTGAACTAAATTATTCCTTTTTTGATGTTGGAAAAATGAGAAGAGATGCTGCGAAAAATAAAAATATGACTATTGAGGAATTTAATATTTGGTCAGATAAAAATCCAAAAGAAGGAGATATTTATTTTGATGAATATGTTAAAGATGTAGTTTCAAAAGAAAAAAATGCAGTTGTTTCTGGTCGAATGGCTTATTTTACATTTCCTAATTCGCTAAAAATTTATTTAAGTGTAAGTTTGGATGAAGGTGCAAAAAGAATTTTTAATGAACTTAAAAAAAATAATGATAGAAATGAGTCTATGGTAAATTCTATTGATGATCAAAAAAAGAAGATTTTAGAAAGAATGAAAATAGATACTAAAAGATATTTAAATTTATATAATTCAGATTGTTATTCTGAGAAAAATTTTGATATTGTAATTGATACAACCAATATTAGCATACTTAAAGTAAAAGAAAAAGTTTTTGATTTTTTAAATAAAAAAATTAATTAAATTAGTTTTTTTTGGATTTCAGTAATATTTATATATGTTAATTTAGTAGTATAATAGTATGGTTATTGATTTAACAAATCCTGATTTAATAGCATCTATTTGGAATCCTTTCTTACAAATTTTACCAAACTTACTTGTTGCAATAATATTTGTTATTGTTGGTTATTTAATTGGAATATTTGCAAAAATGCTTATTGTTAGATTATTTAATAAAATTGGTCTTGATGATTGGTTTGAAGAACAAAATCTTTTAGCTGCAATTGGTAATAAAAATTTTAGTGAAATTTTTGGTAATATAGTAAAATGGTATTTGTTTTTTGTATTCTTAAAACAAGCGGTAGAAATAATCAATTTATTAACACTTAATGAATTACTTGGTTTTTGGATACAATATGCACTAATGATAATAGTTGCAATCGGTGTTGTTATTGGTGGACTTATTATTGCTAGATTTGCAAGAAATGCAATTGAAGCAACGGGTCATTCAATGAGAAGGTTATTTGGTTTAGCTGTTGAACTAATGATTGCATACGTTGCTTTTGTTATGGGTATTAGTATTATTGGACTTCCAACATTTTTGCTTGAAAGTGCGTTTGTAATAGCTTTTTTTGGAATAACTTTTGCTGTTTCATTAATGATAGGTCTTGGTTTTGGACTTGCTCTTAAAGATGAAGCAAAAGAAGTAATAAAAGAATTAAAAAAATCTTCTAAAAAATAAATAATCAAAAATTTCTTATTTCCCAAATAATAGTATTTCTATTGGGTAATATTCCAAAATTTTTTGAATATGCAGTGAACTCAACTATTGAATTTGGGAATAATTCTAAGATAGTTAATAAATCAGAATAACTTTGTGGATATAAATAATGTTCTAAAAGCATTTTTGCTTTTAATCCAAAAGCATGTTTGGTACTTTTATTTAATGCTTCTTTCATTGGTTTTTTTTCTTGGCTATACATTAAATATAAACCAAGTTCAGTTAATTTTAATTCACCCAAAATTAATATTTTCTCATCAGGTTGAGCTATAACAAAACTAACATCATCTCTATTAAAACCTTCAAGCTCAAACTCATTAAGAGTTTCTGGTATTTTTGTAAAAGGTACATTAAACCTAGTTTTTCTACCAATTCCTTTAGAATATCTTATTCCAACTTTTCCCCTATAAGTATCATTTAACAATTCAGTATAATTTTTCCACATTGGTAATTTATTTATTAGTGGATTTTCATAATAAAATGAATAAAATTCTTCTTTAGTATTTATTGATTTTTTACTTAATGATAATTTAAGTGGATTAGTCATAGTATCCAAATAATTATGTCATTTGTAATTAAATAATAAACTGCTAAATTTATCTAAAAAATGAACAATTTAAAACCTTTCACTTATCAATTTTATAGTATTTAAACGTAATATAGTTTAGATTACAAAATTTCACTAAAAGTGAATACGGACGTGTAGCTCAGCCTGGTGGAGCATTAGTCTTATACACTAGAGGTCAGCGGTTCAAATCCGCTCACGTCCACTAAACTTTTAAAAAGTTTAATCAAAAGATTACTTGTTAGCAATTTAACCTTTTAAAAAAGGTTAGCGAAAAGTATTGCTTGTTAGCAATTTAACCTTTTAAAAAAGGTTAGCGAAAATTGTTTTGTGAAAATTTGTTTTATTTGGTTTTTATGTCAAGAAGAGTTATTGAAGATGAAATTACCAGTTTCTGGGAAAATAATAAAATTTTTGAAAAGTCAGTGAAAGAAAGACCAAAAGATAATCAATATGTTTTTTATGACGGTCCGCCTTTTGCAACTGGTTTGCCACATCATGGACACATTTTGGGGCTTGTTAGTAAAGATTTATTTCCAAGATATTATACAATGAAAGGTAAAAGAGTGGAAAGAAGGTGGGGTTGGGATTGTCATGGTCTTCCAATAGAAAATATTGTTGAAAAAGATCTTGGTATAAAAAATAAAAAACAAATTGAAGAAATGGGTATTGATAAATTTAATGAAACTGCAAAAACAAAAGTTCTTCATTTTGCTAGCGAGTGGAAAAAGACAGTTGCAAGAATTGGTAAGTGGATAGAATTTGATAATTCTTACAAAACAATGGATCAAACATATATGGAAAGTGTTTGGCATATTTTCAAAAATTTATATGAAAAAGGATTTATCTTTGAAGGAAAAAAAGTTTTAATGTATTGTCCAAGGTGCGAAACACCACTTGCAAATTCAGAAATACAAATGGATAATTCATATAAAGATGTTACTGAAAAATCTGCAACAATTGCTTTTAAAATAAAAAATAAAGATGATGAATATTTACTTGCATGGACTACTACTCCTTGGACATTAATTGGGAATGTAGCTTTAGCAGTTAATCCAAAATTAGATTATGTAAAAGTTGATGTATTTGGAAAAAAATTTATTTTAGCAAAAGATCTTCTTGAAAAAAATTTCAAACACTTTGAAATAATAAATGAATTAAAAGGAAGTGAATTAATTGGAATTGATTATGAACCACTTTATGATTTAGAAAAAAATGGGAAAAAAGGTCATTATGTTATTGATGGCGGAGATGATGTTACAAGTATTGATGGTACTGGAATAGTTCACATGGCAATATATGGTGAATTTGATTATCAAATGATAAGAAAATATGATTTGCCGATAATACAACATGTTGGTCAAAATGGTCTTCTTGTTGATGGTCCAAAAGAATGGATTGGTAAATGGTTTAAGAAAATTGATAGTGAAGTAATACAAAATTTATATGACAGAGGATTATTAGTTGATTCAAAAAATTATACACACAGTTATCCATTTTGTTATAGATGTGAAACGCCTCTAATTTATAATGCAGTAAATTCTTGGTTTGTTGATATTACAAAAGCAAAAGGAAAATTAATTGAAAAATCAAAAGATATTAATTGGCACCCTGAAAATGTGAGTATGCGTTTTGATAATATTTTAGAAACTGCTCCTGATTGGAGTATTTCAAGAAATAGATTTTGGGCAACTGCAATCCCAGTTTGGAAAAGTGAAAGTGGGGAAGTAAAAGTTATTGGATCAATTGAAGAATTAAAAAAAGAAGCAATAGAAAAAATTGATGATAATATTGATTTACATAAACACGTTGTTGATAAGATTCACTTAAAAAGTTCAACTGGAGAAATAATGACAAGAATTCCAGAAGTACTTGATTGTTGGTTTGAAAGTGGATCAATGCCATATGCAGCAAAACATTATCCTTTTGAAAATAAAGATTGGTTAAAAGAAAATTTCCCTGCGGATTTTATAAGTGAGTATATTGCACAAGTAAGAGCTTGGTTTTATTATATGCATGTAATTGGAGTACTTTTCATGGATAATACTCCATTTAAACACTGTGTAGTTAGTGGAAATATTTTAGCAAGTGATGGAAGTAAAATGTCAAAATCAAAAAATAATTATACTGATCCAAATAAATTACTTGATCAATTTGGTGCTGATGCTATGAGATTTTATTTAATGTCAACACCAGTAATGAGGGCACAAGATATAAGTTTTTTAGATGATGGAGTAAAAGAAGTAAATAGAAAATTACTCACTTTGCTTGTGAATGTAAATAAGTTTTATAGTTTATTTTATAATAATAATAAAATTTTAGATAATTCAAATTCAGAGGATATTTTAGATAAATGGATAATTAGTAAGACAAATAAATTAATTAAAAATTCTACAGAAAATTTAGATGACTATAATACAGTTAAAGTTTGCAGTGATGTAATTGATTTTGTTGAAGACTTATCAACATGGTATGTTAGAAGAAGTAGAGATAGATTTAGGGATAAAGATAATAATGCAATACAAACACTTGCATTTGTTTTAGATAATGTTTCAAAGATAATTGCTCCAATAGCTCCATTTATTTCAGAAGAAATATATCAAACATTAAGAGAACTTAATTTCAAAAAAGATAGTTCAGTTCATTTAGAAAACTGGCCCATATTTAATGATAAAAAAATAAATCAAAATCTTGAAAACGAAATGGCAATTGCAAGAGAAGTTGTTAGTGTTGCTCTTGAAAAAAGAGCCAGTGAAAAAATACAAGTAAAACAACCTCTGCAAAAAGTAACTATAATTGGTCCAAAAATTAATTCACAATTATTTGATGTTATAAAAGATGAACTTAATGTGAAAGAAGTAGAAAATGAAGTTAGTGATAAAGATGAGATACAAGTAATTTTAGATACTACTATTACTGAAGAATTAAAAATTGAAGGAATTGCAAGGGAAATAATTAGAAAAGTAAATGATTATAGAAAAAAACAAGGTTTGACGATAAAGGATAGAATAGAAATAAAATTTGATACTAAGTCTGTTTTAATAAAAAATGCAATTAATAATTTTGGAAAAGAAATATCGCATTCAGTTCAAGCAGATAACATTTTAATTGAAAAAAATTCTGGAAAAGAAATTGAAATTAATGATGAAAAAATAATTATTAATATTGAAATAATAAAATAAGTCTACTTTCTAGTATATTTTTATTAATTTAAAATTTTAAATAAGTTTATCTTATTAAATTTTTATTTTATAAAAAAGTTTTCAAAATAATAATTATTAAAATAAAAACAATTATTATTCCTGCAACAAAGTATGGGCTAATTTTTGGACTTTTACTATCTGCATCAAAAAACCTTGTTATTCCAAGAGAAGAACTAGGCCCTCCACCAACTGCAGGTTTACTTTTAACAAATTTAACCATTTTTCTATCACCACTATAATTAAATATTATAAGAGAATATTTATATATATTAATTAAATCAAGAATTTTTTAAATATTGGTATTTGTGATAAAATGGATTCAAATTATATTGCTGATAGAGGAATTAAAGCATTTGGTGCAGTAATTTTAATTCTTGTAATATTATTTATTTTAACATTTATTGGGCTAGTTAAATGTTCAAGTATTCCATTTTGGTGCGATGTTTATGAATCAGTAGCAGGCTCGCCTAGAGTTTTAATTGTATATGGTGATGATGGATTAGGTAACCCTGATGAACTTAGATTAATTTTACAAGATCCAAATATGGTTGGAGCAAACGCTGTTGATATAGCTCATATTGATACTATTTCGCTTGGTAATTTACGAAGCTATAGATTAGTAATTGTAGAAAAAGCACGTACTCTTTCAATGGATCAATTAAACATGTTTATGGATTATGTAAATAAAGCAGAAATCTCAGGAAGACTTATTTGGGTTGGAGATGCGGGCGTTGTTAGGCCTAGCACAGAACTTGAAGGACTAACTGATACTAATAGTTCAAGAAATTTAATTGATAATGCTTGGGCTCGTGCAATTGAAACTGATGCAGAATATTTAGTTTTAAATTTTGATGAATTTTTAGGACTAAGGTATGTTGGAAATTATTGTGAATTTTCAAGTTGTGCTGATGAGTTTTCTGTTGGAATACTTCGCTCTGAATTAACTGGAAATCACAAATTAATTTATGGTACATCTCCTTCTCTTGAAATGAGAATAAAAAAAGAAAGAGACTTTGCAATTGTTAGACAATTTCCAAACGCACAAAATAGTAATTTAATTTTAACTCTTGATCAAGGTTCAGTAAAAGTTGTTGAAGGTTTAGAAATACCTAGATTTTTACCAGTAATTGCAACATCTGGTTTAGGTGAAAGAGTAGCATATTATTCATATCCACTTGAATATTTTGTGAAAGATAATAATTATACTTTATATGTAAAGAACATGTATTATGGAATGCTTGGGAAATAGCTTCCAGAAAGATTTATTAATGCAAAAAGCATTAATTTCTTCAATGTTTTTACAGAAAGTATTAAAAATACTAAAAGACAGTAATATATTAACAAATTAATTGAAAGGAGTGAAATAGAATGTATGATGATGCAGGTGGGGATGCAGGAGCAGCACCAATTGGTGTTCCAGGTATTCCAAGATTCAATCTAGAAGGTTTAATTCCATTAGTGCTTTTAGTAATAATTGGAATTGCTTCGTTAAATTATTTTGGAGTAGTTGATATTCCATATTTGCCAAAAGGCAGCCAACATATGCAAGTGCTTTTCATAGGCCAACCTTCTTTAGGTGAGAAAGTTGTTCTTGATAACTTGTCTTATATGTTAACTTATAGGGTAAGAGATGCAGCTAGCTTTGGAAATGCAGCTAGTGAAGAATTATCACAATATGATTTAGTAATTTTAAATCAAACCCTAACTGATAAAAGTGTTACTGTTTCCCTTGGAGAAGCAACAAAAAATTATGT
>CAZOVD010000008.1:27817-31252 GCA_964583285.1 uncultured archaeon
TAATTCAGGAATTTATCAAAGTGTAGGATTTGCAGGATATACTTCAACTGATGTTGTTGGATGGAAAGCAAATTTTGGAGAAATAATTCCTGTTGAATGTGTTTTAGGTGCTGACAGTGTTCCTGTTTGTATGGAAGGAAAAGAAATAAATGTTGTTGGAAGAATTAGAAGACAAGTTTATGATCATCCTATAATGAGTGGTATTGAATTAAGCCCTCCAGTAACACAACCTCCATATACAATGAGGGTTCTTGATGTTCAAGCAACACAAGGAACAAGAACTGTAGCATATATTCAATCAGAAAATACACCAAAGAGTTATCCAGCTATAGTTGAAAAGAAAAGCTTTCCATTTGGAACAGTTGTTTATTTCAACTATGATCCAGGCTTAACACCAGGTGTTTTAACAAACACAATAAAATATTTGAAGTAGAGCTTTTTTTAAAAAAGCTCGCAAAAAGCCAAAAACTTTAGTTTTTGGTAAGATTTGAGACCTAAAAAAATGGTCTCATTTCACTCCTTTTAATTTTTTTCTATTTTTTTTAAATTTGTTTTTCTAACCTTTTGTTTAGTGTTTCTAAAAGATTAATGTAAAGCAATTTTCGCTAACCTTTTTTAAAAAGGTTAATTTAAAAACATTTAAGTGCCAAATCTTAAAAAATTACAAAGGTGATTTAATGGCAGAAAAAAATGAAGAAACAACTAAAAAAACAGTTAACAATATGGTTTTCATAGGAAAAAAAGGAGCTATGGCATATGTTTTAGCAGTAATAACTCAATTTGGCGAAGGGAATAAAGAAGTAACTATAAAAGCAAGAGGTAAATCAATCTCAAGAGCAGTTGATGTTGCAGAAATTGTTAGAAATAAATCAGAAGACATAAAACTTGTTGGAATTGATATTTCAACTGAAGAAGTTGAAACAGAAGATGGAAGGCCTCTTAAAATAAGTGCAATTGCAATTAAATTAAAAAAATAATTTAATAATTTGGGCAAATGCCCAATTTATTTTTTTAAATAACATTTAAATACTTCAAAGTAATATTTTGTTAAGTTTAGAACTCAAAGTTTTGAATTATATTAAGTTTCTATTTCTAAAGGGGAAAAGTATATATATGTCATGATACTATCATGATATAACATGACAGATTATGATAAATCACAGAAAGCATATGACACACAAGAATTGTTGAATAGCCTCAACGCGGTTAAGCGTATTAGTCCTGATTTCAACGATCTAAGTATGGATATGCAAGAAGTGATGAAGGAATCAAGTAACCCAGCATTTCTTGCGGCACTTTTGTATAAACTTACAAAAGAACGTGAAGAAACAAACAAAATATTAAAAAGTCTAGAAGAGAAGTTTTCAAAAATACAAGAACTTTTAATCAACACTCCCTCTAACTCCCACACAAATTTAGAGGAAAACGTTTTGTCAGAGCCTGATCAACACATAATGCAATTAATTGACGAAGTTGGCCAAGTTTCTGCACATGATGTAAAAGAACGCCTATCTTATAGAAAAGAAAATGCTGCTAGTCAGCGTCTAAGTAATCTTGTGAGAGAAGGTCATCTAAGAAGGGTCCGATCCGGACGGAAAGTACTATTTGTACGTCAACACCCAAACAATTAAATCCCTTTAAAGATGACCTTTCCTCCTTTGCCATACCAGTTTCGTCTGGTGCGTACGATGTATACCATTTGCTTTTAGCAAATGATATTGGAAAAATTTCATCAAAAATGCTTCTCAGAATTTTTTAGAAAAACCTAGCAAAAGTTTTACTTTTGTGGGCATCAGAAATTTATTTTTTTAATATCTTAAATAGAAAACTAATTAAGTTTTATTTATAATTTAATAGTGATTTTTAGTTTATATTTAGCTAAAATTATATTTAACAAATAATTATTAAGTAGATTTGATAATATTTAATTTATGAAAATTAATTTTTTTAGATTTATTTTGATGTTATTTTTATTTTTAATAATATTAAATATTTCTCTTGCATTATGCCCTGCTGGTTATAATGAAGTTGAGTTAAATAGAAGTTTTATAACGACCATGAGTTCATCACATTATTCTGGTTGTTCTAATGCAAATATAAACTGGGCCACTCAAAGTTGTCCTAGTGGTGGATCAAATAACACTTGTAATAATCATGATTTAAAAGCTTGTAGAGATACTTGTTGCGCAATAGATCAAGATTCGACCCATGGGCATGGTAGCTGGGAATATGAAAGTCAAAATAATGCGTATGTTCAATTTAATTTTTCATCAAGAATAATTTCAAAAGTAACATTTTCTAGTTATTTATCAAATAATGTAAGAGTTATATTTGGTTCTCAACCAGCAATAAGTATTGGGAATGTTTCAAATGGTAGTGTAAATAATGCTAATCCTTTATCGCCAATAACTTCAGTTACGATAAGAAGAGACGCGACCAATAATTGGTGGAATATTAGAAATGTTAGATTTTACACTTGTCAAGCACAAACAATAAATGGTCAATGTGGTACAATTATTAATTCTTGTACAAGTGGAACATTTAACGACACGCCTGATGATTCAAATTTTTATAGGTGGGATTGTATTGGTCAAAATGGTGGGCAAAATGCAACTTGTGCTATAAATAAACCAGTAAATGGCGAATGTAGTTTAGAATTAAATCAATGTATTAAAGGAACTTTTGAAGATATTGAAGATAATGATTCAAATTATTTATGGAATTGTAATGGAGTATATGGTGGAACATTAGCACAATGTAGTTTAAATAAACCAATTAATGGTGAATGTGGGAGTGCAGCAAAAAATTATAGTTATAATTCAACTAATTTTGAAGGTACATTTTGTTTAAATGGAGAATTAGCGGGGGCAACTCCGTCATTTCCAAATAACGGAGAAAGTGTAAATTGGACTTGTAATGGATTATATGGTGGGAATAATAGTGCACAATGTACTGCACATAAAGAAGAAGCACTTAACTGTCAAGGGCCTGATGGAGATATTATTTTTCATGGCGAAACAAAAACATATTATGAAAAAAATATAGTTGAAAAAGATAAAACTTGTATTTCTGAAGATAGAACTTGTATTAATGGAGTTTTAAGTGGAACGTATGAAAATCAAATTTGTAATGTTAAAATAGATTGTCTAAATTGTAATACTTTAAATAATTTAGTTAAAATTGATTTAAACTCGGTTAATTTTATTGATCAAAATACAATTATTAAATTTAATGTGGTTTGTGATAATTATATAAATAATTTTAATGACTTTAAAATATATTTTAGTAAAGTAAAACAAAATGATTTTGTAATTGATTCATATTCTGACAAAGAATATATTAATTGTAATAATAATTTAGAAAACATTGAAATTAATTTTAGTTCGATTAATGAAGGAGTTTATTTTTTTGAATTTTATTCTAATATAAATAATG
>CAZOVD010000009.1:0-29419 GCA_964583285.1 uncultured archaeon
TCCCCATTCTTCCCAGTGTTTTTCATCAAACTTATTTTTTGTTTTTCTTTCTTTATTCATATTAAGATAATTAAAACCAAAGTATTTTTAATTAGATTTTTTTATAGCTAGCATTATTTCACAAATGCTAGCCAATCATGATATTTTTTATTTTCGCCAGTAATTATTTTTTTATATTTTTCTTGTATTTTTCTAGTAATTGTTCCTGGTTTGCCATTTCCAATAACTGTATTATCGATTTTAGTTATTGGTACTATTTCAGCAGCTGTTCCACATGCAAAACATTCATCTGCATTTATTATTTCGCTAGGCGATATTGTTTTTTCTTCTACTTTATAGTTATTTTCTTTTGCAATTTGCATTATTGTGGCCCTAGTTATTCCTTCAAGACAGTTTTCTTTTGTTGGAGTAAATAAGGTATTATCTTTTATCATAAAAAAATTTTCTGCAGAACACTCAGCAACATTTCCAAATTTATCAAGCATTACTGCATCGTCAAATCCACTGTTAATTGCATCCATTTTTGCCATAACACTATTTGCATAATTGCCACTGACTTTTGCAGTAACTGGCATAAACTCACTTGAAGGTCGTCTGTATTTTGAAATCTTTATTCGCATTCCATTCTCAACTTTGTCTTTTCCAAGCATAGCTCCCCATTCCCAAGCAGCAATTCCAACATCAACTTTTTGATTGGTTACATCAAAACCAAGTCCTCCATCACTATAATATACAAGTGGTCTAATGTAACATTCTTCTAAATTATTTTCTTTCACAGTTTTTATTGTTGCATTAATAATTTCTTCTTTTGTGTATGGTATATTTATTCCAAAAATTTTTGCTGAGTTAAATAATCTATTTATGTGATCATCTAATCTAAAAATTGCAGCCCCTTTTTTTGTTTGATATGCTCTTATTCCTTCAAAAACCGCAGTCCCATAGTGAAGTGCGTGTGAAAGAAAGTGTGGTGAGCCATTATCCCAATTAACAAAATTATTGTTCATCCAAATTACTTTACTTTTTTTCATGTTTACTCACTTCTCCATAAATGCTGAAATAATTATTTCTTCTGCATTTTCATTTTTTTCTAAATTTTTTACAATATTCATTGCAGTTTTTATTGATTCTTCACTTGTGTTTAATCCTTTTTCTTTTAAAAAAGTTTGAATTGCATGTTTTCCTGAATGTCTTCCTATAATAAGTTGTGAATTTATTCCAAGTTCTTGGGAATTTACTACTTCATAACAAATAGGATTTGAAATTACTCCATGTTGATGTATTCCTGCTTCATGTGCAAATGCATTAGAACCAACTATTGCTTTATTTTTTTGAACAAAAATGTTTGTTGCATCACTAACCATTGTACTTGTCTTAATAATTTCACTAATATTAATTTTAGTAGTAGAATTATAGTGGTCGTTTCTTGTTTTCATGCACATTATTATTTCTTCAAGAGCTGCATTTCCTGCACGTTCTCCAATGCCATTGACAGTACATTCTATTTGTGTTGCTCCACTTTTTACTCCTGCTAAAGAATTAGCTACTGCAAGACCTAGGTCATCATGGCAATGTACGCTAATATCTATTTTTTTCATTTTAGGCATTTTTTTTATTTGAGAAATAATATTTGCATATTCTTGGGGTTGAATGTAACCAACACTATCTGGAATATTTATTGTTGTTGCGCCTGCATCAATTGCTGTTTCTACTGCTTCTTTTAAAAAAGATATTTCTGTTCTTGTTGCATCTTCACAAGAAAATTCAATATTATTACAATATGATTTTGCATATGTAACATTTTCTTTTA
Source organism: uncultured archaeon (assembly GCA_964583285.1). Lineage (GTDB taxonomy): Archaea > Iainarchaeota > Iainarchaeia > Iainarchaeales > JAAZKV01 > JABIDZ01. The sequence goes on from CAZOVD010000009.1 coordinate 1,808, forward strand.
TTGTTTTAATTACCTCTTCTCTACTCATTTTTAGTTTATATTTTAAGTGAATATCTGAAGTTGCAATAAAAACATGTATTCTTGGTTTTTTTGCATTTTTTATTGCTTGCCAAGCAATATCAATATCATTCTTTGTACACCTTGCAAGTGCACATATTTCGCTATTTTGTATTATTTTAGAAATTTCTTTTATTGCTTCTAAATCTTTTTTATTTGATGCTGGAAAGCCAGCTTCAATTATATCCACATTAAGTTTTTCAAGTTGTTTTGCAATCTTTATTTTTTCTTCTTTTGACATTGTAGCCCCTGGACTTTGCTCTCCATCCCTTAGCGTTGTATCAAAAATTTTTATAATTTTATTCTCTTTTTTCAAAATAATCATCTCCATTTTTAACCAATTTTTTATTTTTATAATTAAATTAACACTTTTTTGCTATTGCAAAAAAATTTTATAAAAAGTTTTTCTTTAGTGTAAATTAAACCAATCAAAAGATTAGTTTTTATAAAAAAACTTTTTTTTAAGAATCCCTTAGTTTGCAAGACTTTGAAATCCTTTAATTAGGCTAATAATAAGAGTAGTGTGCTTACGCCAAAAACAGAATTAGTTTTTACTTTCGATTCTTGCGTCATTATTATTTGTTAATTATTGTTATTTATAAATAGTTTATTTTTTTATATGTAACAATTTGTACATTTAATATTATTTTCTATATCTCTAAAAAAAATAAGAGCGCCTTTGATAGGACTTGAACCTATGACCCTTCGGTTAACAGCCGAATGCTCTACCTACTGAGCTACAAAGGCACTTATAACATGATGACTCTTTGCTCACCAATAAGAAAAAATTACTTGTAATTGTTTATAAAAGTTTCATTTTTTGTTATTTTTTCATTATTCCAATTAATTTATATGGATTTTAATTATTTTTTTTGTATGGTAAAAAGTAAAGAAACTAATAGTGATTTTAAAATTAGTGAATTTGCTTGCATTGGGCATGTTCATCTTAAAGTATCTAATTTAGATAATTCATTAAAATTTTATACTCAATTACTTGGTTTTAAATTAATTAGTAAATTTGGTGAAAGTGCTGCTTTTATTTCATCAGGAAAATATCATCATCATATTGGTTTAAACACTTGGGAAAGTTTAGGGGCAAATCCTCCGCAAAGAAATAGCACTGGGCTTTATCATTTTGCAATACTTCTTCCTAATAGAAAAGAATTTGCAAAAATTTTACAAAGACTTATTTCACTAAATTATCCTATTGATGGTTTGGCTGATCATGGAGTTAGTGAAGCAATTTATATTAGTGACCCTGACAAAAATGGAATTGAATTTTATTGGGATAAACCAAAAAATAAATGGCCAATGGATGAGAATGGAAATATTAAAATGTACACTCTTGATTTAGATATTTCTAATGTTTTAAATGAGCTAAAATAATTTTTATAAAAAATTTATTTTTTTTTAGATTTTTTTACTACTATGTTTAAATATAAGTTTTATTGTATTAATGGTAGTGCGTGGCAAATTGTTGTGCGTTGACTAATTCTTGCAAACAATTTTGATTCTGCCTTTTTTAAGGGAGAGTGAAAAAAATGGCAAAAGCAAAAGCAAAAAAAGCAGCTAAGAAAAAATAATTTTAATTTGGCCCTTTTTTAAGGGCCATCTATTTAAATTCCAAAATACTTATTTGTTTATGATTTTTAGAAAATTTGGAAAAAGAAAACCATTTGTTTCTGATGTTGTTTTTATTAACCCAGAAGTTAAGCGAATTTCTTCATTTGGAAATAAAAAATACTATGCTATTGGTGGTAATGGTTATGTTCAAGATATAACTGTTAAAAAGGGAAAACATAAAGCTCCTCTTGTTTTAAAAGTTTATGAAAATGTAAATTCTCAAACAATGCAAGCAAGTCTTGATTTTAAAGTTCTTGGGGTGCTAAAAAGAAAAGGATATCCAGTTCCTCCAACTTTTAGATTGGTTGAAAGAAAAGGTCAAAAGTTTGTTGCAATGACTGACTTAACAGTTTTTGGAGATATGATAGTTAAATATTTGCCAAAAAATAATGTAATGCATAGTTGGTTTATGGAAAATCTTAAAATTTCTATTGGTGAAAAAAAGGCGAATTTAGTTATTAATAACATACAAAAATTAATTGAAAAGGCAAAATTTGAAACAGGTTTAGATATTTCTGATGCTTTTGAAATTGTAGTTGATACTAAAAAAAAGTCAGCAAGAGCCTTTGTTGTTGATGTTGATGATGCAGTTAAGAAAAGAAAACTTCAAAAAATCTCTAAAATAGTTAAATAATATTTTTTTTATTAAAATTTTAAATTCTTTTGGCAAACATCATATTTTTTTATACAAAAATTATTTAGTATTGATGACTCATCATTTTTACTATTTGCAATAAAATACATGCGCATATACATAATCAGTTTTTTGAATAATTTAATTATTTTATATTTTTGCAAATTTTTTATGAATATACATAATAAAAATTACCATCTTTTTAAAATATATTGCTTATTTAATAATTAAAGCATTAAATATTGTTTAAAATAAAAAAATAAACCAATTTAACACTTTTTGCGTTAATTTTTTTAAATAGATTATATTGCATTTTGAATATTTGCTCAAATAAGCTCTTAGATTAATAATTTAGCTTATTGAACAATTTTGATTATTAGTCAAATGCAAAATTCTTAGTCAAAATGGCTATTAGATATGTTATTATTATTATACATAAAAGAAACCTTTATTAATAACATTAAACAAAATATATTCAAATTATATTTATTGCATTTTTTTGCAGAATATAGGGAAATTGGGGTGAAAATATGAAATCAATAATAGAAGAAGCTGTAACAAAAACTTCTAATACTAACTCTTCAGATAAACTTGAAGAATTTGGAACACCAAAAATTATGGTAGTTGGTGCTGGGGGAGCAGGATGTAATGCTGTTAATAGACTTGCATCAATGGGAATTGCAGGAGCACAACTTGTAGCAATTAACACAGATAAACAACACTTAGCTATAGTTAGTGATGAAATAACTAAAGTTTTAATTGGAAAAAGTGTAACAAGAGGGCTAGGTGCTGGAGGATACCCAGAAGTTGGAGCAAAAGCTGCAGAAGTATCAAGAAACGCACTTGAAGAAATATTAAACGGAGTAGATATGTTATTTTTATCTGCTGGAATGGGTGGAGGAACTGGAACAGGTTCAGCACCAGTAGTAGCAGGAATAGCAAGAGAACAAGGGGCAATAGTAATATCAATGGTAACTTATCCATTTGCTCTTGAAAAAGCTAGATTAATAAAAGCAGAAGAAGGAATAGAAACACTAAGAAAAGTAAGTGATACTGTAGTAGTAATTGACAACAATAGATTAGTAGAATTAGTACCAAATCTGCCAATACAAGACGCATTCAAAGTTGCTGATGAAGTAATTGCAAGAACTGTAAGAGGAATAACAGAAACAATAACACAACCTTCACTTGTAAACCTAGATTATGCAGATGTAAGAAGTATAATGAGTAACCAAGGATTATCAGTAATTGCTGTTGGTGAAAGTAAGAGTGTTGACAAAGTAAATGAAGTAGTAGAAGACACATTAAAAAATGCACTTTTAGATATAGATATTGGCGGAGCAACAGGGTGCTTAATCCACATAACTGGAGGGCCAGATTTAACTCTTGGAGAAGCAAATGCAGTTGGTGAAATGCTTACTGATAAAATTGATCCAAAAGCAACAGTTATTTGGGGAGCAAGAGTTGACCCAACTTTTGAAAATAAATTAGAAGTAATTTGTATTTTCACAGGAGTTCACTCACCATACATTAGAAGTGATGCTGTAAAAGGGGCAAGTGGAAAAGACTCAAAAGGATATAGTGGAAGAAATAACAGAGACAGGGAATTAGACCTTGATTTTGTTCTTTAAATTTCTCAAAAAAACTCTCTTTTAGGGAAACATGAAAATGTTTCCCAATTATTTTTTTAATTTTTAACATTTTAACAAATTATTTTTTTATTATTTTTTTAAATAATTACTCTTATTAATTATTAAACTAAACCATACTAAATTATTATTGGTGAGTATTGTGGCTTTAACTAATAAAGAAAAAATTATTGAAAATTTAAAAATATCTCAAGAAGTTTGGAAATCATTTTATGAAGCGGGACTACCCGTTGCTGAATTTAAAAAAATAAATTTAGATAAAGATCCTAATCATTTAGAAAATTTAATTAAAGAAATGAATGTTAAATTTGGAAAATTAACTCCATGCCATAAAAACAATGTGCCAGTTGGTTTAAAAAATCTTAAGAAATCAAAAGATGAAAAATTAATACAAAACCTTGGGAAAGATTTGGCAAGAACTTATAATTTAGGGTATTATCCACCAAAAATTAATTTTTGGAATTTTTATAATGATAAAAAAAATTCTTGCACTTCAAGAGTGATAATTAGTTTAGATTCTTTTGTAAAACTTGAAAAAAAAGATGAATATTCATCAATTTATAAAGCATCACTTGAAAATATAAAAGATATTAAATCAAATATGGGTCAAGGAGAATTTGAATTATTTTTAAGTTCTTTTTTAAAATCAGTGAACAAAAAAAACGTAAAAGCTGTTAAACATGCTTGTCTTGACTTAAAAATTTCAATACGATAGTTTAAATAAATTTAGGGATTGTTTTTATTATGCCTTTAAAGAATAAGAAAAATTCAATAGTAAAGAAAAAACTGGATTCTAAGAAAAAAATAACTAATAAAAAAAATTTAACTGTTAAAAAAACAGATGTTAAGAAAATAGAAATGCAAAAAACTCCTTTGCTAAAACCATTTTTAATAGCCCTTTTAATTTTAGCATTTTCATTATATGAATTATTTACTAATGGAGATACAACTACTTTTTGGATGAGTTTTGTAATATCTGCAATAATAATACTTCCAAATTTACTTTGGTTAAAACTTGGCATTGCTCAATTTTTTATAATACCGTACGGTTTAGTGATGCTTAAAACTCAAAGGTTTATTAACACAATAAATTATTTGTCAAAACACGCAATGGTTCTTGAAAAGATTTCAATAATTGGTTTATTTGCAGGATTTGGTTTAGCTGGTGTTGATTATTGGATTGCAAGAAAATATTCAAAAGCAAAAAGGATAATAATTCTTTTAATTAGTTCAATAATTTTAGCAATTGTTTTTATTTTTGGTCTTGGGTGGATGTTTAGTGTTCCTCTTCTTGAACCATTATTCTTAATTGGATTAATTGGTTTTATATTTCTTGGACTTGGTGGTCTTTCAATAGCATTTATGCTTGGTTATGGAATAATTTCTATAATTGCATTATTTTCAGTTCAGCAAATATGCCCATCAATTGCACCAGTAATTCCAGGTGTTCCAATACCAGGTATTGGAATGGTTGTTCCTTTTATTGCATGGATTAGTCTTGGCGCAATACTAATAATACACGAATTTTCACACGGAATACTTCTTTTAAAATATAAAGAAAAAATAAAATCAGTAGGGCTTCTTTTAGCAGGATTTTTTCCAGTCGGGGCATTTGTAGAACAAGATGATAAAACTTTTTTAAAAAATGATGAAAAAAAACAATTACTTGTTTTAAGCGCAGGCCCAAGTAGTAATTTATTTACTATGGGTATTGGAATAATTTTATTAGTTATATTTGCACTATTAGTTACCCCATTTGCAACTCTTGCAAATTCAGAATATGAAAAAGCATATGATGGAGTTTTAGTTAAGGGTGTTGAAGACACTGTTTCTTTTTGTGGAATAACTGTAAATGCTCCTGCCAAAGGATTATTATTTGAAGGTGACAAAATCATATCTTTAAATGGAGTTGATATTAATAGTTTAAGTATTTTAATGACAGTAATTAATGATTCAAATTATCATAATTTTGTAGTACTTAGAAATAATGAACTAATTAATGTTGAAATAGAACCATACTTTTTTGAAAATTTAAACATAAAAAGAATAGGTGTTTTATTTGAACCTTCCCCTACTGGCTATGAAGTTGCTTTTGAAATACAGTTTATTTTACAAATACTCAATTCAATAAACACAATATTAATATTTTTTATAATTTTAAGTTTTGCAGTTGGAATGTTTAATTTCCTTCCAAGTGACCCTCTTGATGGTGGACGAATGGCAAAAATAATTCTAGTTCCATATGTTGGATTTATGGGTTTTGATAGTGTTGAAGAGTCTCAAAAATTTATTGGAAGATTATTTGTATGGGCCTTTTTAATATCAATTCTATTAAACTTACTCCCATACATTACAATGTTTTTGTTTTAATACAAATTAAGTCTACCAAAAATAGATAAATAACAATTTTTTAAATAAAATTTAGTATTAACTAATTTCAAGAAAAGAAACTTGCCCAGGAAAAGCTCCTAGGCCAGTTAAGAGAGTTTGAGAATATGATAACGCTCACCTTTAAGCCCTATCATGGTAAAGTAATATCTTATTCATCATTATATTTAAAGGTTTCTTTTATGAAACTAGTTTCATATGTGTTGTTTTTTTAGCACAATTTAGAGGCTTATTTTGATTTATAACAATTTTGCTTCTTTTTTTTGTATGGATGAAAAAAAGCTAGTTATCAGTGATATTGATGGAACTTTATCAAAAGGATTTATTACTGCTGATTTTTTAAGATGGCTTAATGAAAATCAAGCTAGTTTAATTAATAAAAAGGCATTTGAAATTCACCAAAAAATAATTGATGATTATAGAAGTGGAAAGGTAGATTATTTACATACTATTGTAAAATGGAGTCAAAGTGTGGCTGATTCGCTAGAAGGAAAAAATGTAAAAGAAATTGAGCAAAAAGCAAATGAGTTTTTTAGTGAATGGAAAGAAAATGCAATTTATGAAAGCACATATAAACTTGTAGAATTAATGCACAAAAAGAATTACTTATTTGTTCTTCTAAGTGGAGGATGGGATTATTTAGCAAAAAAAGTTGAAGAAGAAATTGGTGCAGATGATACTACTGGGATGATAATAAAAGAAGAAAATGGAGTATTTACAAATATTTTAGTAAATGATGTAAGAACTGAGGATGGAAAATGTAGTGAAGTAAAAGAATACTTTAAAAAATATAGTTCAAAAAAAGAGCTTTCAATTGGTCTTGGAGATTCTCCTCAAGATAAAGCAATATTCTCAAATACTAAAAAAATAGTTGCACTAAATCCAGATAAAGAATTAATAAAAATAGCAAAAGAGAAAGATTATTTTGTTGCAACACATAAAGATATTATAGAAGTAATGAATAATTGTTTTAATAAAAAGAAGTTGGTGTAAAACATGGAAAAAGAAGTTTTAAAAGTTATAAAATCAATAAATAAGATTTGGACTAAAACTAAAGAAATTAATAAGTTAAATGAATATTTCCATGAAGATATGGTTGCTTTAGGAGGAGTAGAAAAAAATAGAATTGTTGGAAAAGATAATTGTATTAAACATTGGGAGAATTGTTCTAAAAAAAAGATTTATTCTTGGAAAGAATATAATATAGAAATAAAAATTTATGATAAAATTGCAACTGTTAATTATACATTTGATATAGAACTTGAGAAAGATAATAAAAAAGTAAAAAAGACTTCTGAAGATTTTTTTGTTTTAGTAAGTGAGGATACTAAATGGAAAGTAATTTCTGCAGTAGTTTAGTTTTGGGTGAATAAAATGGGAGTAAATTTATCAAAATTGATAGAAAAAGAAGAAATTACTATTGATTATTTAAAAGGGAAAAAACTTGGAATTGATTCTTTTAATATGCTTTATCAATTTTTAGCTTCAATTAGGGGTGCTGATGGGCTGCCTCTTGCTGATTTGAAAGGAAACACTACTTCTCACTTAACAGGTTTATTTTATAGAACAATTAATTTAATTGAAAAAGGAATAGAACCAGTTTATGTTTTTGATGGAAAGCCTTCAGTTTTAAAATCACAAACTTTAGAAAAAAGAAGAGCAATTAGAACTGATGCAGAAAGCAAAACTAAAGTGGCTTTGCAAGAAGGAAATTTAGAAGAAGCAAAAAAAATGGGTTCGCGTGCGCTAAAATTAACTAGTGAAATGGTTGATGAAGCAAAACTACTTTTAAGTTATATGGGAATACCAGTTATAGAAGCACCACAAGAAGGGGAAGCACAAGCATCAGTTCTGGTAAGTAGTGGTCAGCTTGATGGAGTTATCTCACAAGATTTTGATTCGCTTTTATTTGGTGCAAATCATTTGTATAGAAATATTGGTTTTAGTGGAAAAAGAAAAGTTGCTGGGAAAAATTTTTATGTTGACATAAAACAAGAACATATTAATTTAGAAAAAACCTTAAATAAAATGCAAATTACTAGAGAAAAACTAATTTGGCTTGGAATATTAGTTGGAACTGATTTTAATGAAAAATTTCCAAAAATAGGTCCAAAAACTGCAATAAAACTTGTAAAAGAAAACGATTCTTTTGAAAGTATTATAGAAAGTACTTCATTTATTCCTGAATTTGATTACAAAGAAATAGTAAATGTTTTTCTAAATCCTGTTGCAAGAAAAGTTGATGATATAGAATTAAAAGCAAAATCACCAAGCAAAGAAAAAGTAATGGAATTTTTAGTTGAAAAACATGATTTTAGTAAAGAAAGAGTAGAGTCAACAATTGATAAATTTATTAGTCAAAAAGAAGAAAAAGAAAAACAAAAAGGATTAAGTCAGTGGTTTTAATTGTACCAAAAACTATTTTTAAAGAAAAAATAAAATTATAATATGAATAAAGAATTTAATGTAAAAGGAATAAAAATAAGCGAATTTGATAAGGGTGATGAAATTGCAAGAGCATTTTTATATATTTTAAAAAATGATTTACACAGTAAACCTTTTGGTTTTATTGAAGATATTTTTGTTTTAGAAAAATATAGAAAAAAAGGAATTGGTAAAAAGTTAGTTAAAGAAATAATAAAAACTGCGAAAGAAAATAATTGTTATAAAATAATTTGCACAAGTAGATATAGTAAAGATTTTATTCACAAATTTTATTTAGATTTAGGATTTATTGATCATGGAAAAGAATTTAGACTGAATATTTAACTCTTCTTTTCAATACTTTTAATTATCTTTATCAAATCTTTTAAGTTACTAATTTCATAATCTGGTTTGTAATTTATTTCATTTCGTGAATTTTTGATTTTGTTATTAACCCACACAGTAGTAATGCCAAGTTTACTTGCTCCTTCTAAGTTTGTTTTTGTATCATCAATAAATATTGCTTCACTACCTTTTACTTTTGCTTTTTTTAACATTATTTCATAAAATCTAATATCTGGTTTTGCAACTCCAATATCTTTACTAACAACAAAACCTGAAAAATATTTTTTTAATTTAATTTGTTTTAATTCTTCATCAAAAATATAATCAATATGATTTGATGCAACATATAGTGGGTATTTTTTTGATAATGTTTCAACAGCAATTTTTGCCCCAGAGTGGATTTTTGAAAGTTTTAAAAATTCAAGTTTCTTCTTTTTAGGAACATCTCTAAAAAATTCTTTTTTGTTAATCTTTTTTTTAGTTCTATATTCATAATATCTTCTAATACTTTCTTCTTTTTTTACTTCCGGCTCCCAAGCATTAGGTAAATTTTCACTAAACAACAAACCGTGTTTTGTTAATACGCCCTGTAAATCAAAAAATATTGTTTTAATCATAAAAGAAATTAATGAGTTTTAGTAATTAAATATATTGGTATGATTTTTTTTACCTAAAAATAGTTGCAATGAACGCTATTAAACTTGTTATCATTCCTTTTTTAGAATTTTTTTGACTTTTACTAAAATCTTTTTTTCTTAAATGTAATATTCCATTTAGAAAAATAAAAGTTGACAAATAAATTAGTCCAATATAAATATAATTTAAATTATAAAGTGCAAATGCTCCAACAGCAATTCCAACACTCATAAAATAATAAAAAATAATTAACCGGTGTGATAATTTTTCATTTAACATTGGAAGAGTTATTTTAAAGCCCTTATCTTTTTTAATATCTTCAAAATCTTTTGTTAGTTCTCTTGCCATGTTAGCAAAAAATGCACTTATTGCAAATACTACAACTAATGCTGAAATGTTATTTGCACTTGCTGCTCCAAAAATAAATGGGAGTGCTGTTCCAATTGCAATAATAAAATTTCCAAAATATTTTTTCTTGTATAATAATGCTGAATAAAGTATTAGTAAAATAGATATTATTATTGAAATAATAAAAGCAGTTTGATTAATAAAAAGTGCTAAAATATTTCCAATTATGAATAATACTATTGCATAATATAAAGCATTTTTTTCACTAATTTTTCCTGATGCTATTGGTTTGTTTTTATCTTTAGTTTTTTTATCTATTTTTGCATCAAACACATCATTAATTGCTTGTCCTGCGCCACAAATAATAAATGTAACAATTATTGCCAAAAAAAAAGAAGTTGTAATATTAAAAGAAACTAAAACAAATCCTATTATAGTTGCAATACTTGCCATTACGCAATTTTTTGGTCTTAATAAATCAATGTATGGATTCATGTGATAGATATAGTAAACTTAAGTTAATTAAAAAACTTTCTAAAAAAAGATTTTTGTAAGTGTTAATTATTTTAAGCAGATGATTTTCTTTTCTTTTTCTTAAGTCTTAATCTTTTTGAAGCACATTTTCTACATTTAGTAGGTTTGCCTGTTCCAAATCTATTTGTTGCATTACATCTTTGACAAACAAAAACGTTTTCAAAATGTCTTTTTGTTGATAATTCTGCTGCCATTTTTTACTCACCAATACTTAAATATTCTAAAATAAAATTAAGAGATAACATTTATAAAGCATTTCACTAAAATTTCTTTATTGGTGAGCTAAACAGCTAAATTTGTTGTTTTGAAGCGTATTTGATTTTAATTATTGTTACCAAAGGTAACTTTAAATCAAATTTTTTAAAATAAATACTTTGCCCCTTTAGTGCAGCGGTCAAGCATCCTGGCCTTTCAAGCCGGTGACCCGGGTTCGAATCCCGGAGGGGGTACTTCTATATTTTAATGCGAATATTAAGCTGTTTTTCGCATTTTGTTATAAATTATTGACTTTTAAGTTCTTTTTTTCTATTTTTTGCAATTTGCCTTATATGTTCTATTGAAGAGTTAGGAAATACTTCTTTTAAAAATTTTATATTTGTAGTTCTTTTGATCCAATCATTTTTTGTTTCTCCACTTATTCTATTAAGCTGCATGATTCTTCTAATATTCTTTGATACTCTAACTTGATTTTCTAAAGATGTATAAACTGGTGGCCCTGTTGGAGTTATTTTTCTTTCAACAGCCTTTCTTTGAACATACCTTGGTTTTTGTTTCATTAATGGGTGTTGCCCAAGTTCGTGTAAACTTGGTCCAACTTTTGCAGCACGAACCACACTTTCAATTGATGGATATCTTGGAGGTCCACTAGGGTTAACAGCTTTTCTTCTTTTCATAAAATAATTATGTTTTTTTTAGTTATTAAACCTTATTATTAAATGTTTCTAAATAGAATTTTTAAGTAAGAATAATTCAAACATTAATTTTATTTTTATTATTAAATAATTTCATAATTTCACTATTTAATTTAAAATTAGATTTATTTTTATATTAACATACTAATAATAATTTATGACTAAAAAAATATTAATAGTTTTATTTAATTTTTTTTATTCAAAATTTAAATTATAAATCTCTAAAATTTCTTTTGAAATATCAGTAATATTTTGCGGATTTGATTCTCCTTGTTTAAATGGTCTTCCAACTTTTATTATTGGTATTTCCATGTCTGTTGGTAAACAGTCTTCGTGATTTTTATTTGTCATGCCATGGTCTGCTAAAATAATAATTATAGAATTATCAATTAAATTTTCTTCAATTAAATAATATAATAATAATTGAACTGCTTTTTTATCTGCTTGCTCTATTGCTTTAGAGTATTCGCTACTTTGGTGTCCAAATTGATGGCCCGTTGAGTCAACATTTGGTAGTAATATAAATGATAAAGTTGGTTTATTTTCTTTAAATAATTCAATAAATGATTCCATTACTTCTTTGTCTACATCATTAAGACGCCTATAATCAAAATCTCCAATAAAATAATCTACTCCTCTTTCAAGTCCTTTAATTCTTCCACCTTTTCCATCAACTAGTGCAGTGGTATAATTATTGTCTTTGAATATCTCAAAAATTGTTTTTCCTTTTGGGTCATCGCCTGGATTATAGTATTGGTGTTCATCAGGATTTAGTCCAGTAAATAAAGAAGCGTGTGCTGAGGTAGTTATTGATGGACAAACTGTTTGAGAATTAAAAGAAAATTCAGTGTTATAATTTTCCATCATATAATTAATTATGGGTGTTTTTAATTCCTTTAAAATGTCAGGTCTTGCGCCATCAATTGTAATAATAAAAGTATATTCTGGAACGAAATTAATATTGCTATTAGCGCTGTTGTCTGATATGCATCCAAAAATTAAAACAAAAATTACTAAACTTATTAGAACTATTTTCATACAAATGTAATATTTTCTTTATTTTTAACATTTTGCATTTTAATAGTTTATTAATTCTTCAAAATTTTCAAAACCTTTGATTTTTGAATTTTTGAAATAAATTTTGTCTATTTTTGCTGTATGGTGCCCCTGTTCTAACCAATTTTTTAGTTCTTCTATTTTTTCTTCATCGCCTTCACAATGAAAAATTATACTATTTTCTTCATTATTTTTTACCCAACCAGTTATTCCAAGTTCATCTGCTTCTTTTTTTGTTTCGTAGTCAAAACCTATTCCTTTTACATCTCCAAATACCTTTACATCTATTGCTCTCATTCTCAAACACCCCTGTATATAATTGACCGAAAAATATTTTAACTATATTGCTTTAGGGTGTTTTTAATATTTTTTTGCAAAACTGTATAATTTTAATAAAAAGTTTGATTTTTTTAGTTTAATTTATTTTTTTATCAGTAAAATCGTTTTGAGTTATTTTTCTTATTTCTCTTATTTTTGATTCAGCATCTTGTATTAGTGCAAGTTCTTCACCAAATAAGCTTCCACTTGGTGAGAGTCCTTTTGATAATCTTTTTAGATATTCTTCATAACTATTAGTAATAGTATTTCTTAATATGCTTCCATTTTTGGCCATTTCAACAGATGAAACTTTATCAAATTTTGGATAGTTATCTCTAACAATAATTACATTTGAATTTAATTTTGATAAACATTCTTCAATATCTTTTTTTGCAGAATCTGAAAATTCAAGTTCATTTTCTTTAGAATAAATTATTAATTCACCCATCTTTTTTCCTATTCCAGCAATTTGTTCAGTTAGTGCACTAGTTCTTGTAAGTAATATTAATTTTTCACTTTCTTTTTTTGTTAGTTGATTTTTTGATATTTGTATTAAAACTTGTTTTGTTTCATTATGAATATAATCTACCAGTGAATATAATTTTGAAATCTTTGAGTCATTTGTTTTGTTTGATAAAAGCAATACGGTGTTTTCATTTATTATTTCAATTATTGCATTAAAACTATTTTTTAACTCAATCTCTATTGCATTAAAGATTTCAGTAGTATTTTTTCCTTTTAAATTCTCAAATTCTTTTGCACGAAGTACTATTTCTTTTTCATTAGTTGGAACTAATTTTTCAACAACTATCTGGAATTGTTTTATAAAAATTAAGAGAAATATAGTTGTAACAACATTAAAAATTAAATGAGAGTTTGCAACTTGCTGAGCAGTACTTCCACCAATATAATTAACTATAATAACTAAAATTCCAATAAATGGGATTGTTATTATTACTCCAAGAAAATTAAATAAAAAATGTGATACTGCCGCTCTTTTTGCAAAAGTATCCATTCTATATGACACTATTAATGATAAAACAGTAGTTCCAATATTTGCTCCAAGAAGTATTGGTATTGCTTCATTTAAACCTAAAAGTTCATTTTGTGCAAGTATGACAACAAGTCCAGTTGTAACCGAACTTGATTGAAATAAGTTTGTTATTAAAAATCCTGCAAGTATTCCAAGTGGCAAAAAACTAGTTTGTGCAAGTAATGCTAATAGTTCTGCATCAGTTTTAAGCGGAGAAACAGCTATTGAGATTAGATTTAATGAAAACAAAACAAGTCCAAAATAAAATATTGGTTTTCCAAAAACTCTATATTTTGTTTTAAGTAAACTAAGTAAAAAACCAATAATTATTACTGCTGGAGAAAACTGCATTAAGTTAAGTGCTACTAGCTGTGAAGTAACAGTAGTTCCAATATTTGCTCCAAAAATTATTCCAAGACTTTGTGTAAAGGTAATAGTTCCTGCATTAACAAGGCCTATTGCAATTATAGTAGTTGCAGCACTTGCTTGAATTAAAGCAGTAATAAATGCACCAAGTATTGTTGCACGAATAGTTCCTTTAGTCGCCCATTTTAGTACATGATTGAATTGAGTCCCAGCAGCTTTTTGTATTTCCTTACTAAAGTTATCAATTCCGTAAATAAATATTATTATTGCCGGAATTATTGCAAACCAAATTTCTATATTAGAAAACATCACAAATTAACTCCTTTTTAGATTAAATATCTTCTCTTACAAAAATTAAATAATTTATCTTGTTTTTTCTACTTGATTTTTCATAGTTAAGGTATATTTATATATCTTAATTTTATTTCTATTTAAAATAGATTTTAGTTAATATGTATCAGGGATTAAATACTAATGAGGCAAAAAGCCTTTTGCAAAAATTTGGGCCAAATGAGTTAAAAGAAACTTCAAAAATAACTGCATTATCAATACTATTTAGACAAGTGAAAAATAATTTTATTATTTATTTGTTAACAGTTGCTTTAATAATTTCTTTTTTTGTTGGAAAAGAATTAACTGCTTATGTAATACTTGGAGTAATGATAATGGTTGTTTTTACTGGTTTTATTCAAGAATATAAAGCTGATAAAGCAGTAAAGTCTCTTAAAAAAATGTTAACACATAGTTCGGTAGTTATTCGTGATGGAAAAGAACAAGAAATAGATTCAACTGAAATTGTTCCTGGAGATATTTTAGTTCTTAGAACGGGAGAAAAAATTCCTGCTGATTGTATTATAATTGAAGAAAAAAATCTACAAGTAAATGAATCAATTTTAACTGGTGAATCAAAAGAAGTTTCAAAAAAAGCTGCAACTTCAAAAAGTTATGTTGATGAAAATTTACTTTTTATGGGATCATTAATAGTTTCTGGGAAATGTATTGCAAAAGTTATTCATACTGGTATGAATACTAAATTTGGAAAAATTGCTAAATTAATTTCAAATATTGAAAAAGAAATGCCATTGCAAAAAAAAGTTGATTTTTTAGCAAAGTATATGGCAGTAATTGGTTTAATTGTTTCAATAGTTATTGGATTAATAATTCTTTTTAGAGCTGAAACAGTTGATCCGGCGCTTATAACAGAAATTTTAATTGTTGTTATTGCTGTTGCTGTTTCTTCTTTTCCTGAAGGATTTCCAGTTGTTTTAACTACAACTCTTTCTCTTGGAGCACATAGAATGGCTAAAAAAAATGCAATAGTTAATAGAATGTCAATAATTGAAACACTTGGTGAGACAACAGTAATTTGTTCAGATAAAACAGGGACAATCACAAAAGGCGAAATGACTGTTAAAAATATTTTTATTAATGGAAAAATAATTAATGTTTCTGGAGCTGGTTATGAGGGGCATGGGGATTTTTTTATTAATAATAAGAAAATAAATCCTAATGAAAATAAAGAAATTTCTTTTTTACTAAAATCAGCAGTTCTTTGTAATGACTCATCAATAGCTAGAACTGGTGAAGATGGTGAATTTAAAATAATTGGTAGTCCAACAGAAGCAGCACTTCTTGTTATGTCAGCCAAAGCCAAATTATTTAAAGAGGATTTTAGTTTAAAAAGAATAGAAGAAATACCATTTAGTTCAGAAAGAAAAGCAATGAGTGTTTTGTACAAAGAAAAAAATGAATTTATAGTTTATACTAAAGGCGCAATAGAGATGGTTTTACCTAAATGTGATTTTATTAACAAAAATGGTAATATAATTAAACTAACTCAAAGCGAAAAAGATAAAATTTTAAAAGAAAATGACAAATTTACAAAAAACGCATTAAGAACGATTAGTTTTGCATATAAAATTAATAACGCAAGTAAACAAATTGATGAAAGTAAATTAATTTTTGTTGGTTTTGTGGCAATGGAAGATCCACCTAGGCCTGAAGTTAGTGAAGCAATAAAAGATTGTTATGCTGCTGGAATAAAAGTAAAAATGATTACTGGGGATAATAAAGAAACAGCAATTTCAATAGCAAAACAAATTGGTTTGTCTAGTACTAGTATTATTGAAGGTAGAGAACTTGACAATTTAACTGATTATGAATTAGCAAAAATAGTTAATGATATTTCTATTTTTGCAAGAGTTAGACCTGAACATAAGTTAAGAATTGTTAAAGCTTTAAAAGAAAATAAAGAAGTTGTTACAATGACTGGTGATGGAGTAAATGATGCTCCTTCATTAAAAGAAGCTCATATTGGAGTTGCTATGGGAAAAAACGGGACTGATGTATCACGATCAGTTTCGGATATGATTTTAAAGGATGATAATTTTGCAACAATTGTTGAAGCAATAAAAGAAGGAAGAACAATATTTAAAAATATTCAAAAATTTTCAAGTTATCAAATCTCAATTAATGTAGCACAAGTTGGTTTGATATTTTTTGCAGTTTTAATTGGAATGCCACTGCCTTTAATTGCAATACAAATTTTATTTATTAATTTATTTTCTGATGAGATTTTAGCAATTACTCTTGCATTTAATCCGCATTCAAAAAATGTTATGAAAGTTAAACCAAGATTAAATTCAAGTATACTAAATGCTAAATTAATTATGCTTATTGCAATTGCTGGGGTTACAATGATATTTTTCACATTATTATTTTTCTTTATTTCATACACTATGCTTGATTTTACTTTAGAAGAATCAAGAACTTTAGTATTTTTACTAATGGTTTTCTTTGGTGTTGCAAATGCATTTAATTTTAGGTCTTTTAGAAAACTTACTTTGAATAGATCACTACTTGTAAACAAAAATATGTTTTATGCATCATTAATTGTTTTAGTTGTAACTTTATTGGTAAAATTTTTCCCAATAAGAGAAATGTTTGAACTTGAAATGATTCCAATGGAAGCAATTATAATTAGTGCGCTTGTATCACTTTCAATAGTTTTTGTTTTTGATATGTTAAAAAAGATAAATGAAAAGAAGAATTATTGGGAAGCAATAAATTAAATAATTTTTTTGCTTAAACGATTTTTTTGATGGCAAAAACCTTTATATATTTCAAATTAGTTTCTATTTTTAGTTTTAAGTGATAGAATGGATTTATTTGTTGAAATATCTATTGTTGTTGGAGTTACTATTCTTTTAGCAAGTATTGCAAGATTATTAAAACAGCCGTTAATAATTTCATATATTTTTTCAGGCATTATTGTTGGTCCTTATTTTTTAAATTTATTGTCTTCATTTGAGTTACTTGATGTTCTCTCAAGCATGGGTATTGCAATTCTCTTATTTATTGTTGGGCTTGGTTTAAGTCCAGGAGTTATAAAAGAAGTTGGAAAAATCTCTGTTATAACTGGTGTTGGCCAAGTTTTATTTACATCAATTTTTGGATATTTGATTGGTATTGCTCTTGGTTTTGATCATTTTGCTGCAATTTTTATTGCAATAGCACTCACATTTAGTAGTACTATAATAATAATGAAATTACTTACTGACAGGGGCGACACTGAAGCACTTTATGGAAAAATAGCAATTGGTTTTTTGATTGTGCAAGATCTTATTGTAATGTTTTTATTACTTATAATATCAGCAATGCCTACTAGTGGCGGTATTGAACCAACATTCTTTGTAACAATATTTTATGGATTATTGCTTGTTGTGTCTTTGTTAATATTTGGTTTTAAAATACTTCCAAAAGCAATGGACTTTATTTCAAAATCCCAGGAATTTTTATTAATATTTTCTTTAGGATGGTGTTTTGTAATTGCTGCTGCATTTGATATGCTTGGGTTTTCAATGGAAATAGGTGCACTGCTTGCAGGATTTATTTTGGCAGCTTCTCCTTATAGATTTGAAATAAGTTCAAAATTAAGAATACTTAGAGATTTCTTTTTAGTATTATTTTTTATTTTCCTTGGTTCGCAGTTAGTGTTTGGAAATATATCAAATTTAATTATTCCAATAATTGTATTTTCAATCTTTATTTTGGTTGGTAATCCTTTAATTGTAATTATTTTAATGGGAGTGATGGGTTATACTAAAAGAATTGGTTTTATGGCGGGGCTTACTGTTGCACAAATTAGTGAATTTTCAATAATACTAATTACAATACTTTTAAGCAGAGGATATTTTGATTATGTCGATTCTTTAAATTTATTTTATAGTGGTTCTGATTTATTATTATTAGTAACAACTGTTGGACTGATTACTATTACTGGGTCAAGTTATTTGATAATATATGCTGACAAAATTTACTTGCGATTTGAAAATATTCTAACTATATTTGAAAGAAAGAAAAAAGATAGATTAAAAGAAGAAAATAATAATTCACAAAGTTATGATTGTATTTTATTTGGTTGTAACAGAATAGGTCATGATATTTTAAGAGCGTTAAATAAAACAAAGTCAAAATATTTAGTAATTGATTATGACCCACAAAAAATAAAAAATTTTGAAAAAAAAGGTGTTAAAGTAATGTTTGGAGATTCTAGTGATTCAAACTTTTTAGAAGAAGTTCCGTTTAACAATACAAAAATGATTATTTCTACAATTCCAGAACTTTCAACAAACATTTTAATTCTTGAAAATTTAAAAAAATTAAATAAAAAGATTGCATCAATAATGGTTTCTTATCATGCTGAAGATGCAATTAAATTATATAATGAAGGTGCTTCATACGTAATAATACCACATTTCTTGGGTGGTCACTACACTGCAACTATGATAGAAACACACGGAACAAATTTAGACAAATTTTTAAAAGAAAAATTAAACCACATGAAATATTTAGAACAAAGAAAAAATGAATCTCCAGAACATTTTAATTTTGAAGTAAAATAGTCAGATAAAAAATTTTAAAAAATTAAAAACTAGATTTTTTTCTAAATTGTTTTGTTTTTCTAAAAAATTTATTTTTTGAAGAATCTTTTCTCGCATTAAATTTGTTTTTTGGTTTAAAAGATTTTTTGAATTCATCGTTTTGACCAGATCTAAAATTACTATTTTTTGGGCCCCAATTTTCTTGATTACTGTTGCCAAATGATCTATTTTTGCGAGAATCTCTATCAAATGATTTTTGTGGTCTTTTAAAATCTCTTGGTTTTGAAAATCTTGAATTAAAAGTATCAAATTCTTGTGAGTCATTATCATTTGATCTATTAAAATTTTTATTAAAAGAATCTCTTGTTCTACTTGATTCATTTCTTCTAGGTCTTCTTGGCCCGCGTGATTGTGAAAAATTTCTATTATTAAACCTATTTCCAAATCTTCTTCTACTTCTTTGGTTTGAATCATCATTTTCAAAATAATCATCATTTGGTAAATTTTTTTCAAATTTAATTTGTTCAAATTCAGGAGTATCATGTTTTAGAATTTTATGTTCTTTTAAAATGTAAGAAAATTCTTTTCTATCTCTTTCAGTAACTAGTGTTATTGCAAGACCTTTTCTACCCATTCTTGCAGTTCTACCAATTCTGTGGGTGTATTCCTCCGCAGTTTTTGGAATTCCAAAATTATAAACATGACTTACTCCACTAATGTCAAGCCCTCTTGCAGCAACATCAGTTGCAACTAAAACATTTGCATGTTCTTTTTTTAATACTTTTAATGCCTGTTGTCTTTTTGATTGTGTTAACCCACCATGTATTGCAACTCCTTTTACACCTTGTTTTTTTAAGTTATTTTTTACTTTATCAACTTCATATCTTTTATTGCAAAAAACAATAGAAAGATCTTTATCATCATTTTTTAGCAAATGTGCTAGCAAAGAAAATCTTCTTTCCATAGAAACCTCATAATAAATTTGAGTTAATTTTGATTCATCAACAAATTCTTGTGCTTTAATAAAAACTGGGTTAGTTAAATGTTTTTTTATTAATGAATTTATTTTTGGAGAAAATGTTGCACTAAAAAGTAGTATTTGTTTTTTCTTTGGAAGTCTTGTGATAATTTTTTCAATATCGTGAATAAATCCCATATCAAACATTTGATCAGCTTCATCTAAAACTAGTGTTTGAATATTATTTAGATTAATAGTTTTTCTTTCAATATGATCAAGTAATCTTCCAGGTGTTGCTATTACAATATCTGCAATTCTTAAATTATTTATTTGTGGACGTATATCAACCCCGCCATAAACGGTGCAAATATTTAAATCCAAAAAAGTTGAAATATTAGAAAATGTGTCACTAACTTGCTGGGCAAGTTCTCTTGTTGGTGTTAAAACTAAAACATTTGTTTGACCTTTAACATTTTTTTCAACAAGTGGTATAACAAAAGCAGCAGTTTTTCCGCTACCAGTTAGTGATTGTCCTACAATATCTTTTCCTTGCATTATAAGAGGTATACATTTTTCTTGTATTTCAGTAGCAACTGTAATATTCATATTTTTAAGAGCATTTTTTATCTCTTTTTTTATTGATTCTTCTTCAAATTTCATATATAAATTTTATCAACTCTCATTTATAAACTAGTGTATAACTAGCTTTTTTTATTTCTTTTAATCTTTAGGTAGTATTAAATACTTTATTTATATCTTTAATTTATGCAAAAAAAAATTGAAAAAAAGCCTTGTAGAGATTGTGCAAGAAGCAGATATTTGCCAGATTTTGTTTTTGGTGGAATAGATGGGGCAGTAACAACATTTGCAGTAGTTAGTGGAGTTATTGGAGCTTCACTTGGCTCGCATATAATATTAATTCTCGGTTTTGCAAATTTATTTGCAGATGGATTTAGTATGGCAGTTTCAAATTATTTATCAAAAAAAAGTGATAGTGATCTTGGCAATACTTTAAGAACAAACCCAGTTAAATCAGCAAGCGTAACATTCTTAGCTTTTTTACTTATTGGATTTATTCCATTATTTTCTTTTTTACTTGCAATAATTATTCCAGACAAATTTCTTATAGATAATCAATTTAATTTTTCAATTATTTTAACTGCAATTGCTTTTTTGTCAGTTGGTTATTTTAAGGGAGAAGTTGTTGGAGAACATAAAGTAAAATCAGCTTTACAAACACTTTTAATTGGCGGAATTGCTGCAATCATTGCATTTTTAATAGGTTATTTTATAAAATTAACAATTGGTTTATAATTTATTTTAATATTTAATTAATAAGGTTTAATTACTTGGTGAGCAGATTATGCCAATAAATATTTCAGATAAATTGCCTGCGGCAAAAATACTTGACAATGAAAATATTTTCTTTATGCGGCAAGGGCAAGCAATTCACCAAGATATTAGGCCTCTTGAAATAGCAATCCTTAATTTAATGCCTGATAAAATAACAACTGAAATACAATTACTTAGGTTAATTGGCAATACTCCTTTACAAATAAATGTTACTTTTATTAGAACTGCCACATATGATCCAAAAAATGTTACAAAAGAACATTTATCTGAATTTTATAAAGATTTTAGCGAAATAAAAGAAAAAAAATTTGATGGTCTTATCATAACTGGGGCTCCAATAGAACATTTGCCTTTTGAAGAGGTTACATACTGGGAAGAACTTAAAGAAGTAATGAAGTGGAGTAAAAAAAATGTTACATCAACCTTATTTATTTGCTGGGCTGCACAAGCTGCACTTTATTATTTTTTTGGAATTAAAAAATATGTTTTATCAAAAAAACTTTCCGGAGTATATTTGCATAAAAAATCAAAAAAACATTTCAAATTACTTCGCGGTTTTGATGAAGAATTTTTTGTGCCGCATTCAAGATTTACTACTATTAGAAAAAAAGATTTAATTAAAATAAAGGGACTTGATATACTTGCCCAGTCAGATGAAGCTGGAGTTTATTTAGCAAAAGTGAAATCTGGCAAACAGGTTTTTGTTACGGGCCATTCTGAATATGACTCTCAAACCTTAAAAAAAGAATATGAAAGAGATGTTAAGCTTGGTTTAAATGTGGATGTTCCAAAAAATTATTTTCCAAATGATGATCCAAAAAAAGAACCTATTGTTAGGTGGAAAAGTAGCGCGCATTTATTATTTTCTAATTGGCTTAATTATTATGTTTATCAAGAAACTCCTTTTGAACTTGACAATAATAAAAAATGAGTTAACTAAAAGATATTTTATTTTTTAAATAAAGTAAATTATATTTTTTATTTACTAAATTTTTGAGTTTAATTTTTTTGCTTTTCTAATTAATTTTTCTACTTTTTTATTTATTTCTTTAAATCTTTTTTCACTAACATCTACTCTTTTCCAAAGTTCTATTTGGATTTTATCATTTTTATTTCTTGGAACTAAATGAAAATGTGCGTGCATTACTGTTTGTTCAGCACTTCGTCCGTCATTAAGTAAAATATTACACCCTTCATTTTCAAGTCTTAATGCTTTACTCATTAATGCTACTTGCTCTATTAACTCATGAAGCACTACTTTTGAACAATCTTCTAAATTTACATAATGATTTTTTGGAATTACAAGTAAATGTTCTCTTTTTGGAGAAGGAAAGTCAATAGAATGAAATGTTATTGTATGTTTTGTTTCATTCAATATTTTAAAAACAAACTTGTTTCTGTGTCTTTTCCACTTTCCACTAACAAAATCACAAAAAAGACAATCACTAATATTTGTTTTATTTTTCATTTAAGTAAAGAAAAACAAACTATTATATATTCTTTTTTAGAAGATTTTAGTTAGTGATGTAATGATGGCTAAAAGTTTAGAAGATATGAAAAAAGCAGTTCTTAAGAAAAGTAAAGATATTGGTAGTGGGAAAGTAGAAGGTTATAATTTTGAGAAAAAATTTAATGCAGAAGAATTTTTTGATTCTTTTAAAAACACTGGTTTTGTTGCGACTGATCTTGGAAAAGCAATAGAGCTTGTAAAAAAAATGCGTAAAGAAAACGCAAGAATATTTTTAGGTTTTACATCAAATATGGCTTCGTGTGGAATTCGCGATGTTATACCTTATTTGACAAAAAATAAACTAGTTAATTTTATGGTAACAACTACTGGGGGAATTGAGGAAGATATTATTAAAACTCATAAAGATTTTTTACATGGGAATTATAATGCAGACGGCGCTTATTTAAGAAAAAATGGAGTTAACAGAACAGGTAATTTATTTATTCCAAATGATAGATATATTTGGTTTGAAAAATTTACAAAACCAGTGTTAGAAAGATTATATGATAGACAAATCAAAACTGGAAAAATATGTAATAGTGTTGATTTTATAAAAGAACTTGGTATTGAACTAAAAAATTATCCAAATAAAGAAAAAAGTTTTGTTTATTGGGCAATAAAAAATGAAATTCCACTTTTGTGTGTTCCACTAGCTGATGGGGCAATAGGGGATCATATTTACATGTTTAAAAAAGAACATAAAGAATTTCAAATAGATTTAATTAGCGAACTTGAATTAATTACTGATACTGTTCTTGAAGATGAAAAAAGTGGTGCAATAATTATTGGCGGGAGCGTTCCAAAGCACCATATTATGAATGCATTTATGATGAGAGAAGGAGTTGAGTATACAGTTTATCTAAATACTGGCTATGAAGCTGAAGGAAGTAATGCGGGTGCAAATCCAGAGGAAGCAATGTCTTGGGGAAAAGCAGAAGGAATAAAAGGAGAAGCAGTTAAAGTTTGGGGAGAAGCAACAATAACATTTCCAATTTTAGTTGCAGCAGCATTTAAACTCTATAATAAAAAAAGTGATATGAATGTCAAAAAAAATAGAAAATGAAATTAAAAAAATAAAGGAAAGAAACATTAAAGTTGAACTTGATAAAAAGTGGGAAACTTCAATAACAAGAAAAGTAATAATTGCAATTTTAACTTATTTAGTAATAGTTTTATTTTTCTTTGCAGCAAATTTAACAAATCCTTTTGTAAATGCAATAGTTCCAACAGTTGGTTTTGTTTTATCAACTCTTTCTCTTCCTTATTTTAAACAATTTTGGTTAGATTATATTAATAAAAAGTAAATTAGTTTTTTACCTTCTGTTTTAATTAGCTTTTTATATGTCTTTGTATTAAATAAATTAGAGGTGAATAAAATGAAAAAAATAATTTTAATTTCATTAATTATGTTAGCTGCATTATTTATTTTTGGTTGCATAGATGCAACTGATCAAAATGCAAATGACAATAATGATGATAGTGTAGTTTTTTGTCCAGAAATTTGGCAGCCGGTTTGTGGAATTGATGGAATAACTTATAGCAATACTTGTTTTAGTAATGCTGTTGGAGTAGAAGTTGAGTATGATGGTGAATGTACTACAAAAGATGAAAATAATTTAACAATGTGCACTATGATATATGATCCAGTTTGTGGTGTTGACGGCAAAACATATGGAAATGACTGCGTTATAATTGGTGAAAATGTCGAAATTGCGTATTATGGGGAATGTAAAAGTGATGTTTTGCAAGGCGCAACTTTTTGTACACCAGAACAAAAACAAGCAGAAGCATGTACTATGCAATATGCACCAGTTTGTGGAAATGATGGAATAACTCATGGTAATGCATGTGTTGCATGTGCTACTTCACAAGTAGAATATTATTTTGAAGGCGAATGTTAATTTCGCTTTCAATTTTATTTTTTTTAATAATTTATTTTAAATATGCTAATAATTATATACTACTTTTTGCTAATTATTAACATGTCATATTTAATTTTAGTTCGTCATGGAGAAAGTAGATGGAACCTTGACAACAAATTCACTGGTTGGGTTGATGTTGCACTTAGTAATAAAGGAATTGGAGAAGCACTTGTTACTGCAAGAGAACTTAAAGACTTAAAAATTGATGTTGCATTTACTTCAAAACTTGAAAGAGCGCAAGAAACACTTTTGATTATTTTATCTGAACAAGAAAAAACAGGAATATTTGTTCATGAAACTGGTATGATGAGAAAATGGTCAAATAGATCACAAATTGATGCTCATGAAATTTTAGTTTATTCTTCTGAAAGTTTAAATGAAAGATATTATGGTGATTTACAAGGAATGAATAAAGATCAAATGCGAGAAAAATATGGAGAAGAACAAGTTTTCAAATGGAGGAGAGGTTTTGACGCAAGACCACCCAAGGCTGAAAGTTTAAAGGATGTTTATAACCGATCAATTCCTTATTTTAAGAAAAAAATATTGCCTGAACTTGATGCTGGAAAAAATGTTATTGTTTCTGCCCATGGAAATTCTTTAAGAGCAATAATAAAATTTATTGATAATATTAGTGATGAAGATATTCCACATTTAGAATTACCAACAGGTAAACCAGTAGTTTATAATTATGGAATCAATAAAAGATTTAGAAAAATTGAAACTAGCCATTCATTTATCAGACCAACAAAATGGTAGTTTAAAATTTTATTTTATTAAAAAAAATTATAGGTAATTTATATGATAGAAGAAATGGCAATTAATTATTTCAAAGGTTTAAACAAGGAAGAAAAGTCAGACTTGCTAGATAAAGTTATTAAAAGTTTTTCAAAAGAAGAAAAAAAAGAGCTATTAGTTCATATTTTTAGTTCACTTAATAATTCTGAAAAACTTGAAATTGCAAAACTTTTGGTCAAAAAGAAGTGAATTTTTATCGACAGAGTTTGATTTATAAAGCTTTCTTAATTAATTTTTTGTAACGAGCTGTTTAATGGTGAGCAGTTAAAAAAATATATATTAATCGGTGATTATTTGGCTACAAGATCAAGAGACACAAGCAGATTCAAGAAAACACACTCAAGACAAAGATGGAAATGGAAAAAGAAAAAAACTAGACGTAGACAGAGAAAGAAAAGATACTTAAGAAAAAAAGCTAAATAATCAGTTTTGATATTTTAAATGAACTTGTTTATTTTAAACACATTCTTATACATAATTATATTTGCTTTTTTAAAATAATTTTTTTTAATATAATTTGTTGAATTTATTTTATTTATTAACTATTTTATCTAAAGAAAAAGAATATTACTGCATTTGCTAAAATAAAAATGATATTCATCAAGTAAAGAGTTCTGTAACTTGTTTTCATATTTGCATTTTTAGGGTCTATTATTGCTTGTCTAATGTCAGGTATTAAGATAATAAATAAAATAATTATTCCAGTAGCAATTAAATATTGTAATGGCAAAAAACCAAGCCAATTTATTTGAAGTGTTGCTCCATTTAATATCAGACCAAGATAAGAAATTATTGCAATTCCCATAACTGAATAAGAAAGTAATTTAATTAAATTTTCAGGAAGTAATGCTACACTACTTTTCATATTAACTTTTTTATCGTGTGATTTTGAAAATAATCTATATAATGAATAACCACCAAATTGTATTCCAATAACAAATAAAACTGGCAAAATTGGAAATGGCATTGTTGTTAATCTATAAAATGAAACAAATAATACAAGTCCACTTAAATATCTAAAAAAAGGATTAATCATACTTCCACTTATAACATCAAATATTTTTCTTGATTTTAACCTGTATGGCTTTGTTGTATAAAGTAATTGATTTGTAAGCATTGCTAAAAGACATAAAAAAAGTAAAAAGTTGTTTAAAAATAAAGCAATTAAAAAAGAACTTAAAATTAACACAATTGAAAAAATAAAACCTTGTTTTGGGCTAACTTTCCCACTAGGAATTGGTCTATTTTTTTTAGTATTATGTAATGCATCAATTTTATAATCAGTAAAATCATTTAGCGCATAAAGTCCAGACCATAAAAATGCTACTGAAAAAAATCCAATTAAAAATAAATTCAAATCAAAAAAAGCATTATAAACATAAAATGCAATTAACATTGCTAAAAACATATTAAGAAAACTCTTGCTCCACTCAATAGGCCTACCAAGCTCTATAAGTCCAAAAATCTTTTCTTTTAAGGTATAACTTGTATTACTTTCAATATTGTTAGTTCTAATTGGATTTTTTTTTATTTTATTTTGAGAATTTTTTTTAGCAGTTTTTGTTTTTTTATTCTTCAAGATACTCACCAATATTTATTTTATTTCTTATGTGATAAGGTTGATATTATTTATAAAAGTGTTGCTTCTATTTTTTTCATGGCATTGGTTAAAAAGAAAGCAGTTAAGAAAAAAAAGAAAAAAGACCTTCAACCAAAAACCAAACAAAAAAAAGATAAAAGGACTGATAATCAAAATTTTTATTATCAAAGTTTATTTGGATTTTTACTTGGAAGTAAGGCTCGTGAAAAACAAATTTTAAGTGAAATGAGACATATAAAAAAATCAGATTTTTTTCTTGAAATTGG
>CAZOVD010000010.1:0-27991 GCA_964583285.1 uncultured archaeon
AAGTAGATCATAATAGAAAATAAATAATTTCTATTTTTTAAAGAATTAAATAAAGACTTGTCAAAAATAAATTTGTTCTTGCCTGGTTTGATATTAGGGATTTTATCAATGACTAGAATAGAAGGTTTTTTGCTATTAGTTTTGATAATTTTATTTTACAAGTATTATAAAACGAATTTAGATCTAACTTTATTACTTAAAGGTTTTTTCTCATCAATAACTTTATTTTTTATATATAATTTCATAATTTTTAAAAATCCTTTTGAATTTGGTTTTTTAAATAACTCATTTAATTATTTTGCAATAGACTTTTGGTATATATTTGATTCGACAATAAACCCTGCATCAGGAATATTGTTTTATTCTAGCCTATTATTAATAGGAATATTTGCGTTATATAAGCACCCGAACAAAAATGTTAAATTGTTTTTTATATTTTCATTATTTTTTATTTTAACATTTTTACTTAGGTTATCAGTATTACATAACTGTGGTGAAGATGGATATGTTGTTGTTGATTTTATTGAATATGAATGCTTTGGATTAAGTGAAGAATTAACTAAATTTGATAATAATAGATATTTGTTATTATTATTTCCATTTTCTTTGATTGGTTTAAATTATTTAGTAAACTTAATAATTATTAAAATTAAAAAAAAGAAGTTTAATTAATTACATTTACTAGTAATTCAAAACTTTCTTTATAAAATTCTTTTGATACTGCGGAATTAATATTACAATAAAGGGGTTTTCCTAGTTGTTTAAAAAATATCTCGTTATTTGGAGAATAATTTAAATTTAAAGTGTTTGTTAATAAGTTATCATCAATTAAAAAGTAATACTGTTCTTGATTATTTTTAATTAATAAATTATTTTTATATATATATAATTTTAGTGTAGAATATTCGCAAAAAATATCGCCTTGTGATAAATAAATATAGTTTAATGGTTGATTTTTATCATCAGATTCCATAAATTTTTGAATATCACTTGATATATTATCAACTGGGTTATTTGTTTGAAAGTTAGAAAAATAAATTGTTAGTACTATTAGAAAGAATAATGCAAAAACTAGAAAAATAACATTTTCTATTGAATAATATTCTTTAATTTTGTTTTTTATTATTTTTTTCATTAAAAAACCTCATTATTGTTTTATTTATTTTATTGTAATATATTAATAATATAATAGTAATAATACTTATTATTCTACTTATTAATTCAATTAAGTTATTTTCGTTTTTTAAAGTTATTTTATTATTTGCAATAACAACCATTGAGAATGGTGTTGCTAAATAAATCGGGATTTCTTGATTATTTTCATTATATGCCTTCCAACTAGGTGACCAATTTTGTTTTATCAATATAGGTATATTATTTTTTGCATCTATTGTAACAGTTATTTCTTCATTTTTTTTATCAATATAATACTCAGTTATCTTAGCATTAAAATCATACTCAAATTCAATATCTTTATGTAAGAAATAAATTTTATTATCGTCGTTATTAAACCATTCATTTGAGAAATTAACCCAATCAGAAAATTTCATATCAATACTAGATATGTTTCTTGGTATTTCAATAAATTCAGTATCCCAAACTTTAGTAATATATTTATTATCTGAGTAACTATTTAATTTAGTTGGAATAAACCAAAAATTATCGTAATAATAAATATTTCTTTTTAGATATAATTCTGACTCAAAAGAGTTATT
Organism: uncultured archaeon; assembly: GCA_964583285.1. Taxonomy (GTDB): domain Archaea; phylum Iainarchaeota; class Iainarchaeia; order Iainarchaeales; family JAAZKV01; genus JABIDZ01. The sequence goes on from CAZOVD010000010.1 coordinate 1,716, forward strand.
CAATCGGTTAGGATAATTTCTTGATATGATATGACTTATATTAAGTGAAGAAAATTGTTTTATTAAGGTATTTTCAGATATTCTTTTTTGTGGAGATTTTACTACTCCCCAACAGTCATGTATATTGTCAAAATAAATAGTTAGTCCACAATTTAAATAACTTAATAATGAGGATTCTGAAAATAATCCTATTGTTGAAAATGAATTTGTTTTATTTACAAAATCTATATATAATGCGTGATAATATGGTAAATAGTATTGATCATTTAATAAAAGTACTTGACCATCTATTTTTTCATCATTAAATATTTCTATTGTTGCAAAACTAGGTACTCTTATATCACTTGAAAAACCATTAAATATGGTGATTATGAAGAATAGCATAATTAAAAAAAATTTAATACTATGTTTTTTTTCTTTAACAAATGTAAAAATTGGAATTATTACTAAAAGAATTATTATTGGTTGTATTCTATAAAATTGAAAAGGTATTTGAAATATGTTTGATATAGTCCAAATAGATATTAATACTATGCAAAAAATTGCAATTACTTTTGAAAACTTGTCTTTTTGTAAGAAACCTAGTGCTAAAACTACAATTAAGATTATTAGTAATTGATTTGTAAACATTGCTCCAAAAATAGCTTTTGGTATTAGTGCATTATAATAAAAAAATGGGATCCACCAAAATGCTGAAAGTCCAATACCGAAAATTAAAATTTTTAAAATTATTTTTCGTTTTTCTTTAAAGATTATTGCAAGAATTATTATTATTATTAATAAAAAATATGCTGTAAAATGAGTTAGAAAACTAAGTGCTAGTAAAACGGCAGGAATTTTCCAATTTTTATTATTTTTTAATGTTTGAAGCATTGATCCTAAAAAGAAAAACATTAAATGGATTGTTAAAAAAGCAGGAAATAACCCAACAACAAAAGTGCCATGTACTCCCCCTCCTGGAGAACCTGATGAAAAATCAGCTAATTTATCTATTAAAAACCATCCTGCAGTTAATGCAATAGTCAAGTATCTAGCGTCTTTTTTATCATCATAAAACTTTGTTGAAAAATAATAAATTGATATTGGAAGAAGCATTATTAAAAAACTAATTAACAATTTTCCAGCTATTTGCGGTTCAAAGAAAAACATTATCGTTGCAAGTATGTAATGAAATAATGGTGGATAAAACAATCCTTGTTGAAAGCCCATTAAATAATCAAAATTCCAACCTGTATAATCTGGCCAAAAATAATCATGTATAGTTTTTGCTGCAGAAATATGACCTGCACTGTCCCAAAAATTTGGGTTTCCGAATAAAAAGAATGTTATTGCGAAAGCAAAAAACAAGAAAAAAACTAAATTTAGTAATAACTTACTAAAATCTAGTTTCTTTAAATTTAAAATCATAATTGAAATTAAAATTCAATATATTTATTGGTAGCTTGAGCAACCATTGTTTTGGCCTATACTGTTTCCACCTTCGTTTGTTAAAGTAGTTCCACCATCACAACTTATTGGATTTTGTACAGTTGAACTTTCAAGTTTTGCAGTAGCTCCACTTATTAATCTAACTCCTGTTGAGAAATTATTTATTTCACAATTTTTAACAGTTATATTAGTTGCTCCGCTTAAGTATACTCCAGTCCATGAACCATTTCCTGTTATTACTCTATTTTGACAATCAATTACCACATTTGAAACAGCTTCTGTTATTGAAAAGCAATTTGAAAAAGTTCCTGCCTGTTGGTTTGGAACATCATTTATAGATCCGCTTGCTGTACTTGATGTTGGGTTTGTTGTTAATTTATAAGTTGTATTTGATTCCCAACCACTTGTTTTACAAAAATTTATTCCTAAAATTCTTTCAGTACTTGCTACATTAGTTGTATTTGTTAATTGATAATTGTTACAAGGTATTACTACATTGTTGTAGCTATGTGTTTTTGTTATTCCATTCTGTGTAACATATGTTAACGTTATATTTCTAATAGTTTTATTAGTTCCCTCATTACAAATACTTCCAGTTCCTATTTGAAATATTCTATTATCTCCTAAGTTTAATTCATTATTTGAATAAAAGTTTTGATCAACGCCATCAATTGTTACTTTTGTTATTGTAATATTTCCAACTTCACTTGAAACAACTTCAAGTAGTACGTCTCCATCTGGACTTATTGCAGTTTCTGCTAGTGCGATATTTTGTGTTTGTTGAGTTATTGCTTGGTTTGTTGTTGTTACTCCGCTTCCGGTTGAGAAGAATCCTGTTAAAAGTCCTACTACTACTAGTGCGATTACTACAACAATTGCAATAATAATTAAATATTCAATAGTTCCTTGACCTCTTTTATTCATAAAAAACACCTTTCCCAGCTCTTAATTTATTAAATAGTTTAACTCTTTTACTTTATATACTTTTTGTTTTTGAATGAATTTTTTTGCAAAAGTTACTAGATTTATATGATTTTCTTATCGTATTTTATATTATGAACAAAAAAATTAAAATTAATAAAGTTGAATTGTTAATTGGTGTTGCTGATTTTAAGAGTGCAATTGCTGCTGTAAAAAATGGAGCTGATGCAGTATACTTTGGAATAAAAGGATATAATATGCGTGACCTTGGAACTAATTTTGAAAAAAAAGAATTAAAAAAATTAATGAGTTATTTACACATTAATAAAGTAAAAGGATATTTAGCACTAAATACTACTATTTATCCAGAAGAACTTACAAAAGTAGAATCAATTCTAAAAGCTTGTAAAAATGCAAAAGTAGATGCGGTAATAGCTTCTGATTTAGGAGTAATGAGTTTAGTAAAAAAATATAAATTAGAATTACACGTTTCAACACAAAGTTCTATTTCAAACGAACTTGCATTAAAACAATTCAAATTACTGGGTGCAAGTAGAGTAGTTCTTGCACGCGAGTTAACACTTGTGCAAGTTAAAAAAATTACAAAAATAGCAAAAAAGTTAGGTATTGAAGTGGAAGCATTTGTTCATGGTGCTATGTGTATTGCAGTTAGCGGGCGATGTTTTATGTCTCATGAAATATTTAATCGCTCCGCGAATAGAGGTGAGTGTCTTCAGGTGTGCCGTCGTACATTTCATTTAGAAAATGAAAACTCAAAAAAACAAGATAGTTGTAATTGCAATTCATTAAGTGAGGCTGAAGCCTTTTTTTTAGATGGTTCTCCAGGTAATTTTGAAAAAAAATCACTAAAAATAAGTGGGAATACCATAATGTCTGCAAAAGATATGAAAACAATAGAAATTCTTGATAAGATAATTGGTACTGGAATTGTTTCATTAAAAGTGGAAGGAAGAACAAAACCAATTGATTATGTAGCAACTGTTACTAAATGTTATAAAGAAGCAATTATTGCAATTAAAAACAAAACATATACTAAAGAAAAAATAAAAGAATGGGATGAGCAACTTGCTAGTGTTTACAATAGAAAATTCTCACTTGGTTTTTGGAAAGAAACTCCTGGTAAGGATGGTTTTACTGATATTGAAGGAAGTAACCAAACAAAAAAAAGAAAACATGTTGGAGTAGTAAAAAAATATTATGTAAAACCAGGTGTTTGTGAAATAAAGTTAACCTCTGATTTAAAATTAGGTGAAAAAATAATTATCGAAGGTAAGACCACTTACCTTGAACAAACTGTGGAATCAATGCAAATAAATCATAAAGAAATAGAAGTTGGCACTAAAGGACAATTAGTGGGGCTAAAGGTAAAAGAAAGAGTTAGGTTAAATGATAATGTGTTTACTTTTGTAGATAATAAAAAATGATTAATTTTTTTCTTCACGCAATTGTCGTCTTCTTTTTTGTAATTTTTCAAAAGCTTCTCTTCTTTCCGATTCGCTTTTTTCAACTCTTCTTTTATAAAATGCTTTAGAAGATTCTAAATGTTTAATTCCATGTTCTTCAGTTAGAGTATCTAAATTTCTTTTTTTCATTTGTTTTACTGCTCTATTTCTAGCTCTAGCAGTTTGAAAATCAATAACTGCCTTGTCTTCTTTTTTTTGAGCAGTTTGTCTATTTCTAAAAGGACTTTTTAAAAATGAAAATAATTTCTTAATCATATATTAATTATCTTAAATTGAGTTTAAATATTTTATTGTTTTTTTATTTTTGCAATAAAGAATTGCTGAGTATTATTATCCTGTGGATAAAATCTAACACAGTTTTCACATATTTCATTTTTTCTTATTTTTATTCCATTTAATTCAAATTTTTCTATTTTTGCATTTTCTCTTTCTTTAAGTAAATGAAGTACAACTTCTTCATTTTCTTCAGGTGCAAAAGAACAAGTTGAATAAATCATTTCTCCGTCTTCTTTTAAGTAATCAAAAGCTTTTGTAATTAAATTTTTTTGAATAGCTGCTTTTTTTCTAACTAATTGTGGCGACCAATTAATGAGAGCTTCGCGACTCTTTCGAACAATTCCCTCACTAGAACAAGGAGCATCAAGTAAAACTTTATCAAATCTTTTATTCCTTTTAATATTTCTAAAATCAATTCTTTTTATTTCAACATTTTTTAAATTAAATTTTTCTTTTATAATTTCTAAAGTTTCTGCGCGCTTGCTATTAACATCAGTTGCAAGTACTTTTCCATTAGTGGCAAAATTACTTAATTGCAAGGTTTTCATACCAGGTGCTGCACAGGTATCAAACACAATATCACTTTGATTAACTCCTAGTGCTACAGCAGGCATCATTGAGGCTTTTTCTTGCAAAGAAATTTTTCCTTCCTTATATAACTTTAAATCACCAGGTTTTTGCATATCTATTTCAAAGGCTTGCGAGGAAAAACCCAAATTTCTAAAATTAATATTTAGTTCTTTAAGCTCTTTAATTACTTCATCAATTGTGGCTAAATTGGTATTAACCCAAAAACTCTTAGGTTTTTTCTCTGAAATACACTTATAAAAATCATCCCATTCCTCACCAAGAAGTTCCTTATACCTAGTAATAAAACTAGTCGGAAAAAAGGTTTTTTGCATATAAATTATTTATATTGTAAGTGTTAAAAATAAGTGTTTTTCATTACTCTTACTCACAAACTATCATTTTTAAACTAATTGTAATACTTAGTAATTAAGTACACTATATGTACTTAGGTAGATATTTATGCAAAATTTAAATGAATTAAAACTGGATGTTGAACGTCTTGAAAGAATGAAAAATAATGTTCAAAAAAATTATGATAGAAGAAAAAAACTTAATTTGCTTGACCCCCCATATGAAAGACAACTAAAAGAAGATATTAGAAAACTAGAATCAGATATTTCATCATTAAATAGACAAATGAGATCTATTGAATCTCAACAATATAGATCAAAAATGATAAATGATTCTAAATAGTTTTTTCAAATTTCTTTAATAGAGTTTTTTTTTAGCTCTATTTTTTATTTTTATATTTGAAATGTTTAACATGTTAATAAGTTCAAATTTTTATTATAATATTTCTTAATCATTTAATAAAATTTTATTTTTTTTATTTGGAGTTATAATCCACAAAAGAACATATACTAGTAAACCAACACCATAAAATAATGTAAATAGTATCCAAACAAGTCTTACTAAAGTTGGATCAACATCTAAATATTCGCTAATTCCTCCACAAACTCCTCCAAGTATTTTTTCCTTTTCTGATCTGTAAAGTCTTTTTTTAGAAGTTGATTTTGTAGAATCACTTTTAACTTTTTTATTTTCTTTCTTTTTTGTTTTCATAATAATACCTTGTTATGTGTATGTTACGCCCTAGCCGGGATTCGAACCCGAGTCGCACCCGTGACAGGGGTGCATCCTAACCGCTAGACTACTAGGGCGCCCGCTCAATCAGGCGGCGCTTGAACATTATCTTCGTTCCTTTGGAATTCGATAAAGTTTATGTTCAATGCTTCTGTTTAAATGAAAATAGTTTAAGAAGTTTTAAAAAGCTCACTTTTTTATCGCATCTTTGCAAGTTCATATAATTGTCCACTGCAGTTTAAATCTGCAATATTAGTGCTTGGGCTTAGATTATCTATTTGTGGTTTTGTTAAATAACAAGTTGCATTACTTCCAACAAAAAATGATTCAAAACCAGGTGCGCGAGTTAAAACTGCAAATACCTTGCAAATTTCATCTTCTTTATTAAGAATCTCTACGTCAATTTGATATTCTCCATCAACAATTTCTACAATCTTTCCTTTTTCACAAACAAATTCAATTTTATTTGGATTAGTATATTCTATGTTAAAATTATTTTCACCAACAAAATCACCAGGATTATTTGTATAAAATTCAGTTTGTTCTCCATAAATTTTATCATCTTTATAAGTTGTTTGACTTGAAAATATAATAAAATTTGAAATAAATAATATGGCAATTATTATAATAATTAAAACAACTATCTTTACTGCCAAAAATATTTTATTTACTTTATTCATAATCATCACTTATTTTTAATTCCTTTATTTGTTTCATTGTTTGATAAAGTGGCCCACTACAATCAAGCTGATCTATATTCATTTCAGTTTGCAGTTGCATCATTTCATCAAAAGTTAAACTACATTTTGCGTTTAGTCCTATTAAAATTTCTGGTAAGTTTTGTGCTTTATTTAATTCTAAATAAATTTCACATTTGTTGTTCTTTTTATCAATTATTTGGTAATAAATTTCTGTTTCTTTGCTAGGATTTAAATTTCCAAAACTTTTTTCGCATTTAAAAAAATTGTTTTCAAAACAATTTTGGTTATTACAATTCTCGCCAGATTCTATTGGTTTTTCAAAATTTGGTGAAATACAACCAAAAACAAAAATAAATATAGATATTACTATCACTAGTTTTTTCATATTTTATTACTAATTAGTAATGTATTTAAATAAAACCAAGCGCAAACAAAATTAGCCAAATTCCAATTAACATCATTAAAGCACCAGCAACTAGGTGTAATTTACTAATATTTCTTTCTCTCCATTCGCCCATATCCTCAATTTTTGCAAATCCAAAATACGCTATTAATGTAATTGCAAGCATTGGTGAAACAAAAATAAGCATATATAGTAGTAAATATGGCATAGCTTCTAAAATAGAAATTTGAGAAATAATTCCACTAAAAACTAAATACGGTCCGGCAGTACAAGGAGTTAAAAAGAAAGCAATTACTACTCCAACAAAAAAAGCGCCAATTGGAGAAGTTGTTCCTTCTATTATTTTTTTCATTTTAGGTCGCCAAGCTTGCGGTACTTCCATGATAAAACCGCCCGCTCCATAATTTAGTCCATCTTTTAGATTTAATATTCCAATTATTATTGAAATAATTCCAAGAATTATAAAAAAATTACTTTCAAGAAGTGAAACATTGCTACTAATTATGGTAAATAGTTCTCTTAGTAATAATCCAAATATAAAATAAACTATAAATATTCCTAACGTAAAACTAAGCCCAACAAATAGAGCTTTTCTTTTATTTTTAGGATATCTTGTTAAAATTGCAGTCATTAAAATTATTAGTACTGCAAGCTCACAAGGGTTAATTGCATCAACAAGTGCAAGGCCTATTATTTGTGCCAAATTAATTTCTTGTTTATTTGATACTTCTATTTTTTTTAAAAGAGTTTTTGTTTGATTTATTTCTAATATTTTACTTTCTAAATTTTCTTGTATTTCACTTGGCCCAAAATAATAAGTATCTGCAATAAAAATTATTGGTACTTTATTTTGTTTTTCAACAGGAACTTCATAATTTCTATAAAATTCTTGAACCATTTCATAATTTTTTGTAGTATCTAAATCAACTCTTATAATATCAATATTTTCATATTTGTTTTCAATTTCACTATCAATCCAATCACTTACTATTTTACAATATGGGCAAGTAGTTGTTTTAAAATAAACAACCTGGCTTTTTTCTTTATTATTTAACTCATCAATATAAGAAGCATTAGCAAAAAGTAATGAAAATATTAATATAAAGAATATAATAAATATTTTTTTCAAGTTTACACCGATTTCTTTTTTTATATTAAGATTTTTTATGATTATTTATTATTAAATATGTTGGTCTAATGATTTTTTATGGAACTAGTACAAATTAATGTAGAAGGATTTGACAATAATTTTACATATATATTAATTGGTGAAAATAATGAAGCTATTATAATTGACCCCACTGGTAATTTAGATAAAATTTTAGAAGTTATTAACAAAAGAAATATAAAAATAATTGCACAAGTTTTAACTCATTCTCACCCCGATCATATAGAAAATGTGGATTATTTTTTAGAAAAAAAAGTTCCTTTAAAAAAATATGAAGATTTTTTAAAAGAACCAGAGTTTTGTATTTCAGGAATTAAATTCAAAACCCTTTTCACGCCTGGTCACACTAGCGATTCAGTTTGTTTTTTAATAGAAGATAATTTGATTACTGGAGATACTTTATTTGTTTATGGGGTTGGTACAACAGCATATGGTGGGAATGATAAACAACTAAACGATTCATTAAACTATTTGTATACTTTGCCTAGCAATTTAATTATTTGGCCTGGGCACAATTATGGGGGGGCAAGAGCGTTACTTAGTGAAGCTCTAAAAAATTCAACAATAAAACCAAGCGAAAAAGTTTTAGAAGAAATTAAAAAAAGAGTTAAAGAATATGAAAAGATTTCTAAAAGAAATTTTTAGTTTTTCGAAGTTTTAGCTATTAAATTATTTAGCCCTGAAGTTGTGCCACTTATTGTTCCAATTATAAAAATATCATCTGCATTAACAACAGATTTTGTAGTTTCGTTTGCAAGAAATATGTCAAATGTTTTTGCAGAACTTATTCCAGAAGTACTATTTTGATTAATTTTTAAAGAGAATATATTTTGTGGATTAATTGTAACACCAGATATTTGTTGAGGAGTATATGTTGGTGATCCACTTGAATATCCAAAAACATAAATATTATTTGATGGATCTTTTCTTATACTCCCAGCACCCAAATTTCTTGAATGATTACCAAAAGAATATGCATAACTCCAGCTTCCACTTCCATGATTATCACTTCCATCTATTCCTGCAATAAATGAATTATTAGTACCGTTTACTTCCAAATCTCCAAAAGTAATTCCTTGATTTGCTCCCAAAAGAGTTCCAGTAATATAAACAGTGTCGTTTCCAGTAATTCCTGTTACAATATCAATTGATTTATCTTCTCCAACATTATCAGATACATTTGAGCTTTCTTGTGCCCAAGTCCACCGTCCATTATCTCCAATATTTGGATTAAATTTTCCAACAAACAAACCTCTTTGATCAAATTCCAAATGGTTTGGGTCTCTTTCAATAACATCCAAATAAAGATATGGACTTTCAGAAACACCTGCTAAATAAAGATTTCCATTTTTTATGTCTGCTGCAAGCAATTTGTCATCTCCAGATCCAACTGCTCTTGAAACCCAGTTCCATTGATTATCAAGGCTTCCTGATGATTTTGCTATAAATAAATCTACATTAATAGTTTCTTCACCATCATTGCTTGTTACTCCTGAAAATTGGTATCTTCCACTTGTGTGCCCAACAGCATATATATCTTCATCATCAACTGCAATAGCATTTATCATAGAATTTCCAGTTTGTCCACCGGTTGCTACTTCTTTAACATAAACCCATTCTCCATCATTACTTAATTTTGCAATTAATCCTTTTGAATAGCTACTAAAATATGCTCCAACCTCGCTCATTCCAGTAGCATTTTGAAAGTGGTATTTTCCGCCACAAATAATATTTGCAGAAATAAAAATACCATTTTGATTAACTTTTATATCACTACCCTCAATTCTTCCAGCTTCTCCTGATGAGTCTCTAACCCATATAAAATTTCCATCCAAACCAACTTTTGCAACAAATAAATTATTATGAAATCCTGTTTCTTTAACAAGTTGAATACTACCAGTGCTTGTTGGGAAATTAGCAGTAAATTGGTCATATTCTCCATTTCCAACACTTCCTATGATATATATATTCCCACTTGAATCAATTTCAATTTTATTAATTTCTGCCGTTGATTCATTTTGTGATTCATCATAGACAATTATTCTGTTAGAAAATTCTATTATATCAACTTCGTTTTCTTCTTCATTATCTTCATTTTGATTATTGTTATTTTGTGGGTTTGTTCCTGCTAGGTTTGTTGTGTTTGTTAGTTGGTAGTTTTGGCATGGTACTATTACATTGTTGTATGTATGTGTTTTTGTTATGCCGTTTTTTGTTGTGTATGTTAGTGTTATTGTTTTTGCTGTTTTGTTTGTTCCTTCTTGGCATATTGTTGTTGTTGGTATTATGAATAGTGCTTTTGTTCCTAGTGTTAGGTCGTTGTTTGTGTAGTAGTTTTGGTCTTCTTCGTCTATTGTTATTTTGTTTATTGTTATGTAGTCTGTTTCGTTTGATTGTATTTCAAGGAGGTAGTTTCCGTCTTGGTTTAGTGCGGTTTCTGTTAGTGCTATGTTTTGGGTTTGTTGGCTAATTGCTTGGTTTGTTGTTGTTACGCCGCTTCCTGTTGAGAAGAATCCTGTTAAAAGTCCCACTACTACTAATGCGATTACTACAACAATAGCAATAATAATTAAATACTCGATTGTTCCTTGACCAATCGATGCCACCTTCGGGGGCTCAATAGTACCTTGTGCTTTATTTTTCATATAGATATTTATATTTTTGTTATATTTAAACTTAATTTTTCAGTTTAATATAAATATTTTTTAGTAAAAAAATTGCTACCATTAAAAGTATTATTACTCCACTAGGTGGTAAATCAAAATAAAATGCTAAAAATATTCCTAGTATTGAAGAAAATAAACTAATTATTATAGTTTCTACTATTGCGCCTTTATAACTTTTTGCATTTATTAATGCAGTAATTGCAGGTATTGCAATAAGCCCTGTTACAAGCAATATTCCAACTGCTCTTATAGAAATAACAACAACAATTGCAGAAAGTATTGCTAAAATATAGCCAATTAATTTTACATTAATTCCTTCAAGGCGTGCAAGGTCGCTGTCAAGTATTGAAAGTATCAAATTTTTTCTAATTAAAAAAATTGTTATAACTACAATTAGCGAACTAGCGCCAAGTAAAATTAAATCATCTTTGCTTAGTGAAAGAATACTTCCAAATAAATAACTAAATAAATTTATATTAAATCCTTTAACATAACCAATTATTGTTATTGCAAGTGCCATTCCACTTGAAAGTACTATTGCAATTGCAGCATCCCCGTGTGCCTTTATTTTATCAATAAATTTTTGTATTCCAATAGAACCAAGTATTGCAACAGTCATTGCAGAAATTATTGGATTTAAACCAAACAAAAGTCCAATTGCTATTCCTCCAAAAGAAGCATGTGCAAGGCCGTCCCCAAGCATTGAAAGTTTTTTTTGAACTAAGAAAAAACCCATTATTGAAGTTGCAATAGAAACAAGTACTGCTCCAACTAATGCATTTTGCATAAAACCATATTGTAATAATTCAAACATTTTATCAAGTCCTAATTAATATTTAATGATGGTGATGTCCTTCATGATGGTGTGGAAAAACCTTATATTCTTCTCCATAAATTTTTTCTAAATAACTTTTAAGATTTTTTGTTGGGCCAAAGCAATAGTGTGGCTTTCCAATACAAAGAGCAGTTTTTGCAAACTTACTAACCATTTCAGTGTCGTGTGATATTAGAAGTATTGTAGTTTTTTTTGTTTTATTTAATTTGCTTAAGAGTTCATTAAAACAAGTTTGTCCCTTTAAATCAATTCCGCTTGATGGTTCATCAAGAATTAATATTTTTGGTTTTTTACTAAGTGCTAATGTTGCAAGAACTCTTTGTTGTTGTCCGCCAGAAAGTTCACTAAATTTTTTGTCTAAAAATTTTTCTATTTCCATTATTTTAATTAATTCATCAACATTATCTTTTCCTTTTATAGTGTGAAGTAATTCATTTACAGTTGCAGGAAAAGTAGAATCAATTTGAATTTTTTGCGGAACATATCCAATTAAATCTCTTGAAATTTCAAAATCCTTTCCAAAATATTTTACCTTTCCAGAATTTTGTTTTAGTGCTCCAGTAAGTATTTTTATTAGAGTAGTTTTGCCTGCTCCGTTAGGCCCAATAACTCCAACAAAATCTCCCTCTTTTATTTCAACAGAAAGATTTTGCAAGATCTTGTTTTGGGTTTCATACCCAAAACTAAGATTTTTTATTTCAATTGCATTCAATCAAATCACTTACATTCTAAAGCTATTTTTAAATTATTTAGATTTTGTGTCATTAGTTCTATATATCCCTTATCATCCTTACTTCCTTCTATATTATTTAGAACTAATACTTCTGCGCCCACTTCACTTGCAATAGTTTGAGCAACTCTTGGATCAACTAATTCTTCATAAAAAATATGTTTTATTCCATGATAACTAGCTTCCTCAATTAGCTTTACTATTTGGCTTGGTGTTGGTTCACTATCTGGTGAAAGACCAAGTATTGGTATTTGCTCAAAACCATAGTCATTTGCAAGGTATGCAAATGCAGCGTGTGTTGTAATTATTTCACTTTTTTCACAAGCACTTAATCCTTTTTCAAATTCATTATGAAGTGCCATTATTTTCTTTTTATATTCCTCTGCATTTTTTAAATAATATTCTTTATTTTCTGGATCAGCTTCAATTAATGCACTTGTAATATTATCCGTTACTATTATTACATTAGTTGGCGAAATCCAAAAATGTGGATCATACAAACCGTGTTCATCTTCTTCAAAGGAGCAAACAGCTACACATTGAAGAGTACAAAATTCTGCAGTAGGATCATTTCTACATGCACTTTCACATTCTTTAAATTCTCCATTTAATTCTTTGCAAACACTTTCTGAAATATTTTCACATTCTTCATGTTCGTCTATCCAAATTCCATCATTTTCTAAACATTCTTCTTCTAAACTATGTTCCTCTTCATCTTCATGAGAGTGTTTAAATTCAGCTAAAAGCAAATTAACTCCACTTGAAGCATTAACTATTTTTGCACTAGGATTAACATTTTCTACAATTCTCTCTTCCCATTCTTCAAACTCAGTTCCACTTACAATAAAAATACTGGCCCTTGACACTCTTAAAATATCTTGAGGGCTTGGGTTAAATGAGTGCGGTTCAGTTCCTGGTGCAACTAAAACACTTACACTTGCTTTATCACCAGCTACATTTTTTGCAATATCATAAAATGGAAAAAAAGAAGCCATTACCTCAATTTTTTCATCATTAATATTTCCTGTTTGTGTGCATCCAAAAAGTAAAAAGCTAGTTAGCAGTACTATTAAAATTAAAACTATTTTTTTCATTATTATTACCTCTCTAGTTATTAACAAATTTAATAAAAGTTAATAATTATAAACCTTGTGTATAATTTTAATTTTAACTTCAAATTATTAATTTTACTATTAAAAGTTAATAGTTATAAACCCTTCACTTTTAAGAATAAGTATTGCAATAATTAAATTGATTGCAAATTTTATAGGTGAAAGTAAAAATGGAAAATAAATTATTTGTAAATAATATGCCCTTTGCAACAAAAGAAGAAGAAATTAGAGCTCTTTTTGAGGAATTTGGTGAAATAACTGAACTTAAAATGATTACTGATAGAGAAACTGGGAGATTTAGAGGTTTTTGCTTTATAACATACGCAACTGATGAAGCAGCTAGTGCTGCAAAAGAAGCATTAAGTGGTAAAGAAGTTAATGGAAGACAAATTGCTGTAGAAATCGCAAAGCCACAAGAAAATAGAGATGTTAATAGAGGATTTAACAACAGACAAGGCGGATCTTTTAGAAAAAGATATTAATTATAAATTAATTTTTAGAAAGGTGTTTAATACACCTTTTAAAAAATTTAAATTTATTTAGGTAATAAAAATGGCAATAATAAGTATCTCAGTTGATGATGATTTGCTAAATCAAATAGATTCCCTTCAAAAAGAATTTTCTTTTTCTGGAAGAAGTGATTTGTTTCGTGCTGCATTAACAAACCTTGAGAGTGAACTTCGTCAAAAACAAAAATTAGTTGGTAGCATTGATGCAGTTTTAGTTGTTTTACATAAAGGTGAAAATAAAGAAGTATCAAAAATAATGCACAAATATTCTTCTTTAATTAAAACACAAATGCACAACCACACAAATTCTCATAAATGTCAAGAATTATTTTTGCTTTATGGCGATTCTTTAAAAATAAAAAAAATGTTTGAAGAACTAACAAAAAATAGAAAAATAGATCTTGCAAAATTAATTATTTCCTAAATTTTTTTATTCTGGTAAAATTAAACTTAATCCATCTCCATTATTATATAACGTAATTATCTCTTCTTCAGTTAATGCTCTATTCCAAATAGCAACTTCGTCTAACTGTCCTATATTTCCATTTCCTAAATGTAGTGCAGTTCCCGGTGCAGATGCGTTATTGTTATTAATAAAATATTCATCTTGTTGTTCTTTGACATTATTCACATAAATAATTACGCTTTCTCCGTTTCTAATTGCAACTACGTGGTGCCAAACATTATCTGCAATATAAAAATTAGTTTGATATTCATTTGTGCTTGTTGAGTACCTAATACCAAATCTTAGATATCCATTTCCAGGGTCGTCAAAAGTAAAACCTGATCCGCCACCATAACCTGATTTATATAATATTTGTGCCTGATTAGTATTACTTTTCTTTATCCAAGCTGAAATTGAAAAATTTTGAGTCCCAAATTGTAAACTCGAATTATCTGTGATATAAACATAATTTCCACTATTAAAATTATATGCGCCACCTAGTTTTCCACTAGCAGTATATGTTGCTCCATAAACGGTACCTGTGTTATTATTTTCTGATTCATCTGGTTGTGAACTATTATTCTCATTTAATGGCCAGTATCCTACAAGTCCTTCTCTTAATGATAAAGTAGTTGGTTCAGAATAAACTTGGGTTATTTCATCAGCACTTAATTCATAATTCCAAAATCTTATGTCTTCTATATTTCCATTAAAATATTGTGTTCCGTCCATTCTTGCAATTTCTAAATTTGTTCCAGAAGGAGTATCTAATGTAATATTTTCTGTTGCATCAAGTTGTCCATTAATATACATTTTCCCTTGTGCACCATTATAACTAAAACAAATGTGCATCCATTCATCAGTTGTGTAACTTGAATTTGACATTACATCGGCATAATAACCATTAAACCAAATTTTTCCATCATTAAGTAGCATTATTCTAAACAGATTATTATTAATATTATTTAGTCCATATTTCAAAATAGTTTGATTGCTTATAGCATTTGTTTTTACCCATGAACAAACAGTTCTATGTTCTGATCTAATTGGAAGATTTGTCCAAGATGCTGATAAATATTGATTTGATCCATTAAAGGAATAACAGTTTCCACTTAAACAACTAGTTGTGTTTGGACTTCCATTAGGTGCAGTTAAATTAACTCCGCCCACTTCATCATTTCCATTGCCGTGTAATAAATATCTTGCAACTAAGTTTTGTGATTCTTGCTGGGTAAAATTTGCGGTTATTGTTATGTTTTGTTGTGGCATTGTTAAGGTTGTTGCTTGCGAGTTTGCATTTGCAAATGATGTTTGCCCTGACCAGTTTATAAATTCCCAGCCACTTTGTGGTGTTGCTGTTATATTTACAGTTGATCCTTGTTGATGTGTTCCTGCTCCTGTAGTGCTTCCTTCTCCGTTTGTGTTTATTGTTAGTGTGTATGTTGTTGAACTTATTGTTTGTGTTCTACATTTTGTTGTTTGGTTATTTGCATAATCTGTTACTTTTATACAAAAATTATACTCAGTTTCTTGTTGTAGATTTTCAAATTCTGTGTAGTAGTATTGTCCATCTATTTGTGGTGTGAACTCGTCGAAGTTTTCCATTCCACTAATATTTGCATTTCTGTCATATCTCATTATTGCGTTGTTGTCTGATGCGCTAAATATTATTCTTATTGTGTTTGATATTGCTGCTCCTGTTTGTATTGTTAGTTCTGGGGGCGTTGTGTCTGTGTTATTTTGTGGGTTTGTTCCTGCTAGGTTTGTTGTGTTTGTTAGTTGGTAGTTTTGGCATGGTACTATTACATTGTTGTATGTATGTGTTTTTGTTATGCCGTTTTTTGTTGTGTATGTTAGTGTTATTGTTTTTGCTGTTTTGTTTGTTCCTTCTTGGCATATTGTTGTTGTTGGTATTATGAATAGTGCTTTTGTTCCTAGTGTTAGGTCGTTGTTTGTGTAGTAGTTTTGGTCTTCTTCGTCTATTGTTATTTTGTTTATTGTTATGTAGTCTGTTTCGTTTGATTGTATTTCAAGGAGGTAGTTTCCGTCTTGGTTTAGTGCGGTTTCTGTTAGTGCTATGTTTTGGGTTTGTTGGCTAATTGCTTGGTTTGTTGTTGTTACGCCGCTTCCTGTTGAGAAGAATCCTGTTAAAAGTCCCACTACTACTAATGCGATTACTACAACAATAGCAATAATAATTAAATACTCGATTGTTCCTTGACCAATCGATGCCACCTTCGGGGGCTCAATAGTACCTTGGCCTTTTTTTGGATAATATTTATTTTTTCTTAAAGTAGTATTTTTCATAATAGTATCAACAACTATTAGTAAACTTCTTTGTTAATATACTTTATGATACTGTTTGCCTTTAACTAATCTAAAGTTTGATAAATATAATATTTATGCAATTATTATTTTTCCTTGTGGTTTTTGAATAGCTAAAGTTTGAGCTTTTTCAAATTCAATTTCTTGTCCGCTTTGATAATCTTCCTTACAAGCACCAGCTACCATTAATACAACTTGTGCTCCAACCTTTTGGCAAAAACCATTTCCATAATTACTTTCTACACTTACTATTTTATTTTCTGTTCCGCTTACAAACATTTCGCTTGCAACTACTCCGTCAATTAGCTTTGCAATTACACAAACTTCTTCAGTTCCAAAAAACTGCTGCGTTTTTATAATTTTTATTTTCCCCTTTGTTGCTTTATTATAACTCATTCCACTTCTTGAGGAATTATTGTTAAATGTTAATGTTACTAAACTCATATCCTTATCACCCTCCCTTTTAGTTAAAGGCATTTTTATTATAGTTCTTGCACACTATTATTATTTGGTAATAACAAAACCAAACTATTTTTGCTTTAAAAAATTGAATTTCAAACAACTAGCACTGTGTTGGAAGTTATTTTTTTCAATTTTTTAACTTTTTATATTATTACACTTAATTTATATTTAAAGGTTATGTTTAATTAGGGTTAAAATTCATTTAATTTTAAAAAAATTATAAAATTTACCAATTTATTATAGTATTTTGATAATTAACTTATTTACTAAAAATCATAATATTTTTATTGTATAAAAATTACTTATTAGTATGCCAGTTAAAAATTTAATCAAAAGACCAATAGCTCATTTTGAATATGAAGGTAGAAAAATACCAATTACAAAAAATATGCTTTCAAAATTTGATGATAATGCTCGCAAATGGCTTATTAAAGTTTTTAGGGCAAAAACTCCAAATGCAAAAGAAGAAGCTATTTTTAGGATAGCTTCATTAAGAGGTTTTACTGTTGAAGAAATGAAGGCGCATATTGAATATCATTTAAAACACGCAAAAGAATTTGCTATATTGGAAGCAAATTTAGAAAAAAGGCAAATAAAAAATTCTACTAAAAATAATGGTATTAGTAGCTCCCAAAAACCAATTGCTAAAATCAAAGTATTAAAAAAACCATTAACTTTAAAACAAAGAAGAGAAAATTTAAGATTAAGGCGACTTGCAGTTTTAGTAATTAGTGGTAGAAGTTTAAAAGATGTATCTAAAAGTTCTGGAGTTAGTGAAAAAAAACTAGCTGCCGAAATTAAAAAATTGAAAAAATAATGTTAAATAAAAAATATAATAATATATATTATTTTTAGTTCATTTCAAAAAATTCAAGTTCAATTTTTAATCCTTCTTTAGCAATTGCTTTTACCAAAGTGTAATTATTATTTTTGTTTTCTTCCTTAAAAGAAATTTTTATTGTTCCAAATAAACCAGTTTTTTTTGAAAGTTCAAAATGTCCTGAGGATTTTAAAATTTTAATTTCTTTTACTAATTTATTTTTGTGTGAATTTCCTAAAAAATAATTTAAACTAGCATTTTTTATTTCTCCATTAATATCAATAAGTCCAGCTTTTTTTACATTATTAATTTTCATTGATTCTTTTATGCAAGAATAAATATCTTCTCCTTCTGATAGTTCAATAATTAATTTCTTTTTTTGTATTTTTCCATTAACAAGAATTGCAGGCAAAGACATAAGCTATTTTTTTTAAAATCAGCTTAAAAATGTTACTAGACTTTTTTTAAGTTTAGCAAGTTCTTTGTGTTTCATAATTAGTGTCAAGTCCACAATCGTTTAATTTTTGACAATCTCTTGTTTGTATTCCATTAGTGCAAGCGCTCCAGTCTAAGCAAATCCAAACTTCTTCACATTCATCTTCACAAGATTGAACTTCTATTGGTTTATTTTTATTTGTGCCACATTCTGCAACATCAAAACAAGTTCTTTCTTGTTCTTGGTTTATGCAGGTGCTCCACTGGGTGCATCCCCAAAATTCCATACACTCATCATTATTATCAATTATTATATTAGAATTTTCTGAATCATCAATCTGGTTATTGGTAGTAATTATTATTGGTGTTTTTAGATCTTCTATTATACAAATAATGTCCATTCTAGATGTTTCTGCGATTATACTTAATTTTGCAAGTTCATCATCATAAATTGCCTTATAATATGGGGCAGAGTCAATTTGTATTTTACAATTCTCTTCCCAGTATTCCTTTTCTTTTTCAAATTCAATTTCATTTAATCTTTTTAGGCTCTTAAATTCTATATTTGGATATTTTTCAATTAAACTAGCAAGTTCTTTTTTTTCTTCAATAACTTCTCTTGGCTCAATACACCCGACTAATAAAAGCATTAATAAAATTAGAGAGAGAGTTATTTTTTTCATTAATTAGTTATGAATTTATGATATTTAAAGATTCCTTTAAATTTATTTAAAAATAACTGCTTTTTCATTAAATTCGTTAAAAATATTTGTGTATGTTCCAAGAGTTGTTCCCCAAACACTTAAGTTAGTTTGTATATATGAATTGTTTTTGTAAAAAGTTACAATGTTGTATGAAATATAATCTGAATATGTGTAAGTACAGGAAAATGCTTTTGCATTTGTTAACCAACCATTTGTAGAAATATCTTTACAAATAACTGAATTTGAGTATTGTGAAAATTCCTCTTTAACACTTTCTTTTATCTCTTCATAAGTTCCTACATTATTTATTATTTCTGGCGAGGCATATATTGCAAAAGTATAATCGCTATTGCTAGCATAAAATGCTTGCCACCCATCGCGAAGTCCGCTATATGTTAAACCAGGGAAAGGTAATATTTCATAATTTGGTGAAATATTTACTTTTTCATAAGTTGGCTCTCCTAGGGCGCTAACTTCATCACTCCATTTTTGCGTAACTGCTAAATTTTCATTAGAATTATTTGTTGATGTACATCCAAATAATAATACAATTAAAAATAAAACGCTTAATAAAAAAACTAGCTTTTTCATACAAATATTGTGCTAGTAAAGTATAAAAAAGTATACTAATAAATATTTTTCATTTTTATGTTGGAAAAAAATCATTATTTTCAAGTTCTTTGTTATTTGTAAGTAATATTGAATTTTTAAAAAGTTCAAGATTTGCTTTAATTTCTTTTGCTTTAACTTCTTTTAACACAATATTGTATAATCTTAATCTTTCCTTGTTATTTGGAGTAATTGAGTTTAATATTTCAAGCATTCTAACAGCTAACTCTGCATTACTTGGTGTTTTTCTTTGAGTAATCTCTTCAATAATTAAGTCAAGATCAAAAGGTATTGCGCCTCTATATTTTCCCTTAATATTTAATGGTGCAACAACATCAAATTTTGGAAGTATCTTCAAATTTATCATTTTTGCAAAAATTAATGCTGCATCAGTTCTTGCAAGTTTTTTTCCTAAAAATAAAAAAGAAAAGTCAGTGTGTTGTCCTAGAATATGTGTTTTTTTTCTAAATTTTTTTAACATTCTATCTACTTCTTTATTTCTATCAACTATGTGTGTTTTAGTTCCTTTTCCAAAAAATTGTTGTATTGCTATGTAGTCTCCTTGCTTTACAATATTATTTAATTCTAATTCCATTTCTTTTGTAACTCTAATAAGTCCACTTCTTGGAATTGGAAATTTGTTTTTTCTAAGAAAAGAAATTAGTTTATTATACTCATCAGCTCTTTCTTGTGAAATTTCTTCTTTAAATTTTTTAATTACTACTGGTACTTTACTAACCCTATCTCCATTTTTAAAAAAAGCAAATCCATGATATGCAATTTTTCTATATCCCTCGCCTACTTTAATAGGTTGACCATTTCTTACACTTAACCTTACTCTTGATAATGAGTTATGACTAAGCCATCCTTTTGGTTTTTTCTCTTTCCACCATGAAGTTTTTCTAATTGGCATAATTAATTAGTGGCTTTTTAGAATAAAAATAGTTTGTAAAAAAGAATATCCCCCCACCCAGAATTGCAACCGGATGTTTCTCGTTGTTACAGAATTGATTTGGTTTTTTATAATTCATATTAATTCCTCCTTAAATGCTTGATTAATTGTTTTATTATCAAGTTTCATTAACATAAAATGTTCATTCATTGTACAATATTTAGCTTCCATGTATTCTTTTAACACGTGTAAATTATTGTCTTTTTTTTCAATCTCTTTTTCTATTTGATTCCAATTAAGCATTATAAATTGCCAATAATAATCAGATAAATGTGTAAAAGTTAATTTTTGTAAATTTAAATTTGGAGCAATTTTGTTTATAAAATAGTTAAATAAATTAAATAAAGGTGTTTTTAATTCGTCTAAATATTCAATTGGAAAGCTAGTTTGAACTCCCCTTTCATCAGCATCTTTCTCGGCTAAGATAAATTTTTCAGTATCTACAATGTCTGCCTTTTTTTCATCAGGTAAATCTTTGTATTTCTTTTTTTTAAATTCTTTTTCCCATTTGGTGTTTAACATTTCAATTTTTTTTGAGGTTTTATCACTATAATTATTCAATTCCATCATTGAGTCACTGATGTGGGTTAAATATATTTCTTTAGATTTTTTTGAAGATTTTTTTTCTTGTAAATAAATAAAATATCCAAATAGTTTGTATAAATTATTTTTTGTCAAGTAGTAGTGGTTAAAATTAATATTTGATTTACCACGGGCATTTTCATCTTGTTGTTTATCTTTTGTAATTAAATTATTATCGGCTAAATAATTTAAGTATTTGTTAACCTTGGGTTGCTTAATTTCTTTTTTTTGTTCTTGAGTTTTTTTTATTATTGTTTGCTCGCGACAAATAAATTTTTCTTTTGACTCCCATTGAAGTATAATAAAAAATAATCGTGTGGCAATAGTGCTATTTGAGATTGTTTTCCAAATGGTTTGTTTTTTTATCATATAATTATTTTGTTACAAAACATTTATATGCGTATGCCTTTTAGGTATTAAAATAGTTATATGAATATAAAAGCTGTCAAGTCAAGCATAATTAATCATACATTAAAAGGAGTTGATTAATTATGATTGAAAAGAAAGAAGTGAATAAAGAAGATATAAGAAAAATGTACCAATTTTTGGCACATGAAAAACAAACGGAAGTAAGGTTAATTTCACCAGTTAATGGGGCTTTAAAGCCAATCTTTGTTTCTAATGAAGAAGAATTTGTTAGAACTTGCGAAAAATACAATGGAGAATACAACTGTTATGTTGGGATAAATGAGCGGAGCAATAATGGAACAAAATCAGAAGATGTAATTAGTGTCAAAACAATAATTATTGATATAGATGCGGTAAGGCATGAAACTAATTCAAAAGAAGCTGCAACCGAAGAAGAATTAAGAAAAGCAGAAGAAGTTGCAGACAAAATAATTGTTGATTGTGTTACACATGGCTTTAGAGAACCAACAAAAATAATGAGTGGGAATGGTTATCATTTATTATTCGCAATACCAAAAATGCAAATAACAGATGCGACTAGAGATTTGGTTGAAACAAAAATAAAAGCATTTATGGATATGCTAAAATCAAAATATGAAACAGCCAATGCAAAAATAGACCAAATTGGAGATTTAGCCCGTGTGATTAAAGTTTGCGGAACATTATCCATCAAAGGCCAAAATACACAAGAAAGACCACACAGACTAAGTTATGCTTGTGGTGAATTTGTAAGAAATGAAGATATTAAATTATGGGAGTATATTCTTGGTTTAAAACCACCTATCCAAAAAAATTTAACTAGAAAAGTTAAAATGGATTATTGGGAAATATTAAAAAATCCAGACGCCACTGAGCAAGAAAGATGTAGTTGTGTAATGCAAATACATCATACTCATAAAACATGGGATTTAAATGAGGCATTTGATTTCATTGTAAAACAAAATGAATGGGACGACTTTGACCTAAATCAAACATTTTTGAAAATGCAAGAAGTTTGGAAAAGATATGCTGATGAACCCGAAGTTAATAATTCCTTAAAAGAAAAAGTCTTAGAATTACTCTATTCAAAAGATGGTAAAAGAAAAGCAACAGAACTACTTGCAAAAAGCTTTGTAGAAGAAAATTCAATATATACTATAAGAAACGATAAAGAATCTGAGTGTTGGGTGTATTGTGAAGGAATTTATGTACCTGAAGGAAAAACATATATAAAACAATTTTGTAGAAAAATTTTGGGAGAATCATCCACTCCTCATTTAGCAAACGAAGTAATTGCAAAAATTGAGGCAGATACATTTATAGAAATGAAAAAATTTTTTGACCAAGAAAATCTTGAAGAAATTGCAGTAAAAAATGGTCTGTTAAATATAATGACTCAAGAACTTAGTGAATTCACACCAAATAAAATTTTCTTTAACAAAATCCCAGTAACTTTTGACCAAACAAAAAAATGTCCAAAAATTGATGATTTTTTAAGACAAGTATTAAATGAGGATATTGAAAAAGTTATGGCAATTTATGAATTATTTGGTTATTTGCTATATAAAAAATATTCAATACAAAAAGCAATAATGTTTATAGGCGGTGGAAGAAATGGGAAAAGCGTTTTATTGGAATTGCAAAAGCGTTTTATTGGAGCAGTTAATTGTTCAGCAATACCTATACAGCAATTTGAAAGTGATGATTTTTCAAAAATTGAATTGCATAGAAAACTAGCAAACCTTTCAGGTGACCTTGATGCAACAACAATATCAAATTCAGGGTCTTTCAAAGGACTTACTGGTGGAGACATAATCTCAGCTTCTAGAAAATTTAAAACAAGACTAGAATTTGTAAATTATGCTAAACTAATTTTTGCAACAAACAATCTTCCTCGAACAAAAGACACATCATTAGCATTTTTTGATAGATGGGTCTTATTCGAATTTCCAATAACTTTCTTAACTAAATCTGAATATGATAAATTATCTGAAAAAGAAAAAAAATTTGTAAGAATTAGAAAAACATCAATTATCGATGAAATAACTGCTGAAGATGAATTGTCAGGATTATTAAATATGGCATTAACGGGATTAAATAAGTTATTAGAACAAAAAGATTTTACTAAATCAGGGTCTGTAACTGATGTAGAAAAAACATGGATAAGAAAATCTGACTCATTTAGAGCTTTTGTAAGAGAATTCATTGAAGAAGACCTCGACTCTCAAATAACAAAGAGAGAACTGAAAAAAGAGTATCAAAAATTTTGCCAAAAATATAAATTAAAAAAATTGGGAGATAAAGCAATAAAAGAAATATTTGAAGATGAATTATCTGTTTATGATAGTCATTTAGATTATTCTATAACTGGTGAATCTTGTTGGGATGGTGTAAGGTTAAAAAAAGAAGAAATAAAAATTCTAGCAAAATAAAAAATAAAGGGTTTTTTGAAAAGTATATAGAAAATAAAATTCCTATAAGAAATCAAAAAACCCTATTTTTCTTCTTTTTTACTAAAAAACCAAAGTCAAAATACACAGGGACCCATTAAAAACGGCCCTTATAACCACACTATGCGAATAAGTGTAGTTACTTATTATGATAGTAGGAAAATAACTCCCTTTTTTTAGGGGTGGTGACTCATTTTGACGTTGTTGTCTGTTTATTTAATCAATTATAATATATTTATTGGTCCCATAAATTTCTTGACGCGAAGGTATTTTTTCTTCTTTTATTGTTGGTGCAATATATACTTTGCCCAATAATTTTGATATAAGTTCAATATTTTTTCTATATTCTGCAAATAGGTCTTTTGAATTTTTTTTACTTTTCGTATTTTTTTCAATTGTTAATTCAGCCACGGCTTGTTTATGTAATTCATTTTGGAATAATTTTATTATTGCAATTTCTTTTATTTGCAAGTATGTTTTTGGGTTGTCTAAATCAAATTTATTCGCTAATTCAAGCACAACATTTTGTATTTGTTTTCTTCTATAATTTTCTTTCATTACAAATGTTTTAAATTTTTCATCGTCTGTTTTTCCATAATCTTCTAATTTTGGTGGTTGAATTTCAAAACAATAACCTTCTGTTTCATCTTCTAATGACTTTATTTCATCTATCATTTGATTAATTAAATCTTCTTTTTTCATAAAAAAACCTCTCATTATGTATAAGAATTTTGGTTTTTGGGGTTAATAAAGATATTTGAATTTTTTAAAAAAAAGTTTTTAGAAGAAAGGTTTTACCCTTTCTTCAAAATAATTATTTTTTCAACATTTTTTGAATGTCATCTTTTTTATAGTAAGCTACTCCAACGATTACTAATAATACAACTAATATTATTATAATTGGTATTATATTCATTGGTGCTTCTACTGGAGTTTCTTCTGTTGTAGTATTTGTTTCTGTAGTATCATCAGTTCCTGTTGGAGTTGTTACTTCTTCTGCAAATCTTACACTTGGTTCAGTAAAATTCACTCCTTCTAAAACTGGTGCTTCTGTATCAGTTACTGTGTAAGTAACTGTTTGTGTTTGTCCAGCTTTTAGTAAAGGTAGTGTGAATTCTAGTATTGGATCATCTTTTAATACTGTGAAGATTGTTCCTGAAGTAATTCTTGAAGCTGTTTCACTAACTTCTTTTGGTACTTCTACTACTACTTTCACATTCTTTTGATCTTTTCCAGTATTGTTTGTAACAGTTGTTGTAATAGTTGTTTTATATGATTCGTTTCCTTCTGCATTAGTTATTTTTTCAACTTTTGCTGTTATTTCGAATTCATATTCTTCTGCATTAGCAACCATTTCTGCTATTTCAGTTTCAGTGAATAAAGCATTACCTTGGTCATCAGTCATATTACTTAATACTTCTTCTAATTGTTCAGGAGTATAAGTAACTGTCTCTGTTACTTCATAAACTGTTTCAGTAGTTGTTCCTGATTCATCAGTAGTTGTATCATCAGTTGTAGTGTTAGTTGTTGTTACTACTGTAGTTGTTGAACTACTTCCACCTGTTGGTGTTTGTGTAGCTGCTTGAACAGTAAATAAACTAGTATTTTCATCTCCAATTACATAACCATTATTTAGTAATTGTACATTATGTTCTCCTACAACAGTTGTTAGGTATGTTCCTTCACAACTTAAATAAGTTTCACTAATTGAGTTATATCCATAATTATAACCTAAATTATAACCATATCCACGTACTTCAGTGGTTGTTCCGTAAGAATAACCAAGTATTCCATAACCATATCCACTTAAACCAGTTATTGTTGGTGTACAAGTCATCTCAACATATGCGGTTGTATCATCAGGTAAAGTTATTTTTGCTTGGATATTATTATCATAAACTTCAGTAGTTTCTTTTTGTATTTCTGCAGTAATAGTAATAGTGTCACCAATTGTCGGTGTGTCATCATCAACACTAAAGTTAACAGTGAATGCTGCTGCTGGTCCTGCTAAAAATAAGATAACTAAAATAAATAGTGCAATTCCCATTGTAATAAACTTATTTTTTTGTTTTTGTTCATTTTTTTTAAAAATTGCCATTTATATCAATCTCCTATAGAATAAAAAAATACATATTGTTTTAGAAGTTAAATCATAAAACATATATAAACTTTACGTTTGTATGAAAAAACAAAAACCAATCGTTTTTAAAAAAAACTTC
>CAZOVD010000011.1:0-27645 GCA_964583285.1 uncultured archaeon
GAATAATTTGAAATTACACTTAAATCTTCATAAGATTCTAACTTATAATCTATAAAATCAACATATATGTCAACTAATTGTTCTAATTGAATAAAATCATCCAAATCATAATTATTTTTTTCATTGTTTGAAAAATTTAATAATGAATTTTTTACTTTTAACAAGTTATTTTTCTCAACTATCCAAATTATTGTTCCATCTTCAAAAAAATAAAATAAATCCCCGTCAACAAAAGTCATATAATTTATATCATTTTCATAAAAAATCTCAGAAATTGAATAATAACCATCTTCTAGTGATTTTAGTTCTACTTCTTGATCTTGAATAAAAAAATTAGATATATTATTTAAATTAAAAACTAGCAAAAAAAGCAAAAATATTAAAACTAAAATAATACCTAAATTGCGCCATCGTTTATCCATCTAAAAACACACTTAACTTTGTAATCTAATAAAATTAAGTGCTTTTCTTATATAAAAATGTGATTGAAACAATAAAACTATATTGCTAAGAAACATTTAGTCAAAATAATATATTTTCGACAGGCAGCGAACTTCATAAAGGAATTTAAATACCCTTTTAATTAAGAATATTATATGGCAAAAGTAGAAGGAAATAAAATTATTTTAAGTAAAGAAGAAGTTCAAATACTAAAAGAAAGTACTAATCTTGAAATAATTCCTAACAAAAAAGGGATATTTTTACTAATTGACAAGAATAATAATCCTGATAATGAAATTCAAAACAAAAATAATCCAAGTATTAGTAATGAACAAAAAGAAAAATTAATTAATAAAATTAAATCAAAAAAATTGACTGATTTAGTAGAAGGAAAATTTGAAGACACTTTATCAAAAAAAGAAATTGAAACTTTAAAATTATTACTTGAAGAAAAAAAAATAATTATTTTTAAATTAAATGAAACTTACAAAAAAGGAGTTTATAAAATAAATGAAAACGAATCAAACAATAGAAAAATTTTTGATAGTGAAATTTTTAGTGTTGAAAAAAAACCTCTCCCGGATTATGAACTTGAAAAAGATGGTTTTGTTGCAACTGCAAACCTTGAACGTGCAAGAATACTTTCTGCAGAACACAAAGAAAGAATAGAAGAGGGAGAATTAAGAGGGATAAAAAGTTTTGAAGGAACTTATTATTTAATTCAAAATCAACTCTTAGAAGACTATAGTAATAAATTAATAAAAATTTTTAATGAAAACGAAAAAATAAATTTAATAGATCTAGCACAAAAACTAAATACATCTATTGAACTAACAAAAATAGTTTGTGAATTTTTAAAAGAAGATGGAGAAATCCTTGAAAAGAAAAAGGGCGAATATACTTATATAAATTAAGTGCACGATTTTTCCGAGGTTTTTATAAAAAAAGCTCAAGTGCTACTGAAAGTGCACTTCGTCTACGCATGGCGAAACAGACGTTGAAAAGAAAAAAGAAGAATACACTTATATAAATTAAAATTTATTTAACCGGCAAAAAACTCAAGTAATGTTTTTATTTACTATTTATAATAATACTAACATGATAGAAAATAAGTTGGCAATATTCCAAGGCAAAACTATTAGAAAAACTTGGCACAATAATGAATGGTGGTTCTCAATAGTTGATATTGTAGAATCATTGACTGAAAGTAATAACCCTAGAAATTATTGGAATATGATTAAAATAAGAGAAAAAGAATTATCTGGAAGCGAGTTGAACACATTTTGTGTACAACTGAAATTAAAATCAAAAGATAATAAAAAATATTTAACTGATTGTGTTAATACAGAGGGTGCATTTAGAATAATTCAATCAATACCTTCAAAAAAGGCAGAACCATTTAAATTATGGCTTGCAAAAGTTGGATATGAAAGAGTAAAAGAAATAGAGAATCCTGAAATAGCACAAGAAAGAATGAAAGAGTTATATGAAAAAAAAGGTTATTCAAAACAATGGGTAGATAAAAGATTACGTGGAATTGCTATAAGACAAGATTTAACTGATGAATGGAAAAATAGAGGTCTAGAAAAAGAAAGTGATTTTGCAATATTAACTTCAGAAATATCAAAAGCAACATTTGATATGACTCCTAAAGAATATAAAAAATACAAAAATCTAACAACACAAAACCTAAGAGATCACATGGATGATATTGAGCTAGTATTAACCATGCTTGGAGAAGCAACAACCACAAGAATAACTCAAACAAGAAACTCAAAAGAATTCAAAGAACTAAAAACATATTCAAAAGATGGTGGAAAAATAGCTGGTGAAACTAGAAAAAACATCGAGAATAAAATTAATAAAAGTATTATAAATAAAAATAATTTTTTAAAAATCACTGAAAAAGAAAGTAGGAAAAAAATATTAAAACAAAATTCTAATAATTAATATTAATGGGGCTTGAGGGAATCTAACCCGCACTTAATACTATTTAAACTAAGTTCGCTGTGTCGAGTAAAGCGAAGACACTGCTTCGTACCCACCAGGCGAAACTGGTGAATGGGGCATGAGGGAATCGAACCCCCATCTGTTCCTAACCACAGCAAAATTAATTCTCGCTTTCTGGCTGTTTCGTAAGAAATAGCCAAATTCTTTCGCGAGCCTTAATAAGGCTCCTGGAGGGAACCGTGATACCACTACACTAAAGCCCCAGAAACTTTTTGAAAAAGTTTTATCAAAATTTGCAACCTTTGGTTGCATACCTAAAACAAAATTTTCGCCAACATTTAATAAAAATTATAGCTAAGAGAATATTTAAATTACTTGTTAGTTTATTTTTCACTAGTTCCTTTTATGTTATCTTTAGGAGTTTTACTTGTTTTGCTTAAGTAAATGAAAATAGCTATTATTAAAACTATTATTCCAACTCCGGCTAAAAAGAATCTATTATTATTTTCAAAACTAACTAAATGTGTTTCTTCAAAATAATGAGGAGAATTATTATCAAAATAACCATATGCTAAAATTATTTCTTGTTCGCCAACAGCACCTAAAGGAGCAAGTATTTCAAAACTTTTTTTCAAGGAATTATTATCATCTAAATATGGAATCATAAAACCTTCCGTTTGAACAACAAAACCATTTGGAGCAATTACTTCCCCACCAAGATCAAATATTCTTTCTTTAGAATAATTAAATACTTCAAAATCAATTATTATTTTTTCCCCACTATTATCAAAAATTTTTCTTGCACCTGTTTTAAATAAAATTGGAGAATTTATTAAATTGACAAAAGTACCACTAACATATTCTTTATTTTCTCCATAATAAACAAATACTTTACCAATATTTGGTGTTGTTGAAATTGGTTTAAAAAAATAAGTTAATTCTTTTGTTTCGCCAATTTTTATTTCATCAATAATTTCTGCATAAATTCTTTGATTAGTTTTTGTTAAAACTAAATTATCAGTAACTTCTATTCTTATAGAATAATTCTTTAAAGAAATTTGAGAATCATTAAATATTTTAATATTTAATCTTGCAATTTCATTTTTAGTAATATTCTCTTTATCAATACTTGTATTTACTAAAACTTGCGAATATGAAAAGCTAACTAATATTAGTAGCAAAAATAAAATTGAAGCTAATTTAATTCTCATAATACTCTTCCTCATAATACTCATTTATTTTTTCCTTCTTTTTATTAAAATAAAACTTTTCAGCTAAAAAAACCACTACTAATATTATTACTAGTAATATTATTATTTGTAACACTAAGTCACTTGAAGTGTCAACAACTTCATTAAAACCATCTGTTAGAATTGCACGAACATTCTTTTTAGCATCATTTCCAAAATTAACTGATTTATCATAAATCCCCTTATTGTAATTTTCAACGGCTTGCCGGTAATTTACTTTTAAAGCAGAAATATTATCTTGGTTTTTCCAAAAATTAACATTTTCTTCAAGCAAAATTGCAGTTGCCGCATCATTTAAATTATTAAAACTTCCATTTAACTTACTAATAGTTTCATCACGACCATACAAAACAAGCCACGCACTATTTCTATTTTTTCTTGTTTCTAGATTTAAAACAAAATTTTCAATATTTTTACTACTAATAAAAATTTCTTCCACAAGAGTTTTTGTAGTGTCATTTAATGTAAAAAAAGAATTTAATGCAGTTGTTTGATTTGGAAGTCTTAAAACACTAAGATAAAATTCTTTTTGACTATTTTCCATGCTACCTTGAAAAGAACCAATTCCTTGTCTTAAAGAATCAAGTTCTGCACTAAGTGAGTTGTAATTGTTTTTATAAGAATTTATTTTGTTAAAATATGCTACAAATAAATCTTCATATTTTTTAGTATCGCTTGTAACTGGATTTGATAAATAATCCCTTTCAAACAATATTGCATCATCAATTAGCTGAGCAATTTCAATACTTTCTAAACCTAAATCATCAATTTCTTTTTTTACTTTTTTTGCAGAAGTTACTAAACTACTAGCACCATTAATTTTTTCTAAATCAACTATTACATTTGATATACTTGGCGATAAATTTCTAAGTGAATTTTCAATGTCAAAAAATCTATTTTTTACAGGATGAGAAAAAGGCCAATCACTCGCTGGATAACTATTTCGCAAATTACTTATTTTATCAACAACAATTTCAGTTGATATTAATTCTCTTACCTCTATTGGGCCACTTGCTACTTCACCAGTATCAGAAACTGGAATATAAACTCCAACACTATCATTAACTGCCCCCGCAACAACCCAATATAATTTTTCACTATATTTTATTTGAACTTGAGGAGATATTATTACTGCATTTTCATTATCAAACAAATAATTATTTGTAGTTGAAACAATATTTACGGCTTCATTTGGAGAAATTGAAAATGAAAAAGTTGAAATAACTAATATTAATAAAAATACAAATATTTGTCTCATATTTATTCAATATATAAAAGTTTTAGGAATATTAAAAACTTCCTAATCACACTCTTTTTGGCCTATTTTTAATATAATCAGGTTTTGGTTTTTCTTTTTTTTCTTTATTTTTATTTGGATTTTTTATATTATCAAGTAATTCTCTTGGCATTAACATAGGATTTACTTTTAACTCATCAATTAATTCATTAAAAACTCTATTAAAATCAGAAACACTATGCGATCTATATGAAGGAAATTTTCTTTCCACCCACTCTCTTTTTAGTCTAAGGGGAGTTTTTGAAAAACTTTTATTTAAAATAAGAAGCATTTCTTCTTTTTGAAACTCAAATGCAAGTTCCCTTTTAATTGATTTAGTATATTCAAGCTCAGTCATTCCAAAAATAAATGCTCTTGAAATTATTGTTTGTGCTAGCTTATCACTAACATACATTCCACCCGGAATAAATTTTAAATAATTAATATATCGTTGCCTATTATTTTCTAAATCAACTATTTCTCTATTTTTTGCTGTTCTTGACACTTGATTTTTAGTTTCAAATACTACATCAGGTCTTGTTATTTTTGCATGAGCTCCACTAGAAAGCATGGCCCCAGTTAAACCTAAAATTGCAGCTTTTTTTAATTTACCTGATTTAAGAATAGTTCTTTTTTTCATAAGAAAATATAGTTATTTGATTATTTAATATTATTTGAAAGAATAGTAATTATATTAAAATCTCTGTTTTTTCTCCAAATTCTAAATTCAAAATACCATGCATTGCACTAAGTTCTTCTTTAACACTTTTTAGAGAAACTGGTGCAACTGCTTTTGTAACAGTATCTTTAAGAGATTTATTAGCATCCTTTTTTGCCTTCCAAATACTTGAATTAAACTCTATTAAATCAACACCAATCATTGTTGAATTAAATTTATTATATTCTGGCCAAGCTTCTTCAAATATATTTTTATTAAAAAGTTCTTTATAAATATAATAACACATTGCTGGTTCTATTGGATATAATATTTGAAGAGTTTTTCCTAATACATCACGAAGAGTTTTAACAGCAGCATTTCTTTGCAAAGGAGTAAATTTTACATTTTCATCATTATTATACGCTCTTCTTTTTACAAGTTCTAAATAATTTGAAGCAAAATCTTCACGAACAAAATTCATAACTTTTATAGTTGGGTTGTGAAAATCATAAATCATAAATTTTTCTTTTGCATCTTTTGCAATTTCATTTATTTCTTTTAAAATCCATTTATCAGCTTCACTTAACTCTATGTTATTCTCTTCTTCTTTTGTTATTTCAAACATTGAAACAAATTTACTAACATTCCATAATTTTTCAAGAACTTTTCCAGCATTACCAATCCTTTCAAAACTACATCTAAAATCTGTTCTATCCAAATTTCCCTCAATAGCACACCATAATCTAAACGGACTTGATCCAAATTTTTCAATTACATCATGAGGATCTATTCCATTTCCTTTACTTTTACTAAATTTATATCCTTTCTCATCAACTATGTGATGGTGTATCCAAACATCCTCAAAAATTGTTTTACCAGTAAGTAAATAATCTTTTAATAATGTATAATAAAGCCAAGTTCTTACTATTTCTTTTCCTTGCGGACGAAGAGAACATTTTTGATTTTTATTAAAAAAATCTGGAATTCTATCATAACCTAAAATATAAAGTGGAGAAATACTTGAATCAAACCAAGTATCAAATACTCTTTCTTCACCAACTAAATTTTTACTTTCACATGTAGGACATTTATTAACCGGCGCATTTTCTTTCCAAGGTTTTACATATTTTCCTTTTTCTGCTAAAATAACTTCACCACAATCTTTACAATGCCAAATTGGAACTTCTGTTGCATAATATCTTCTTCTTGAAATTGGCCAATCAATTGAAACACTATCAATCCAATCATATAAAATTTTTCTTGACTTTTCTGAATAAACATTTATTTCACTTGCTATTCTTCTCATTTCATCTTTAAACTCAACTTGTTTTAAATAAAATTCTGGCATTGAAATAAATTCTATTGCTGCGCCACTTCTTTCACTAACAGGGGTTCTGTGTTCGCTTGTTGGAGTAATTTTTCTAATTAAATTTTGTTTTTCAAGTTCTTCAACTATTTTTTTTCTTGCATCATTTATTTTTAATCCTTCTAAATTCCCTGCGTTTTCATTTAAAGTTCCGTCTTTATTTATTGCAATTTTTGCTTGAAGACCTTCTTGCATAAAAAATCTAATATCAGTTAAATCACCATAAGAACACATCATTACTATACCAGTACCTTTGTCAATTTCTGCACTAGGATGTGCTTTTACTTTTACTTCTTTTTTAAAATATGGAGTAATTAAAGTACGTCCTTCTAAATGTTTATAACGCGCATCATCAGGATGAAATATTACCATTGCACAAGTGCAAACAAGTTCTGGTCTTGTTGTTCCAATTATTACTTCTTCGCCAGTTTCTTTTTCTTTAAAAACTATATCGTGAAAAAAACCTGCGCGATTTTCATAAACTATTTCTGAATCAGAAACTGTTGTTTGTAATTTTGGATCCCAATTAACAACTTTTTCATCTTCATAAATTAGGCCTTTATTCCATAAATCAATAAATGTCGCTTGAGTAACTGCTCTGTATGTTGGTGAATCAGTTTGATAAACATCACCAATATTATTTCCTTCTTTAAAGCTTGAAAAACTAATACCACATCTAAAAAAAGAATCAACACTTTCTGTAGTTGTCATATCAAGTAATTTTCTACAATAAGAAATTGCCTCATCACGAGTTATTTTTGTAAAATCAACTTTGAATTTTTTTTCAGCACCAATTTCTATTGGAAGCCCATTTTGGTCAAGACCAAGTGGAAATAAAACTTCTTGACCTATCATTCTTCTAAATCTTGCAATAAAGTCCATTATTGTATAAGTACTTGCATGACCCATATGAACTGGAGAATTAATATATGGTGGAGGCGTGTCAATTGAATAAACAATTTTTTCTGTGTTTTGATTAAAACCAAAAGTATTTTCATCTCGCCATTTTTTATAAATTTCAAGTTCCATTTCTTTTGTGAATTTCTTTACATTAATCATACTCTATAACCTTATATCTATAATAATTAAAAATAAGGAATTAATTTAAATCTTATTAATTTAAAAAAAGTGAAATTATTACTAATTATATACTAATTTCAACAATATCTTTATTTTTTAAAATATAATCTGGACCCACTCTTTGGCCTGGGAACTTTGTACTGCCCCAAACTTTTGCAAATTTTAGTTTTTTTGCAAAATCTTTATGTAAATAATACGCCAAGTCTTCTAATGTAGAGTCTTTTGAAAGTGCCATTGGATCTTTTAAGTCAACCTCATAACCAGGTTTTTTTGTATATACTAAAATTTTATTAAGCATTAAAAAAATTTGATCTTTTAAATCAACTAGTTTATGTTCGGTTAATTCAAAAGAATTAATAAAAATACATTGCTTATAAACAATACTTGTGTTTAGGGCATCACTAACATCTTGTATTGAATTTATTTTTCCAGTTATTATAACACTTGAACTGGCAAATCCAATATTTTTTAAATATCCAATTAATTGATCAACAGGGAATGATAAATATTCTTTTCCTGAAATTTGAATTCCTTTAAAGGTAGAAACTTTAACATCAATGGGTGGTCTTTTTCTGTTCAAATAAATTTTTGATTCCAAAAGTTCTTTTGAAACTATTTTTTGTTGTTCGGGTGTTCCAAGAATTATTAATGCATCTGAATTTCTAGCAAGTGAAATTATTTCACGACCCTGTGCTTTTCCAGAAGCTGAACCTTCAACTATTGCAGGAAGTTCAACTAACTGAATTAAACCACCCTCATAAGGCATCATGCCTGGCTCTGGTTTAAAAGTTGAAAATTCATACGTTGCTTCCTCTGCAACTTTTTTTCCAACCATTTTATTCAAAAACCATGATTTTCCAGTATTTGGCATCCCAAGAATTGCAATTTGGCCTATGCCATCTTTTTTAACATACATCGTTGGTGCAGAACCTTTTTTTGTAGAAATTGATTTTTGCCTTTCAATTGAAGACTTTAAATTTGATATTTTCCTGTTTATCTCAGAACGTAAATTTTCAGCACCTTTATGGCTTGGTGCGTGTGATTTCATTTCCATTAATGCTACAAGCCTTTCTTCATCAGTTGTTGCGGCATAAAACTTTTTTTGTGCTTCTGCAAACTCAAGCGAAACATTAGATGGCATATATAGCAAAGATTTAAAAAATTTATAAACCGTTGTTTTGTATGAAAAATAATAAAGAATTGGTTAAAACCGCTAAAAAGATACTCACTAGTATAATAAAAATACCAAAAACAAAAAAAATTCTTTTAATTAGAGATGAAAATAATAATATTATTAATGCTTTTGAAAAAGCATTTATTTCACTAAAACTTAAATACAAAATTCTTGATGTAAATATAAAAAGAAAAAATAGTGAACCAATTCCTTTTGCACTCATGGAAATGAAAAAAGCAGATTATATTATTGCACCAACTAAAAATAGTATTTCCCATTGCCCTGAAACTACTTATGTTGTTAACCTTGGAAAAAAAGTAATAACACTACCTGGAATTACTGATAATATTTTTTTAAAAATAAATAAAACTAATTATAATGAAATAAAAAATTTAAATAGTAAAATTGAAAAATTCATGAAAAATAAAAGTATTGTTAATATTAAAACAAAAAGTGGAACTGATGTTACACTTTCTATAAAAAATAGAAAATGGATAGGTAATGAAAATTTAAAAAAAGGATATATTATTAACTTGCCAATTGGAGAAACATTTTGTGCACCAATTGAAAACAGTGCAAATGGAATAATATATATAGATTATTTTAAAGATAGAATAAAACCAAAAGATAAAGCATGGATAAAAGTTCAAAATGGAATAATTTCTGAATGGAATCCAGCGGCTAGTGAATATGTAAAAGAACAAAATGTAAAAAATGGTTTTGTAATTGCTGAAATTGGAATTGGAACAAATAAGGCACATAAAAAACCAATTGGAAATATTTTACATGATGAAAAAATTTATGGAACATGCCATATTGCATTTGGACAAAATACATCATTTGGTGGAAAAAACTCAAGTCCAGTACACAATGATATTATATTACTAAAAC
The DNA here is from genome assembly GCA_964583285.1 of uncultured archaeon. GTDB lineage: Archaea > Iainarchaeota > Iainarchaeia > Iainarchaeales > JAAZKV01 > JABIDZ01. The sequence continues at coordinate 10,087 of CAZOVD010000011.1, forward strand.
CAACTATTACTGTTGATGGAAAAAAATTTAAAATTTAAAATAAAAATGTTATTTAAAAGTCAACTTCATCAAGACCAATATTTTCTTGCCGCGTAATTCTTAAAATATATAATTCCTCAAAAAATAATTTCTTACTTGCAACTACTTCAACAAATAATTTTTTTAACTTTATTTCATTAATTATTTCTTCTTTATTATTTAGCGAAGAAATTAAAAGCAAACAAAGGCCATTTGAAGATAGGTGTCCTAGAAATTGTGTTAAAAATTTATCAATTATTATTCTTCCTCTATCACCACCATCAAGATCTTTAAATTTTATCTCATCACTTGGAACATATGGAGGATTAAATGCAATAAAATCAAATACTTCTCCTTTAAGAGAAGAAAATAAATCACTTTCAATAAAACGAATATTATCTTTTATTTTTGAATTTTTTTGCATAGATGCTAAAAGCGCCTTATAATTAATATCTGCGCAAATAATCTCCCTACTGCCAGCTTCATACATTGCACCAGCTTGAATTCCAGAGCCAGTCCCAAGATCTAAACATTTCATTGATTTTAAATTTTCATTTAAGATTGCTTCTTTTAATAAAAAAGAATCTTCAGCCGCTTCATAAACTTGCATATAAATAAAATAATATGATATAAATAAAAAATAATGTAAATAACAAAATTTAAATATTAAATATTAAAAAAATATTTATAAAAAATTAATTACTATTCCACAAATAGTTAAATTCAGACATATACTTTTCAACTAATTTTTTATCAAAAATTAATAATAAATTCTCATTATTATTTTCATCACCATTTTTTGAATAATTAAAAGATCCGCTTAAAACTTTTTTATTATCAATTATAATAAATTTATTATGCATAGCTCCGCCATTAAAACCATTTTTTCTTATAATTAATATTCCATTCTCTATTAATTTCTCATCAACACTATATTGATTAAAACTTTGAAGATAATCAAATATAATTCTTACTCTAACTCCTCTATTCTTCGCGTCAATTAATGCTTCTTGCACACTAACTAATGTAAATGAATAAATTGCAATATCAATACTTTCATTTGCACCATTAATATTTTTTATTAATTCTTTTGAACAATAATCTTTTGGACAAAAATAAACTTCATTCTCATAATTATTAGTGCCAACAAATTTATTTTCTTTAAAAAGAAAATGAGTATTAATAATAGAATCGCTCATAAAATAATCAACAATAAAAATTGATAATACACAAATAAGTATTAAGAAAAATAAACTTTGATTTTTAGAAAAATTCATAAAAGTAAATCTTTGTTAATACTTTATATTTCTTTTTGAAAATAAGTTAATTGACGAATATGTTTATTGATTCACACACTCACATGGATTCTTTAGAAGAAAATGTAGAAGACATTTTAAAGTTAGCAAAAAGCAAAAATGTAAAAAAAATAATTACCAATTCAACTTCTTTTTTATCAAACCAAAAATCAATAGAGCTTGCAAAAAAATATGATGAAATTTACGCTTGCATTGGACTTTATCCAATGAATGCTCTTGAACTAACAGATGAAGAATTAGACAAAGCATTTGAATTTTTTAACAAAAATCATAAAAGCGCAATTGCTATTGGAGAAGTTGGACTTGATCATAAATTAAGTGAAAATGACTTAGAACAAAAAAAACAACAAAAAATATTTGAACGATTTATTGACTTTTCAATGGAAAAAGATTTGCCGTTAGTAATACATTCAAGGTATGCAATAAAAAAAGTAGTACAAATACTTGAAAAAAAAGAAGCTAAAAAAGTTTATTTACACAGCTACACCGACTCAAGTAAATTAATGTTAAGGAGTGCTAAAAATGGTTATTACTGCGGAGTTGGACTTAACATACTAACTGATGAACTTGTTTTAGAAAGAGTTAAAAAATTTCCACTTAAAAACCTACTTCTTGAAACTGACTCTCCAATAAATTTTAAAGAAAATAAAGCATATCCAGATAAAATTGAATTAATTGCTAAAAAAGTAGCTGAAATTAAAGAAATACCAATAGATGAGGTTGAAAAACAAATAGAACAAAATAATAAAGAGCTATTTAAAATATAAAAAAATAAACAAACAGTGCTTTATTTAAAAAACTTTTTAATGCAAAATTCTTAGGTAATTATGATAATTCAAGTACTTTTTGCAACTAGTATAATATTATTAATTGCGCATTTATTTGCACATTATACTTTTAAAAATAAAAAATACAAAAAGCAAAATAATGAATGGAATTTTGAAAAAGAAGCAATGCAAATATCTTCTGGAACTATTGAGACTGATTTTGACAAAACATATGATACTAACACTGAAATAACTCTCCCAGTTTCAAAACCAAAACAAGTAACTGAAAGAGATTTTTTAGATCATGGCAAATTAATTGCAAATGAACAAAAAATAAAAATAATGAATCATAGGCTTGATAATTTAGAACGTGCACTTACTCAATTAATTAAAAAAAATGTTTCTGAAAATGACATTGATTTTGAAAAAATTGATTTTAAAATAAAAGTTCTTGAAAAAGCAATAGATGATTTAAAAAATCCAAAAGAAAATAAAAAAACATTTTATGGAAAGACTCACGATCCATTTGAAAAAGAAATAAAAGCACTTGCGTTTAATTCAAAAAAAAATAACTAATTGGTGAATTAATTTGAAATTAAATCTTGATAAAAATAATCCTAAAAATACAGACAATGATAATCCATGCATTGAATGTATTGCTGATTGTTGTCGCGAAGTTGCAGTTCCATTAAACACACCAAGAACTAAAAAAGACTGGGATGAAATTAGATGGCTTTGTGCACATAAAAATGTACAAGTATTTAAAGATCTAGAAGGAGATTGGCTTGTAGAATTTATTACTCCTTGTGAAAAACTTGATTATGCAAATATGTGTAAAATTTACAGCACAAGACCACACATTTGCAGTGAACACTCACACACTAACTGCATAAAAACTGACCCAAATGGATATTACAAAATTCTTTTTAAAACAATAGAAGATGTTGACAATTATATAAAAGAAAGAGAAATGAAATTAAAAAAAAGAAGATTAAAAAAATCAAAATAAAAAATAAATTTTAAAAAAACAAACTTATTTAATATCAATTTCAAGTTCAACCGGACAATGATCAGATCCAAAAACATCTGCCAAAATCTTTGAACTTTTAACTTTTGACTTTAATTCACTACTTACAATAAAATAATCTATGCGCCAGCCAACATTTCTATCTCTTGCTCCTCCCCTATAACTCCACCAAGTATAATTATCGCCTTTTTTGTTAAACATTCTAAAAGTGTCAATATATCCTTTATCAAGTTGTGAATCAAATGCTTGCCTTTCAAAAATAGAATAACCAGGGCTATTTTCGTTTTCTTTAGGGCGAGCAAGATCTATTTCTTTATGAGCAACATTTAAATCTCCACAAAAGATAATGGGCTTCTTTTTTCTTAATTTCTCACAAAAATCAATAAATTTATTATTAAATTCAATTCTTTCCTTAATTCTTGCAAGTTCTGGTTTTGCATTAGGAACATAAACATTCAAAAGATATGCATCTTTTAATTCAAAAACTTGAACTCTACCCTCATCATCAAATAGTTTTACATCAAAACCATTTCTAACACTAATAGGCGCTATTTTTGAAAAAATTGCAGTACTTGAATAACCCTTTTTTTTAGCACCAAAAAAATAACTCTTATAACCAAAAAGTGACCCTATTGATTTTAACTCATCAATTAAATCATCATCATGAATTTTCGTTTCTTGTAGGCAAAAAATATCTGCTTTGTTTTTATTAAAAAATTCTAAAAAATCTTTTTTTAAAATTGCACGAATTCCATTAACATTAAAAGAAACAATTCTCATAAACTAAAAAAGAAAGACTAGTTTAAAAAGAGTTTTTATGTAGTTCAAAAATTAAATTTTTAACAATTTTAAAAAAATAAGCAAAAACTAACATTTAAATACCCTTAACTACAGAAAATAGTTTAGATTTGAAGGAAGAAAATTGATTTGGAAGCAAATATTTGCTAACGACCAAATCCATAAGAAATATTCTAATTTGACAAAAATGTAGTTAATTCTAATTTCAGAATTCAAAAGAAATATATAATATAAAAAAATAAGGTGAAAAAAATGAATAAAAATAAAGAATTTGAACATGAAATTTCAAATAATATGAGAAATAATAGAAATGAAAAATTTAAAGGAAATAATAGAAATGAAAGAAATAACTTTAGAAAAAATAGTAATGACAAAAAAAGGTTTGATAATAAGAACCGTTTTGCTTTGCGCCAAAATAAAGTAGAATCTTTTTCAAATGCAAAAGCTGGAGATTACTTTGAAGGAATAGTAAAAGTTGTTAGAAAAGCAGTACCTGGCCCAGTAGTATTTTCAGTTAGTGATGGTTATCTTCAACTTGATGCTGTTGCAAAAGAAAGTAAAATTGAAACTAATGACGTTGTTAAATTAAGAGGAAAAGTTACTGACAGAGGCGGAAAATTACAAATTGAAATTGACACTATGGATAAGGTCGATGATAATTTTGAAACTATTTTAAATAGAATGAGTCAGCCAGTAGACAGACCTTTAAGTATTAGGTCAGCTAGACTTGAAAAAATGAAGCCAAAAATGATGGAAATTGCTAAGAGAATTAGAAGAGCGGTTCTTGATGGTGAAGCAATAATAATAAGACACCACTCAGACACTGATGGAATATCTAGTGGCCTTGCACTTCAACATTCAATTCTTGAGTTAATGAAGAAAGTTAATGTAAATCCACAATATAATTTATACCGAAGTGTTAGTAAAGCGCCATTTTATGAAATAAGTGACATGCTTCATGATGTTGCACTTGCAAAAAGAATAGTAACTAATTTTGGACAAAAAAAACCAATATTTATAATAACTGATAATGGTTCAACTCCAGAAGATTCTTTTGCACATAAAACACTTCATAATTTAGGATATGAAGTAATAGTAATAGATCATCACAATCCAGTAATAATGGAAAATGAGAATACAACAAGTGTTTGTAAATATCTCTCACTTCATTTAAACCCATACATGTTTGGACTTGATAGTCAAACTTGTGCAGGAATGCTATGCTATGAAGTTGCCAGATTAATTGATAAAGAATATGAAGAAAATTTAATTCCAGCAGTTGCAGGAATTGCAGATAGAAGTAATATTCCTGAACTTGAAGAATATATTAAATTATCAAATAAAAATAAGGAAGAATTAACTAATATTGGAATTGCAATAGATTTTACTTCATATAATATGAGATTCTCAAGTGGAGAAGGGCTTTATGAAGAAATTTATTCAAATCAAGCAATGGTTGAAATGATGAATTTAAAAGTTAAAGAAGGAATGGAAACACAACTTCAAAGTACTCTTCCATATGTTAAAACTCATGAGATAAATAATATAATATTCTCACACATAGATCTTGAAAAATATACTGTGCGATTTAAATATCCAACTCCTGGAAAGGTTATTGGAATGATACATGACACTATAGCTGAAGGCAAAACAGAACACGCAGTATTAAGCATAGGTCATCTTTCAGACATGATAATAATAAGAGCAACAAAACCAATACTGCCTGTTGATACAATAATAAAAAACTTACAAAAGAAAATGCCTGAAGCAAATGTTGATGGTGGTGGACATGAATGTGCAGGAACTATCAAATTTGTTAGCGCACATCTTGATAATATCATTGAAGAAATAAAAACTATGCTAAAAGAGCTACCTGTTTATCAATCAATAGAAAGTGAAGGCCAATAGAAAACAATATAATAGGCTTTCACCTTTTTTATTTATGAAGTTTTTTATAATTCATGGTTCTCATTCAAGCTCTAAAGAAAATTGGTTCCCATGGCTTAATCAAAAATTAAGTGAACTTGGACAAGAAGTTATAATACCAGATTTTCCAACTCCAAAAGGGCAAAATCTTAATAACTGGCTGGCTGAATTTAAAAAATACGAAAGTAGAATTGATGAAGATACTGTTTTTATTGGACACTCAATAGGAGTTGCATTTATCTTATCAGTTATAGAAAAACTCAATATAAAAATAAAAGCAAGTTATTTTGTAGCAGGTTTTATTGAACCACTTAATAGTGAATTTGATAAAGTAAATAGTACTTTTATTGAAAAAGATTTTAATATTTCAAAAATAAAACAAAATTGTAAAAAATTTGTTTGTTATCAATCAGATAATGATCCTTATGTGCCTGTTGAAACTGGAGAAAAACTTGCAAAAAAAATTGGAGCAGAGTTAATAACTATAGAAAATGGCGGACATTTAAATTCTGAATATGGTTTTGGGAATTTTGAACAATTATTTAAAAAAATTCAATCAGATCTTAGAATTGATAAAGTTGAATTAATAGAAGAATTTTGGAAAAGAAAATGGGAACTTTTAAAAACGAAAGAAATTAATTTAGATGAACCTAATGAATTTGCAAAAACAGCCCTTGTTGAAATTAAAAAAAATAAATTAAAAAAAGTTCTTGAAATTGGTTGCGGAGTTGGAAAAGATGCTATTTATTTTGCAAAAAACAAACTTGATGTTACTGCAACAGATTTTGATAAACAACCACTTGAAATAATTGAAAATAAAATAAAAAAAGATAAAATAAAAAACTTGGAAATTAAGGTTTTAAATCATGCAAAAGAACTTGACACCTTACCAAGAGAAACTTACGATGTTGTTTATTCACATTTATCACTTCAATATTTTAAAAATAGCAAAACAACAAAAATATTTGATGATATTTATTATTTATTAAAACCAAAAGGACTTTTAATATTTAAAATAAAATCTACTGATGATCAGCTCTATGGAAAAGGTAAACTTATTGAAAAAGACATGTTTTATTTACAGCACATTAGGCATTTTTTTAGTAAAGATTATATTAAAGAGAAAACAAATAAATTCAAAATTATTAGTATAAAAAAAGTAAATGAAAAGTCTTTTACTGGAACTTACATTTCAAGCAATTTTGAAGTAATTGCTCAAAAGCCAGTTCCAACAAAAAAACAATTTGGTTAAATTTTAATTTAAAAATTTAAATTCTAATTATGGATTTAACCTTTGCGTATCTCTTGGCAAAAATGTTGCTTCGCGTACATTTTTAAGACCAAGAAGAATCATTAAGACTCTTGATGGACTTAAACCAAATCCACCATGTGGAGGACAGCCATATTTAAAAAACTCTAAATATGTTTTTATGCCATTAAATGAAACTTTTTTTTCATTTGCTTGATTTTTTAATATTTCATACCTATGTTCTCTTTGTGCACCAGTAGTTATTTCAAGACCCTTATATAGTAAGTCAAAGCTTTTTGTAGTTTTTTTATCATCCTTGCGCATATGATAAAATGGTCTTATTAAAACAGGATATTCTGTTACAAAGACAAATTCGCTATCATATTTTTCTTTAACATACTCACAAATTAATTTTTCTCCCTCTGGGTCAAGGTCATTATCTTTTATTTCATAATTGTATTTTTCTTTTAATATTTTATGTGCATCACTCATTGTTATTCTTGGAAAAGGTAATTTTGGAATAATTACATCAACCGCAAATATTTCTTTTATTATTTTTCCATGTTCTTTTTTTATTTCTTTTAAAAAATAACTAATCCACTCTTCTTCAACTTTCATAACATCTTCTACACTATCAATAAAAGATATTTCTATATCAACAGATGTAAATTCAGTATCGTGTCTTGTTGTGTGTGATGGATTTGCACGAAAAACCGGGCCTATTTCAAACACTTTTTCAAAACCACTAGCCATAGCCATTTGTTTGTAAAATTGTGGACTTTGAGCTAAAGATGCTTTTTTTCCAAAGTAATCTAATGTAAAAAGTTCTGCACCGCTTTCTGTTGCTCCTTCTACAAATTTTGGCGAATGTATTTGAATGAAATCATTTTTTATAAAATATTCTCTCATTGCCTTTTCCATAGTTGTCCAAACTTTAAAAATCAAAGCATTCTTTGATTTTCTAAGCTCAATCCACCTATAGTCAAGCCTAAGTGGTAATGAAGGACTAGCACCTTTTTCAACCACAGTAATAGGTAAATTTTTATCAGACTCTGAAAGTAATTTAAACTTTTTAATCCGTATTTCAAAACCGTTTGGTGCTTGAGCTTCTTTTTTTACAATTCCTTCTATTTCAATTACTGACTCTTTAGAAATATTTATAATACTTGAAAAAATTTCTTTTTCTTCTGGTAATACAACACATTGTGCAGTACGAGATATGTCTCTTAAAATCAAGAATTTTACTTTACTTTGGTTTCGTAAATCTTGAACAAATCCTTTTACTAAAACTTTTTTTCCAACATATTTTTTTATTTCACTTAACATAATTCTTTTCATAATATCAACTCCAATATTTAGTTTTTAAAATTTATAAATGTGAGTTAGTATATAACTCAAAAAATCTAGCCAAGATATTTCATAATAGCCCCTTGGCAGGCACTAATTAGAGTTAGAATTATTAAAATCATTATTTATGCTAAAGCTAGAAAAATGAGGTGAACTTAAAATAAATCCTAACTTTTGCATATTATATTATTCTTTATTTTTATTAATAAGAAATAATTGTTTTTGCATGTAATAATTTGTATAGATAAAAAAGTTAGCAAATTAGTTAAAAAAAAATAGAATGTGGTGGAAAATACCCACCACAAAATTAATAATTTATTTATTTAGAGTATTTGATTCTGATTTTAGATTATCTTTTATTGCAGCTTGTGCAGCTGAAAGTATTGCTATTGGAACTCTAAAAGGTGAACAACTTACATTATTCATACCAATTCTATGACAGAATTCTACACTTGTTGGTTCTCCACCATGTTCTCCGCAAATACCAATGTCAATATTTTTATTTACACTTCTTGCTTTTTCCACACAATGTTTCATTAAAAGTCCAACTCCTTCTTGATCTATTGCTTGGAAAGGATCTCTTGCATATATTCCTTGTCTTACATAACCTTCAAGGAATTTTGCTGAATCGTCTCTTGAAAATCCACAAGTCATTTGTGTTAAATCATTTGTTCCAAATGACATAAATTCAGCAACTTTTGCAAGATCATCAGCAGTTAGTGCAGCTCTTGGAACTTCTATCATTGTTCCAACTTTATAATGAACTTTTCCATCAGCTCCAACTTCTAAAGCAATTCTTTTTACTAAATCTCTTAGTAAAGTAAATTCTTTTACATTACCAACAAGAGGTATTTCTATTTCAGGAAGTGGTTTTATTCCTTTTTTAGAAACATTCATTGCGGCTTTGAAAATTGCTCTTATTTGCATTTCCATTATTTCTGGATAAGTTACTGCAAGTCTGCATCCACGAAACCCAAGCATTGGATTAAATTCATGCAAATCAGAAATTGTTTCTCTTATTTTTTCTGGAGTAACTCCTAGTTCTTTTGCAATTTCATTTATTTCTCTATCTTCCTTTGGTAAGAATTCGTGCAAAGGAGGATCAAGCATTCTAATTATTACTGGCAAATTATCCATTGCTTCAAAAATTCCAGCAAAATCCTCTATTTGAAATGGTTCTATTTTTGACAATGCTTTTATTCTTTCTTCTTGACTTTTTGCAAGTATCATTTCACGCACTGCCTTGATTCTTGTTGCTTCAAAAAACATGTGCTCAGTTCTTACAAGACCAATTCCTTCTGCTCCAAAACTTCTTGCAAGTTTTGCATCACTTGGAGTATCAGCATTTGTTCTTACTTGTAATTTTCTTTTTGAATTTGCCCACTCCATTAATGTTGCAAATTCTCCATCCATTGATGGATCAACTGTTGGCACTTCACCAAGTATTACTTCTCCACTAGTCCCATTTAGAGAAATTGTATCTCCTTCTTTTATAACAGTTCCATTAATAGTCATTTTTCTTTCTTCTTCATTTATTTTTACTTCGCCAGCTCCAGCAACACAGCATTTTCCCATACCTCTTGCTACAACTGCTGCGTGAGAAGTCATTCCTCCTCTTGCAGTTAATATTCCTTCAGCCGAGTGCATTCCTTCAATATCTTCAGGAGAAGTTTCTATTCTAACTAGAATTGTTTTTTCTCCACTTTCTGTTTTCATTTTTGTTTCTTCTGCGGTAAAATATACTTTTCCAACAGCAGCTCCTGGAGAAGCTGGAAGACCAGTAGTCATTGCAGTGTATTTAAAACTTGGGTCAAATTGTTTGTGGAGTAATTGATCAAGCGCTTCAGGTTCTACTTTTAACAACGCTTCTTCTTTACTAATTAATCCCTCATTACACATATCAACTGAAATTTTTACAGCTGCTTTTCCTGTTCTTTTTCCATTTCTTGTTTGCAGAATAAATAATTTTTCATTTTCTATTGTGAATTCAAAATCTTGCATATCTTTATAATGTTCTTCAAGTTTTTGTCTAATTTCAACAAGTTCTTTATGTGCATGTGGCATAACTTCTTTTAAATTTTCTATTGGAAGTGGAGTTCTAATTCCTGCAACAACATCTTCTCCTTGCGCATTCATTAAAAATTCTCCATAAAATTTATTTTCGCCAGTTGATGGATCGCGAGTAAATGCTACTCCAGTTCCACTAGTTTCTCCTAAATTTCCATAAACCATTTCTTGAATATTTACTGCAGTTCCCCAATCACTTGGTATGTGATTTAATCTTCTATAAACTATTGCTCGATCTGCATTCCATGATTCAAAAACTGCATTTCTTGCTCTTTTTAATTGTTCAATAGGATCACTTGGAAATTCTTCACCAGTTTCTTCTTTATATAATTCTTTTTGCTTTTGTGTTAGTTCTTTTAACATTTCAGTTGTCATATCAGTGTCAAGTTCAATATTATTTTTTTCTTTTATTTCTTCAAGTAATTTTTCAAATTTTGCATGAGCAACTCCCATTACAACGTCTCCAAACATAGTTACAAATCTTCTATATGAGTCCCAAGCAAATCTTTCATTTTTAGATTTTTTTGCAAGTGTTTCTACTACTGTGTCATTCATTCCTAAATTTAATACTGTGTCCATCATTCCAGGCATTGATGCCGGAGCTCCACTTCTAACTGAAACAAGTAATGGATTTTCTGTATCACCAAATTTTTTACCTGTTTTATTTTCCATTTTTTTAACAGCTTCAATCATATCATTTTCTAAATTTTGTGGAAGAGTTTTATTATTTGCATAATAATATTTACAAGTTTCTGTTGTAATTGTAAAACCATATGGAACAGGAAGTCCTGAGTTAGTCATTTCTGCTAAATTTGCTCCTTTTCCGCCTAGGGTCATTTTCATTGACTTATTTCCTTCTTCAAACATATATATGTATTTTTCACTCACCAAGTAAATCACTCTCCATTAATGAAATACTCAAATAAAAAAAGTTTAATAAAGCTACGCAATAATTTGACTAAAACAAGTTTAATATTAGTTAATTTTGTGGATTATTACCTCTCCAAACGAATAATTTATAACTATTAGGCATTTTTGAGCAAGTATTAGATTTTACTAGAAAATAATCATCTGTTTTTTTTACTTCAAATCCAGTAAAATCAATATTTTCAAAAGAATTATCATAAAATATTAAATTCACTCCTTTCTCTAAGAAATAAAAATAATTTTCTCTTGAAGGCAGAGGTTCTGCAATAATTCCTCCTTTATATAAATAAACCCAGTTATCACTCATAACTCTACAATCCATTTCAATTAAATCCATTGGAATTTCTTTTGAATAACCTTGATTTAAAATTGTGAAAAAGGACCAAATAAAAACCATTAACATCAATATAACAAAAAAATATTTGAATTTTTTATTTTTTGTTACAAAACTTGAAATAACCGTTGCTTGAAATGGAACAAAAACATTTAGAAATCTTGCTTCTTTTATTCCAGAAAAAACAAATTGAGCAAGTGCAATAAATCCTGCTTTTGCTTTGTTATCATTTAAATTATTTTTTAAATTACCAATATTTAGAACTAATAAGAAAAATAAAATTAATATTATTTGATATATTTCAACTGGGGAGAAAATTCCTTTAACCAAAAAATTTAGATGTGTTGTTTCTTCAATACTAAATAATGCATTACCTGTTGTAGAATAATTATAAATAAGCCATGGAATCCAAGGCAATATTATTCCAACTATAAGTTTTAAAATTTCTTTAAAATCAAGTTTTTCATAATCAATTAACAATATTATATAAAAAAAGAAATTATATCTTGAAAGAGTTGAAAGTCCAAAAATAATTCCTTTATATAATGGATTTTTTAATAAAAGAGCAATAATCAAAAATGAAAGTGCAAAAAAGTCCCCACCAAAATTTCCAAATACAAATATTTGAGGTGCTAAAAAAATCAATAATGCAAAAACTAACTGATCTAGTTTTTTGTTTTTTGATTCAACATTATATAAAAATAATGCAGCAATTAAATAAAAAAATGAAGAAATTATTTGCGAAAATAAAATTGAATTTTCATTAGCCCCAACTAAACAATTAACAAATGATGGAAGTGGTGGCCTTAAATATTCAAAATAAATTTGTTCACCACAAAACCATTTTCCATTTAGTTGGTAAACAAATGGATCCCAAAAAAATGAGTTTGTTTGATATATTTGAAATGATAAAAAAATTAAAAAAACTAGAAAAATCCATTTGTTATTTTTAATGAATTCTAAAAAATTAAATTCATTTAATTTCATCATATAAATAATAAATTATACTAGAATAAAAATGCATCTTAACAAATACAATTCTTTATTTAGTTATAAAAATATATTTACACAAAAAAATATTATGCACAAAAGGAGAGTCGCATGCAACTTTTTTACTTATTAGAAAAAGTATTGCATATTAAAAATTATTTTTATCCTTAAAAATGAGCTACTAATTCCAATTTTTGAAAAATGGGACATAATTCAATCTCATAATCCAGAAGAAATTGGCGATGCACGGGAGCAGATTCGAACTGCTGAACGCACTAAGCGACAGGGTCCTAAACCCTGCGGGTTTGACCGCTCCCCAACCCGTGCAAATTTTTAAAACAACTAAATTAATTGAAATACGCCATATTTAAATATGTTACCAAAATTTTTATTTTACTAACTTTAGAAAGAATTAAATACATAATATGCCTATTACTTTTGGGTGTTTTAAATGACGTATGCTCGTCTTGAGAGTAATTTAGCAAAAGTTAAAAAGGAACTTGAAAGTGTAAAAAAAGTTAATACGAATTTTTGTAATATTTTAGATGAATTAAATAATATAAAAACAAAAAGTATGTCTGATCCAAAAACAAAAGAAATAATTGCTAAAGAGTTTAAAGAAAAAGCAATTATTGATTTATTTGCAAGTATTGAAAAGGACTTTAATGATCTTAAAACACAACTTTCAAAACAAGAGTTATATAGAGAACGAGTTAGTGATTTTGTTGAATCGCTTAGAACTAAAAAAACTTTTAATTTTGATGAAACAACAAAAACAATCATATTTTTAGAAAATGCTATTGATTTACTTGAAAGTGATTATATTTCAATCAAACCACAATACATTGGGACAATTGATTTTAGTGAGCTAGCACTTTCTTTTGGACTTCATAAAAATAACTCAGGTGTAGTTTTACAAAAAGAGTTACTTGGCGAAGTACTTTCTTTTTTAATTTCAAAAAAAATGTTTAGAAATTTAGTTTTTGAAACAGATAATTCAAAATTAATTCTTTCAAGTAGTACAGAACTTATAGTAGAAAGTGATAATGTAAACATTCGAAAAATTTCAAGAATTGAAATTGAATAATTATTTTTTAGAAAATTTTTCAAAAGCCATTTTTCTTAATTCATTTTCTGATAAATTATGATGCATAGGAAACATATTTCTTAATTGCCCTAATGATAAGTTGTTTATTTTTTTATTTATTCCAGATTGTTGAAAACCAATTATTTTACTTTTTTGATTTTCTCTTTGTAAAATTCTTGCAACTCCATGTCTTGCCATTAAATTCACCTAAATTAAAAATGCACTTGCAGTAATACTAGCATCCCAAGAAAATCTTGGTCTTACTTTAACCATCCAAACTTTTTCAGTGTTATCATCAATAATTAATGCAAAACCTTTTTGACGAGGCATTTCTGAATAAAGTTTATCAAGATCTGTTGACATATATGTTGGTCTGATTGCTGCAACTGCTGTTATGTCAGGTTGAGAAGTCATTCTATGAGAAATAAAAATATCTGCTTGACTAATTGCATCAGGATGAAGTTTTTCTGGACGCTGTGTTGCAAGTATTAACCCAAGGCCTGGTTGACGACCAACTCTAACCCATTCAAGAAGTACATTAAGAGCAATATTTTCCTCATCTTTTGGCATAAACATATGTGCTTCATCAATCATCATCCAAATTATTGGCATTTTACTTGTTCTTTTATTTTCAGTAATAAGTTTCATTTCTTCTTCTTTTCTATAAAGCATTCTTTGTTCAAATAATTTTTTTCCAATTAATGCTACAACTATATCTTTTACACCTTCAGCACCAACTGTTTGCCTATATGAAGAAACATCAATAACACTTATTGCACCAGGCGTTGCAAAGTCAGTTATTTTTGTTCCATTTTTTTCTATTAATCCCCAAGTTTGAACCATCTTCATTCTATTTGTTACTGCTTGTTTTACCTCAGCACGAGACTCACTATCAGAATTAATTGCAGCAATTAAATCTTCAATTCCATAATAAGTACCAACCCTCTCTTTTACTTTTTGAACAATTCTTGAGATTAATACTCCTTCAGGACTCATCCAATTAAGTCTAAAAAGTGCAAGCCATTCACTTTCTTCAAGCTCAGAACATTTAAGCGTAAAAGCACCATCAACAGGAAGTCCTTTTTCTTGATAAAAAGCAAGTTGTCCCTGAGGCACAAATACTTTTACATTTGTTGTTTGAGCCCCAAGATCCCATTCTTTTAATATTTTTTCATCATTTCCTTTTGCAGGTAATTTTAAACTCCAAAAAATACCAACAGTATCAATTGTAACTGTTGAAACCCTATTTCTAATACTTGCATCAAGCCTTGCCATCTCTTCCATTAAAACAGCGAGTGAGTAACTATTATGAATTATAATATCATTAGCTACAAAATTATGACAACTAGGAACTGAAATATCATAAACTTTTGTTTTTTCATTAACTTCAGTTATTTCAATTATTTCATCCCAATAAATATCTGATGAAGCTAGTTCTGCAATTAATTCATTTTCATCAATTTGTGCTATTTGCAGAAGTTTTTCTCTTGTTGGCGAATAGTTAATACTTTCTCTAATTGATTTTGGATATTTATAGCCTATTTTTCTTCCAATTTCTGCCCAATTTTTTGGAGTATATATATCCCATATTTCTTTTGGAATGGTATCTAAATTAGAGTTAAAATTTCTATTTAAGAAAAGTTGTTCTAATTCTTTTTGTTTTTTTTCTTTTTCTCCAAAAAAACCAATTTTATTTACAAATTCTTTACAAAATATTCCTTCAAGGTTTAATTCAAATGAAATAAATTCCTTTTCATTAAAAAATATTTTTTTATCTCTTATCTTTGAAATTATTCCAAATTTTAATAATAAATGCTGAACTTGCTTTATTAATTTTTTTGAGCTTGAAGCATAACTAATCCTATATCTATTTTCATCCTTATATATAGTACCATCACATGAAAACATTCTATTAAGTAATAAAGATGTTTTTTGTTTATTTAAAGAAAAAATTTCTTTGGGCAATTCTTTTTGAGTAGCAAGTTTTCCATAAACTCCTAATTTAATTAACCAATCTCTTAAATAATTTATTGATTCAAAAGAAGTTCCCATTGTAAATTTTCCATTATTTCTAATTGCTTTTTTAATAATTGTTTTTGGATTTTTATTAACAACTCTAAACTGACCAAAAGAATTTTTCATTTTTTTAACAACTAATCTTTCATCAAAATTATTAACTGCTTTTGAAAAATCATCTTGTATTAATTTATCAAAATTTGTAAACCAAACAGCTCTTTTTTTAGTATGACCTTCTGTAGTTAAATATGCCAAAATTTTTACTTGATCTTCTGACATAAATTCATTTCCAAAAAAACCTAATTTTCTTGGAACTGCAATTCTTGATCCATTTTGAAGTTCACTAACTGGCACCCAACCATTAATAGTAAATAAAGGATGTTCAGGAGTTAATATTATTTCCCTACCAGTTCTTGTTTTTATCTTTAAAACTTTATCAACTTCTCTTTCAAAAAAAGAATCCTTTATTTCACAAGCTAATTTAAAATTTTTATTTAATGAAATTATTTTTTTATTATTATCTTTCAAATCTTTTATTTTTACTAAAGATCCATCATCAAGCATTATTTCTGTATCTCCATGAACACATTTTCCTCCACCTCTCTTACCACAAATAAGCATTAAGTGTGGACGTGATACATCAACTAAAACTTTTCTTCCAAGAACTGGTCTTTCTCCAGAAGACATTACTACTTTTCCAAAATATGCAGTTCCTTCACTACCATAATTTTCTATATCTTTTAAGTCCCTACCAAGTATTGCTGGTTCTTTTGAAAATTCATCTTGCATATCAATAAACAAGGAATTTGTTATTTAATAATTTTTGCTAATTACAAAAACCATTTGCTTTTTATATGTTAATTGAGTTATTTTTTTATGCGTAATTTAACAGTAATTCAAACTAAAAAAGGAAAAAGTGCTAGAGCTTGGCAAAAAAAGAAAAATATATTACAGGTTTTAAAAAATTGGATTTTAGCTTGGATTGCTTCCCACTTAACTGAAAATTTAAATCAACATTTTTATAGAGGCATGGGAATAAAAATTGGAAAAAATGTTCAAATAATGCCAGATGTTAAAATGGAAATATTTTTCCCAGAAAATATTACAATTAAAAACAATGTTGTTATTGGACAAGAAACTTTTATTACAGGACATGAATTTAATGTGAGTGAATTTAGATATGGTCCAATTATAATTGAGGATGATGTTTTAATTGGAGCTAGATGTTTTATTTTACCAGGAGTTACAATTGGAAAAGGATCTTTAATTAGTGCAAATACAACTATATACAAAGATGTTCCTAGAGGAGTAGTTGCATTTGGAAGCCCCATGCAATTTAAAGAAATAAGTAAAACAAAATAAAAAAATGTTTTAATTATTTAAAAAATATTATCTTGTTTTAACAAAAAACAATATAAAACTTATTAAAATTATTAAAACTAAAAAATTATTATCTGATATATTAATATTATTATTAATTTCACCAGCAATTTTTGAAAAATCGTTTGATGAAAAGATAATACTTTTTAAACAGTTGTCTAAATTACATTGATCATTATTTATATTAGAATAAAATTCAAAAAAATAAACTCCTTCATTAATCGAACGAAAATTAATTTCAATGTTTTCTAAAACAATAGGCCTCACAATCCGATGCAAGTACATCGTTCTTGTCATAGCGGTAGCAATA
>CAZOVD010000012.1:0-24660 GCA_964583285.1 uncultured archaeon
TTTAAATAAATTGGTTTTTTACCACTTGCAGAACCATAATCAGTATTTGAATTATTTACTATTTGAAAATTATATTTATACTCATTAACTTGTTTTACAGTGTATGGTGAGAATACATAAAGTTCTTCTACATTATCAAATAACCATTCGCTCATTATACAAAAGTCATCCTCACAAATTGCCTCTTCTCCAACAAAATAAATATTTGAATTATAAGTGTCTTTATATAAATCAACTTCTGCTTCGCTTACTGGTTTATTTATATTGTCAAATTCTGCCCTGTAAAAAAATTGTATTTCTTTATTTGGAGCGGCATTTTCTTTTATTTTAAAATGAACTTTTGCTTGCATTATTCCGTTAAAATTTTTCCAGCCAATATTAACCCATTTTGCAAGAGATTCTGTTAAATTACCTGAATCCATTTCATAATTATTAGTATAACTTTTTCCCATTACTTGTGAATAAACATTAACTGCTTCCACATTTTCAATATAAAGAATATCATTTTCCATTAATTGTTCTTTTCCAGTTCTAAAATGTAGTATGGTATCAGTATAACTAGTGTCAGATTCTATTGTTAATAATGCATAGTATTTTTCACCAGCTTTCATAGTTCTAACTGCTTGATTACTTTTGTTATAAATTCCTTCTAAAATAACTGCTGGTTCACTAACTTCTTTTTTTAGAGTAATATTAAAATTTTCTGTTTTATTTGGCCATAAAAATAATGGTGCGCTAAAGTATTGTATAAAACCTTCTGCATTAACTTTAACATATGCAATTCTTCCTGCTTTTATGCTTGTTTGTACTACTCCATTTTCTATACTTAATATTCCAGAAATCTCGTTGTTTTGTATATCATATATTTGTGCTTCTCCAGTTACTTTTTCTCCAAGTTCGTCAATAACATTTAACCTAACTTGCGTATTTCCAACTTGCATTGTAATAGTAAATTCATTTAGGTTTTCAACACTCATTAATTTTACTGTTGAATTTCCTTCAAAAGGATTTTTTGCTGCATAGGCATAAACTCTTTCTTTTATATTTCCTGCTAAAAGTTCTGCTTCCCCATTTTCATTTGTAAAAACATAGTTTTTATTAGAATTTAATTCAACTAATGTGTCATCTTTTTCATATTTTAGTACTACTCGTGCATTTGCAACTGGAATATTATCTTGGTCAACTACTATTACTTTTGTTCTTCCTGCATTTGCAAGTGTTATTCTCTCAAGTTCTAAAGTAATGTTAATATTTGAATTAACATTTTGCAGAGGCATTTCTTTTGCAAAATATCCGCCGTTAGTGTCGCCTGGTTTTTTTGCTATTACTGTATAATCACTAATATCAGTAACTGCAAATATTACATTTCCATTAACGTCAGTTTTTCTTGAATCAATTTCTTTTCCATCTTTTCTTAAGTTAACAATTGCTTCTTCTATTTTTAATTTATTTAACTGGTCAATAACATTAACTGTAATAACTGCCTTAACTGTTTTTGATACTTCTACTGTTTCACTACCATTAGTTGATGGTACAACAATATTTCTTGAAACAGTTGCAAAATCACTATCAAGATCATTAATGCTCATGAAATAATTTCCTGGGACTATATCAAAAATAACATCTGAACTTGTTGAAGTTTTTGTATAAGTATTTTTTCCATCAAGAGTAATTCTAAAATTACTTCCACTTATTGGTAAACCATTTTGTCTAATTTTCACTGTGAATGTTGTTAATGGCGGTTCATAAACTTGCAGATTAATCATAAATGGATTTGAATTTACTAAAAATGGATCTTGTTTATATTCTTCACTTAATACTTTTGCATAAAGTCTTACGCAATTAAGAGGTTCAATAACTTCTATTTGTCCTTGACTTGTAGTTCCTATGTTTGGTGTTGGCACAACACTTCTATTTTCACAATAAAATTCAACTTGAAGTGGTGTTGTAATAGTATTTCCAAAAGGACTTTTTAATATTACAAGTCTTTTAATTTCTTTAAGATCAATTTTTTCTCTTAAAACAATATTCTCGCTAAAATCTTCTGTTATGTAGAATGTGTTTGTATAGGTTCCTTTGCTTATATTAATATCAAGTAAAATTTCTTGATTTTTGCTTAGTCCACTAAATTTAACAACACCAAAATCATCTGTTCTGCTTTTTAAAGTACTTACTACTTGTCCATTATTAATTAGTTTAATTTCTATTAATGTATCATAAACTACTTCTCCGCTTGCACTTCTAATATTAAAATTTGCATCATAAGTTAGAATAGAATACCATATTCCACCAACAATAACTAGTAAAATAAATGCTACAATAATTAAGAATAATAAAAAGCTTGGTATGACACTATCAACTTTGTCAATAATACTATAAACAGGTATTTTTTCATCAACTTTGTCAAGAGTTTTGTACCATTTTTCTTCAAGGTTATAATAGAAATCTCTAATACTCATTTTTAGGCCTCAAGTTATTTATTCTATAAATATGAGTGTTCTTTTATATTTAAATATTCTTGCTGTTGAAATTTTGGAGTGTTTTTAATGGTGTTTTTTAATTATTTTATATTTGTTAGTAGTATTGTTTGAACTAATTTTCATATTCTTATGTTTTTTTATTATTTTTATTTATATTAATTAGACTGCATTTATTTAACTAGTTTTATTAATTAACTAATTGTGACAATTAACTAATTGTGACAATTAACTAATTGTCATACAAGTATTTTCAATTGAAGCAATTTGTCCTTTAAGGTCTTCAATTACTACTGAATTATTCCAGAAGTATTCTCCGCCAATTACACAAATTTCTTCATTTCTAACAGCATCAAACACATCTTTTAAGTTTCTTATTCCGTTTCCAGAATCAACTACTATTTGTGGTCCATTTCCATGAGTTGAATTAAAGCTTGCGCTTTCACTTTGTGACATTATTTTAAGTATTGCAGCACTTGTTTCAGGAACATAAAATACTCCATAAAATGAACTTGTTCCACTTGCAACAGCATTGTTCCATCTTAGTCCATAACCATCGCCACTTGGGTTCTTTGAATCAGGACTATTTACCCAAGTTGTCATACTACTTCCATCATGTGCAACACAGCCTTGTCCTATTCCTGTCCAATTTAGGAATCTACTTCCAGAGTTTTGTGGTTGTCCGTCAACTTCTACTGAATAATATGCATAAGCATCAAGTGCATTTTCTCTATTAATATTTAGTATTAAAGGAACTGCAATGCTTGGTGAAAGTACTAAGTCAACATCTTCTCCAATTCTTTGTACTGTTAAAACATTTCCTGTTCTTGTAAAGTTCATATTGTAAAATGAATTATCAACACTTACATTTACTCTTGTTGGTGTGTTACTTATTGGGTTAGGTGTTGCAGAAACTACATTAGCTCCTTCAGTAATTAAAAATGCTCTTTCGCTTAGTTGATTATAACTACTTCCATATCCTTGTCTTCCATTATCTGTATTAAGTCCAACCATTCCGTTAAATGAAACATTGTAAATTGGATTATATGGAACTGGATCTCCCCAGTATTCTAAGAACAATGTTATTGATTTAATATCATTATTATCATTCCATTGCCAAGTTTCATTATTAAATTCTATTACAAGTCTTGCATTGTATTTTCCTGCTCTCCATGCGCCTGGTTTATTACTATAATCAACTTTGAATTTTTCGCTTAAGAATAATTCTCGCAGATTTTGAACATAGCTTGTTGGAGCTACGGCAATATTCATTAGGTATGAATCAAGATCTTTCTTAAAGTCTTCACTAAATGAATCTCTTGTTAAGTTAATTGTAAAATTAATATATTCAAGTACTCTTGAGTCATTTATGTTATTTGCAGAAAGTACTTTTTCAAAGCTGTCTTTTCTTGTATCGTATGATTGACATTCTTGTACTCCGCTTGCACCAATTATAAGTCCACTTGTTATTGAATCATTGCTAATATCATTATTTTGACAACCAGTACATAAATCTATGTCAATTGTTGCAACAATATCAAATCTTCCGCTTCCAATATTATTATTAATTGCTAAATTGTATGTAGCGTCACTAGTAAATGTTTTTGTTTGTTCTATATTTTGCACAGTTGTTCCATCTCTTTTAATATCAACTTTAACAGTTGCGCCTAGTTCTTGAGAATTATTTGTTCTAACAACTACTTCAACTTCGTATTGTCCGTTTACTTCTTTAACTCTAATATTTGTTATTCCAACATCAATTGTATTTGTATTTAAAGATTGAGATTTTGTTCCAAGATTATCTATTGCAGTAGGACATTCACTTAAGCTATTTTGATTAAAGAAATCTTTTAAGTAATTTACTTTCTTTAATGTACTAATTGTAGCTTGAGTTACATCACAATATGAATAATTTGGATTAGTTTCATCACATTCTTCCGCACTAATATCACTGTAGTTCCAGTTTAGTAATAATCTTGGAACTGCTTCAAGTCCTGTTATACCGCTCTTGCTTCCAACAGTACAACTAGCAAATTCTACTGGTGCACAAGGATAAGTATTTGGTCCGCATTCAACATATTCATAAGAGTTAAATAATACTCTAAATTCTTTTTTATAGTCTCTTGTTTCTTTTACAACAAGATCTTCTTCTGTAATTGAAGCAATTAATTTTGGAGTTGGATTAAATATTTCTTCAAAGAAATTTCCTTTATTTTCTTTAAATTCATCTCTTTCTTTTGCTGCTTTTTTAATATCTTCATACTTATAATCATTTTCATATATTTTTTCAAGTCCAGTAACAGTTATTATTCCAACAAATGGTTCGTAAGGATTAGGATTGTTTACTCCACCATTTCTAAATTCAAGTTCCCTTACTTCTACAAGTCCCAAAGTTGCAGTTAATGCTTGTGGATTAAATATCATTGAATTTGATCTTTGTGTTAAACCTTGTCCACTACTATTATTTGCAGTTGTTGTTTGCTGACCTTGCGTGTATCCTTGCTGGTTTTGTGGTCCGTTATAATAACTTGCTCCGCTTTGTGTTCTTTGAGTTAAGTTTTGATAATATTGATCATAATCATAAGTTACGTCACCAACGCTCATGCTCACATTACCATTACTTGAAAGTGATACACTAATGTCACTTAATAATGGTACAGCAAAGGTTTCAGAATATTGCACGGTATTATCTTGCCCCATTAGCATACTTAGTACTCCTGTTAGTAAAGCTCCGCCAAGAGCACTTCCACCCATAGAACCAACACCAGCATTAACAATATTATATGTTAAAGCATTAGTTAAATTAAATCCACTACTTTGCTCTTGCATTCTTGGTGTTGCTAGGAGGAAAGATCCACTAATTTGATTTCCAGTACTGTCAAACAAGTATGTCTGTCCACTAACAGTTGTTTTCCAATTTTGACCATCTTTAGTCCACACTTCGTTACCAATTACATATGGTCCATTACCACTTAAATTAGTATTATTTATTGTATTTTCTGTATACCAGTTTATTTTTTTAATAAATGAAACAAATTCTTGATTATTGTTTTGTGTTTTTATTTCTATATTATCTTCATCTGCGGGTTGATTAATTTTCGCATCTACTACAGGAGCTTTTGGTGCTATCATAATATCTACGCTTGGTGGGCTCACACTCCCACTTGCTGGATATCTAAATCCAGAGATATCTAGATTAACAGTTCCAAATTCAATTGTTTTTATTTTATCATTAATTGTTTTTGATTTTTTATTAAAATTATCTACTGCCACTTTTCCTTTTTCATTAATTTCTTTTTTTAGTTCTTCTCTTAGTGGTTCGATGTCTTTTTCAAGTTGATCAAAACTATATTGCCCTTCTTTTATTCTTGCTTGTTTTTGTTTTTCAAATTCATTTAATTTTTGATTTGATGTTTCTTGTATTTTCTTTATCTCAGCAATATATTCATCGTGTGCTGATTTTGTTTTAGAATCTAATTTAATTGTAATAGAAGTATCTTTAATTAATTCAGCACGAACTTTTTCTGCAGCACTTTTATCAATTTTTGCAACTTCGTTTGCAAGTTCAGTTGCTTTAATTTCATAATTTTCTTTACATTTTTCTTTTAATGTAGCTTTAACTTGTTCTATTCGACTTCCAATTAAAGTTTCTGCATGTTCATCTACTGCCAAATTACATTTGTTATATTCTTCTTTTAGTTCCTTAACTTTAGCATTAATTATATCATTTGTGTATCTGTCAATTTCTTTTGAAACTTCTTCATTATGTTTTGTTAAATCAGCATTTACTGAATTTTTTATATTTTCTTTTGTTTCATTTGTTGCAGTACTTAAATTGTCACTACAAAACCATCCATCACACCAAGGATGTAATTTTCCGCTCGAAATTCCTCCAGCAACAGCTCCTACAAGCATGTCTCGTAGAACTTTATCCCAATCAAATCCTTCATCTCCAAATACAGCAACAGGTACTGGTTTTTGTGTGCAAGAATTTCGCAAGTATCCTCTATCAACACCATCAAATTCTGAGTATGGCGAGTCAAATACATCATATTCATATCTTGTTAATGTGAAGCATGAATCTGCTGATGGGTCAAGTATTACTTTTACATTTCCTATTAGTTCTTGTCTTCCAGTTCCTAGGCGTGCACGAACTAAATTATTATATGCTCCAGGAATATCTCCTTCATTTCTTTGTATTGTAACATCTTGACTTGCTCCCGCACTTAAATTAAATATACTATTACTTAACGCAAGGTCACTTTGTACTTGGAAAGATGCACTTACTGTGCAGTTATTTGTTACACTAAATGATCCAGTTTCTCCTTCTCCAATATGTATAAGGTCACTTCCAATTACAATACAACTAGAATTAACTATATCAATTTCATAATCTATTGTTGTTTGAAGTATTTGGTCAGTTGAATCAGTTGGATTTATAGCTTGGAAAGTAATTGTTCCACTAGTTGTTCCAGTAGTTCCTCCGTATGGAGTAAATTTTATTGTTACTGGTACTACTTCACTAGGATTAACATTTGGTTTAAAGGTTCTTGCAAATCCTCTTGACAGTTCAGTGTATGCACTAGTACTTTGTGCAGAGAATTTTCCAGTTATGTTTCCACTAGGAGTAAGCATTGCTCCCAAGTTCTTTAGCGGAACTAGTTGTCCTTCTACAGTACAGTTATTTCTTACTTCAAAACTAATTTCTACTTCTTGTCCTTGAGTTTCTGTTTTCCAATTATTTTGTGTTATTTCAAGACAATTAGTATTGTCAACATCGCTTCCAAGACCCACTCTTATTTTTGCATTAACTTCTTGTACCCAAGAGTATGCATCATTTCCAACAGTTACTAAAAATACTCCTTCTACATCTCCCGCAGTAGGTATAACTGGTGCACTAATTACTTTAAAATCAATATCTTCATAGTCATTTGACATTATTGTTGTTCCAACATAATTGCTAAACCAAGATTCCATTCTTGCAGTACTAATAAGTCCTTTAGTTTTTCCACTAAATTCTATTTTTTGTATTTTTAAGTCAAAACCAGTTTTGTTTTCAATTTTAACTGTTTTTACATCTTCTACTTTTGTTTGTGGGTTAACAGTAAAACTTAAATTAGTAGGAGTAATATTAACAATATCTTCACTAATTCTAAATTCAATAATTTTTGTTTCAAATTCTGGTTTTTCAACATTAATTCTTAATTTTTCTCCAGGAAGTGAAGCTGGTATTTGTATTGTTGCAATGCCTAAACTATTTGTTGTTGTTTCATAAATTTTAGTTCCAAATCTATCAAACACTTTTACAAGTGCGCCATTTATTTCAAGTCCATTTGCAACATTAATTGCTTTTAGTGTTATTGTTTGTAGTTTTCCACTTGCAATAGTTGGTAAATTTTCAGTGTATTCATTATCAAATAAATATTCAACTCTCATTTTTTTATCGCTAGCAATATTTATTCCAAATGTTTTTTCATAAAGTATAGTATCAGAATTTCTTAGTCTTAAAAGCAGTGATCCAAATCCTGTTTTTTGCGGAGTTACTTTAAGACCATTAAATGCAAATTCAGTATCGCGTCTAAATTCTCCCAAACTAATCCAAGGTGTTTGGTATCCATTTATATTTGCAGTAGTTACGTTATTATTTGGAGCTATTAAACTATATTCTCCAATTAAAATATTTTCTTCCACGTTTTCAAGTTTAGTACTTGTATTTACAAAATTTAATATTGAAGCATTACTAACCTTTATTCCTAAAGTGTATTCTGAATTATTTTTTGCATCAAAACTATTTTCAAAAGAATTTCTTATTCCATCACTATCAGTATAAGTTGCACTCACACAAAAAGAATTATCTCCTACTGTTTCACAAAGTGTTTCTGTTCCTATCCATGCGTAAGCTTTTTTTGTAATAGCGTAAAGTGCTTGTTTATTTGAATTACTTTCTGTTGTTCCAAGGATTGAATCAAAAGGGTCTCGTTCATAACCAAAGTCTTCTCCCCATGCTCTATATCCAATTTCAATTAAATCCTCAAGTCTTGCATTTTGTTTTATTTTTACTATTGCCCCAACTCTTATTTTTCCAGGTGCGTATCCAAATTTATCCCAAGTAGCGCTTGCCCATTTACTTTCTTCTAAATTTAAATAATCTTGATCAATGTTATATCCTTTTGGTGGATTAAAACTACTTCCTTTTAGTGGTGTGTGTACTCCAGGTATAACAAGTTCTTTAATATAAATTTTATCCATCTCAGTTTTACTTACTGTTTCTTCACCTACGCGCACAAAAAATCCAAGTTCATCATATTCTTTTGGTGCAGTTAATTCAAATACTGCAACATATTCTTCACCAGGTTGTGCCTTTAGAACCTTTTTATCATTTTTATAAAGTCCAACAAATTCTACTAATAATTCTTCAATAGGAGGGCGAGCAAGTGTTACTTCAAAATTAATACTTCCATTTCCAATAACTGGTACTGGCATTGTTGTGTAAGTTTCATATCCTTCTTTTTCAACAACTGCATAAACTCTTTGTCCTGCGCGAACATTAAAACTAATTATTCCATTTGCTTCTTGTATTATTCTTTTTCCAGTTACTTTTGTATTTGCATAGTCTTCATATAATTGTACTTCTGCAAATTGTACTGCTACATTGTCTCTGTCTTTAACAGTAACATTTACTATTCCATCTTCAAGACCAAGTGTTACAATTATTTCTTGATTTTGATTAAAAGAATTAAATTCTCTTGGTGTACTCCATCCACTATAACTTCCTTTATAGGCAAATATTTTGTATTTTATATTATCTGTAGAATATTTCACAGGATTCCAACTTGCCTTACCATTAAAATCAACGGTTTTTGAGGCGTAGTCAAGTTTATACTCATCTTCAATAGTTTCTGCAAAAATTAAAGCTTTTGCATATTGAACAGGTTTTCCAGTTGTATCAACAACCCTTATTTTTAATTCTCCACCACAATTTCCATTATCAAGTGACATGTTTATTGCAACAGTGTCTCCTAAATTAGCAGTAGTTGCTTGTTCGCAGTATCCATCTTTTGTTGCGACTATAATAAATGGTCCAGTTTGTGCAAGTTCAAAACTAACATTTCCATCACTATTTGTAGTGTCATTATCAATTGCACTATTTTCTTTTCTAATTGTAACATGTACATCTTCAAGTGGCACTGTTCCTCTTTTTACTACAACATTTATTTTTCCAAGAACACTTTTATCCATGTTTATTGTTGTTCTTGCATCATTTAATTTATTCACATTTACAACTTCACTTGCTTTTGAAATATAACCAAGTTCTGCTTTTGTTTCAAAAACATAATCTCCAATTGGTAAATCAAAAACAGCACTTCCATTTACGCTTGTAATGGTATCTTCTGCGATATATCTGTTAGTTGCCTTATATGCACTAACGCGAACATTTTCAGTAATAAATTCATTATTAAATTTAAGATCAATAATAGCTCTTCCAGTTTCACTAGGAATACTTCTTTCTAAAATAATTGTTGTTGAAGCATTTGTAATTGAAATAGTTTTTGTTTGATAAAGTGGTGAAGTAATAGTTAAAAGTAAAGTTCCGCAATTACTTGGTTGATCTAAATTAATAGTTCCATTATAAATTACTCTATTTTGTGGAGGAGTTGCTCCGCTAGAACAACTAAATGCTAAACTTAATTCATCAGTAATTAATGCATTTGTTTCATTTACAAATTGAAGAGTTCTTGAAGAAAAACTAATTAAATCAACTGGCAAAACAATTTGTTCATTAACAACTAAAGAGTCTAAGTAAATTGTTTGGGATTTTTGTTTATCTCCCTTGCTTGCTTTAACTAAAATACTATATCCGCTAGGAAGTGTTATATCACTTAAAATTCCAAAATCATTTGAATAATAAACATCATCTATTCCTTCAATTTCAACTTGCGCTGCACTTACGGGATTTCCTGCATTGTCAACAACCATTAATTTTAATGTAGATTGTCCTGCAAATACGGCTCCAAAAGTTGTAAGAATTAAAAGTAAGAATATTATAAAAATTAAAATTAATAATAACGCAAAACTAGGAACAACATTATCTACCTTATCAACTACTTTATATACTGGCAAATGTTCATCAAGCTTATCAAGAAAACTATACCACTTCTCTTCCCAGTTAAAATAAGTTTCTTTTAATTTTTCGCCAATACTCATGAAATCACGTTTAATTTTCTACTATGCGCAATTTTCTCTTTTTTCAAAGAAACTAACTGCACATAGTGTCTAAAGTTAACTATATGTAAATATTCATGCGATGGTTATATAAAAACCTTCTTGTTAATTTTTTTCACTGGTAAATAACTCTAGTTTTGTTTAAAAATATCAAAAATATTAGTTGCATTTCTTCCTTCTATGTTTAAGCCAAGTAAGTCCTTTGGCCAAAGTTCCATGTTTAATAAAATTGGCAGGGCTGTTTCAATAATTAAACTTAAAACTATTGCAATTATGAATAAATAAATGATTGGTTTAGTTTTTTCTAAAAAGTATTCTTTTACTTCAAAATCTCTTTGTATTAAAAAACCAAGTTTTACTCCTGCATAAGTTGCAATTGCAATTGGCAAAAAATAAAAAAATATTAGTGCATTCTTATCTGCGCCTAAGCTAAGTCCTAAAAATAAATGTGGGACAAAAGAAAATAAACCAAATGCAATTATTCCAAATAAGAAAAAAACTATTGTTAATATTGTTAGAGGAAGTGTTGAAAAAACGGTAGTTATTGGATAAAAAAAAGAATAAATAAAACTACCAAAAAGAGCTATAAAAGAAATAATCAAAATTGCTAATGGCTGTGCTCTCATTTTTGCACACCTATTTTATTTTTGAGTTATTCCACACTATTTCATTTGCCTTAACACATGCATTA
The DNA here is from genome assembly GCA_964583285.1 of uncultured archaeon. Taxonomy (GTDB): domain Archaea; phylum Iainarchaeota; class Iainarchaeia; order Iainarchaeales; family JAAZKV01; genus JABIDZ01. Next base: position 11,392 of record CAZOVD010000012.1, read on the forward strand.
TCTGCTTTTACTAATTCTACTACTTTTGTAAGAGTCATATTTGGAGTTGTTGTAAATTGAATACTTGCAACACTTGAAGTTGTAGTTGAACTTTGTTTTGTTTCATTACTTACTATTAATGCAGTAACACTAACACTAGCATTTCCTACATTTGTTGGATTTATTATTAATGCTTGGTCTTTTGGATGGAAGTATGTTCCAGTTAAAGTTTTTGCACTAGCTGCACTTGGAATATTAATAGTTTTTGTATTTGTTCCACTTTCGCTTAATTTTTGTCCATTATAAGTCCAATTAATAATTTCATTATTTGCCGTTAATCCATCAAAGTTGTATGTTAATGAATTTTGTTGTGCTGCAATTACTGCAGTTATTTTTGCTGGAATATTATTGTATAGTCCTGCGTTACTTGCAATAACATTTGTTACTCCGCTTGCATTATTAAATTTGAAATCATTTGTTAGTAAAATGTTTTCACTTATTTTTTCATTAGCTTCTTTATTACTAAATATTAATTTTACCTCTAAATTATTTTCTGCTAATTTCTTGTAATTTAGTTCAATTTGTAAAGTGTATTTTCCTGCTCCGCTAAATCCTTCTTTTGTTTCACTAAAATCATCAAATCCAGCTATACTTGGATTACTAAATCCGCTAGGTAATGCTAAATCACCAAGCGCAGTAACATAAACACTTTGTTTATTTGCAGTTTCTTTCATAGTTCTAAATACTGGGTATGCATCATAAATTCTATTTATTTTTTCAGTATCATTTTGTGCTAATTCATTTGCATTAATTAATTCAACTAATTTAGAATTTTCTGCAATGTGTTTCATTTGAGTTGCATTAATTGTTACACTATTTACTGTTATTGTTGTTGGACTTGTAGTTCCATTATTTAATTGTGTTATAACTTCTTGATTTATTTTTATATAAGTATCAACACTAATGTAAAGATTATTTCCAACTTTAACTCCAAGCCCGCCAATTGCTTCTGGTGAATTTTTAACTTCTAAGAATATTTCTTTTTTAGTATCTGCACTTTTTACTTTATCTAAAACTGCATTCATAGTACTTAATGCTGCTTGATGCCCTGTTGTTAAATTACTTGTAATTGTTTCTTTTTGTCCTGCACTAAAATAACTATCAGGTATCATATAACTTTTTGTAATTAAACTTCCACTAGCTGTTGCATAATAATTAATATTATCTATTTTTATATCGTTTTTTGCTTCTTTATAAAGTTCACTTAATATTCCACTAGTTTCTGTCTTCCATGTTTGATTAGCTGCGCTTGCTTTTAATTTACTATATTTATCATAAATATATCCAGTAAACATTTCAGTACTACAATAATTATCATCACAATAATCATTTAGATTACTTGTAATTTCACTTAATGAAGTTTTATTAATTTTATCAAAACCAAATTCATTAGGATTTATTTCACAAGTTCCTTTATATTCTTGTGATGCCTGTTCATTTTTAATATTATTAATTAAAGTTTCATTTACATAATTCACACAAGTTTGTGATTGTGCTAAAACAAGTGCTAATATTTCAGCACTAGTTTTTGTAGGATTTTGTGCAATTACACTTCTTACTATTGCATCACAATCAATGTTTGCTACACTACATTCAATTTCAGGTCTGTCAGTTAGTAAATTATAACCTGGTCTTGTTACTATTGCTTTTAAGTTCCATTTTACTTGTCCTTTTTGTAGATTAATTGCTCTTGTTAAATCAGCAGTAACTACAGTATCAATATAAACACAGTTTTGTTGTATTCCACTTCTATTAATTGTAACTACTAAATTTGGTCCAAGTGTATTGTTAATTATACTTCCTTTTTTAACATCATCAATATTAATAATTACTCCGCCAAAGTTTCTTTCATAACTAATATTACTAATATTATCAAGTAATCCACAATTTGCAGCTCCGCTTTGAGAAGGTTGTGCTCTATTATATGGATTAACCATTAAACTTGTTTGGCTTGCTGGGCCTATTCTTACTGCTGGAGGTTGTGCTATATAATTATACACTGTGCTATTTTTGTATTCAGCATCAGGTATTGCTCCGCGAGTATTTCCTTTATTTTCCCAGTATGCTCTAATATTTAAAGAATTATTTGTTCTGTCTTCATCAACACATTGTTCAGGTCTTGCACTTGGATCTCCCCAGTTAACTGCAGAATCAATACTTTCTCCAACTCTCCAAATATCTTCTATTTTTATTGGGAATGACATAGTTTGCATTGAACCATATTGGTTAGTATATCTTACAGATAAATTTCCATAAATATTAGTTCTTGCATCAGTTTCAGTTGCCCATTGTCTAATGTCAACTATTGAATTAAATATTCCAAAGCTTTGTTGTTGGCTATTAAATAATTTTCTTTGTGGTAAATATTGTGCACTTGGCAAAACTTCAAAAGTTAATTCTTCAACTGTTCCGCTTCCTTGTTCAACAATTCTTCTATCATAAACTCTTGTTCCAGCAACCATTGGACAACTATTTACAATGTCAGTTCCAATTGGTCTTAAATAATCATGATAACTATTAAATGTTCCTCCAAGAGGATTTGCTTGTCCCATTATTGGGTATTGTTGTCCATATAATTGACCAAATTCAGCACCAGTTTGAAAGTAAGGTATTCCTGTAGTTAATGCATTAGGTGCTTCACATTGAACAGTTACTGCTGCATTACTTCTATCAAGTGCAACCCCGCTGTCATAACAATAATTAAACACTTTGTGTTTTTCTGCTTTGTATAAGAAAGAATTGAAATTTAATGTTGTTACATTTACTTTTATACACTCAGCATCCATTTCTCCAAGTTTTCTAACAGTAACACTTACACTATCTATTTTTCTTTTTGTGTCATTACTATTTGCTAGTTTTGCATTAACACCAATGTTATATTTTCCAAGAGTATATCCTGGACTAACAGTAATTGTTGCATCGCTATCTCTTCCAATTACAAATGTTTCTTCTGAAACACTTAATCTTGAATCAGGGTCAAGGTCAATTTCAATATCAACAGCACAATTATTTTTTATTACAAATCTGTCTTGTTCGTGAATATTACTTTGTTGTTGTCCAGTAAATGGTATTGCTTGGTTAAATCCAAATGGTGCACTAAGTCCACTTCTTGAATTAAATCCTTGGTATTGACTCATGTGTGAACCGATATTACTTGTAACAAGTCTATCATATCCTAAATTCCATCCAGCAACTTCAAGAACAAGTCCTGTTTCTGGTTTAACAACTTCAATACATCTTGCAAGATTACTCATTGAAATTCTTGTATTAAAACTAGCTTCTATTGTTTCACTATCAGAACTGTCAATAATATTTTTTGCTCTAATTGTAACTTTTAATTCTTCTTCTCCACTGCTTACACTAGCACTAGGTACAAATCTAACAGTTAAAGTTTGTTTTGCATCTTTTTCTAAAATTTCTGCAATTTTACTATATGTTTCACTAAGTGAAGCATTCATAAATCCAGTTCCAGAAACCATTATAGTTCCAAGTTTACTTGCTGAGTTTAATTTTGCTTCAAGTTCAAATAAATTTATTTTAGTTCCTTCTGCAACACAATTATTTTCAATTTCAATATTTTGTGTAGCTTCATTTGTTGATGTGTTAAATTCAATTGTTCCAGGAATAATTTTTAAACATCTATCACTATCAAGATATCCTGGCATTGAAAGTCTTATATTAACTGGTAGCTTACTTTCAAACTTTTGATTTGTCCCATCAATTTCTGTTTCAAAATTAATTGTTCCTGTCACACTAATTGGCTCTCTTAATCTTTGAGAAACTGAGTTAGTTCTAAATTTAATACTATAATTACTATCTTGTCCACTTGCAACAACGCTTCCTGCTATTCCATCAAGATCAATATTTAAGTAAGTTGCAAGTTCTCCAGTTGTTGTAACTCTTGTTAATTTAATATCTTTAACAGTTTGGTTTGTTAAAATTAAAGTTTGATTAATACTTACTATTTCTCCAATTTTTATTGTTTCAACAATTTCTGGAGGTGTTATTAAAATTAATCTTTCATCAACAGTTTTTGTAATATTTATTGTGTCATAACCTTCTTTTTTTGCAATAATAGTTATTGTATCTCCTGCGCTTGGACTTGGAAGTTCAAAAGTAGCAATTCCATCTCCACTTGTTTCAACTATTCCAAGTGTAATGTTATCTTCTATAATTTCAATAATTGTTTTTGAAAGTGGATTATTATTATCTGTCACTTCAAAAAATAAAGTATTATTTATATAAGGTATTAATTGTCTTGGCAGAATATCTAAATTGAATTTTTTATTTGCAGTAGTTGTAATAGTTATTGTTTGATCAAGTTCTGTTTTTGACCCTGAATTAACTTTTAAATTTATTGCTCCGCTTCCAGCATTATTTGCCGTAAATTTTATTTCAATTCTATTATAAGTGTCTGTTGAAAGTCCTCCAAGAATAATTGTATCATTTTCTATATTTGAATTTAATTTTATTTCATCAATACTTATTCCTCGCCCTTCAATTTCTATTACTGCTCCACTAATTGGTTTTAAATTAATTAAATCAACTTTTAAAATATAAGTATTTGATTGAGCAACGCTAACACTATTATTCACTGCTTGTACTCTTCCAGCATTTCTTCCTGTTAAAGTTTCAAGAGTATAAATTTTACAAAATGATGCGTTACATAAATTTGTTCCAACACTATTGTTAATTGAAAATAATCTATTTTTTGCATTTGAGTAAAGTTCATGTCCTGCAACACTACTTTGCGGGTCTTTTAGATTACTTGATCCTTTTGCCCAAGCTCTATACCAAAAATTCTCTGCACTAGTTGTTAGTGAATCAGTTACAAGTATTTCTGCTTCAATTTCATAAACTGCATTAACTGGATTATTCCAAATTACATTTGCCCATTTTGCAGTACTTGATGTTAAATTTTTTGAATCAATATTATAACCATTTATTGGTGAATATGTTTTTCCTTTTGTTGTTTTTGTAGTTGATGCGCTAATCTTTCCAATCGCAATACTATCTTCTTCCATTAAATTAGTTATTTCGTTTTCTGCTTTTCCTGTTCTAATATGAACTCCAGCTTCATTGAAATTTCCTCTTGGAACTTCAAGTAATAATTTTGCAGTGTAACTTCCAGAGTTAATTGTTTCTCCACTTAACTCTTCTCCATTACTAAATATTCCTGCAAGTGTAACATTAAGTCCGCCAGTTGTATCTCTTAAAATTATGTCTTTTTCAGTAAGTGCTCCGCTATCAGCCATCATACTTGTTGTATAATAACTAGCTTTTCCAGGTGTTTCAACTATAAAATAAACTTCTTTGTCAACTCTAATACTAAAATCAGCACTTCCTTCTTGATTAGTTGAAGTTTCTCTTTCTATTGCCCCAGTTATATTAACTGCAGTTACATTAGCGCTAGGTAACACTCCACTTTCGTCACTAACATTTAATCTTATTATTCCAGTTCCAATATCAATAGTAACATCAATTGCATTAACTCTTCTTGGCAGTACCTGTGTTGAGGGACTTGTTACTGTTGCAAAGCCAGGCTTTACTGCGGTTACAAAATAGTTTCCAAATTCTAAATTATAAAATTCTACTTCTCCGTTATGTCCAGTTATTTTTTCATCAACCTTAGTATCATCAGTTTTCTTTAGTACTACTCTTGTACCACTAATTGCATCGCCCCTAGGGTCTTTTACTCTAACAATTAATGATTGAGAATTACTTTCATTTGCTTCAACTAAATTAAATGTAATATTTTCATTTGGTGCAACACTTCTTGGTTCATCAATTATATAATTTGGGTGCTCCGCACTAATTAGATAATTACTTCCACTAGCAACTAAAAAAGTTACCTGTCCACTATTTCCAGTAATAAGAGTGTCAAGATCATTTTGATTTTGAATACTTTTTCTTTTAACTTCTGCTCCACTAATAGGAAGGCCTGTTTGAGCATCTTTTACAGTTACAGTTATGCTTGCACTAACACTTCTATTTAAAACAACATTAAAACTAAGTGATTCATCTTTTCTTAGTTCTTTTGTTTCTCCAATACTACTTCCATCATAATCGCTAAAATCACCATTAGGGTCAGCTACAACAATATAATAAGAGTCAGTTATAACATCACTAAATACAACAATATTAGAATTTGAATAAGTTGTTTTTACAAGTAATTCATTTTTATTATAAAGCATTACTCTAAGTCCAGTAGGTAGATTCTCGTTTGCTGTTGATAATTGTACAGTAATAGTTCCAGTGTTTTGTTCTAATTTATTTACAATAATATCATCTGCACTAGAAAAAGAAGCTCTCCCTTCTATTATAGTGTATCCTGAAATAGAATCAATTTGTATTTCAGTACAATCAGAAAAATCAACATTAAATCTTCCATTTTGATAATTTGAATATCTTTGTTCATTACTTCCAACACAAGAATAAACAACAGTTCCTGTTCCAGTTATTAATTGTCCGCTTGCATTTTTTAGTGCAACTGATTTTGTCACAGGACTTGTTTGGCTAACTAAAGTAATAGTTGTTTCTCCAGTTGTTATATCACTTCTTGTAACTGAAGCAAAACCTTGTTTATCAACCTTTATTGAGTATGTATTATTTTCTAAATAAAATACTACTCGTCCATCTGCACCTGTTTCAAAATAATCTTCTTGAACTCCGTTTAAAAATACGGTTACTTGTGCACCACTTACAGGATTTCCTGCTTCATCTTTAACAACTACTACTAAAGAACTAGCAGTTCCAAATAATAAAAATAAAATTAATATTAGTAAAATTAAAACAATTGCGATTGCTACTGGAAAAGTAGGTATTCCTTTTTCTTCAATCTTATCAACAACATTGCCAAAAACAGGTAATTTTTGAGATACATTATCAACAAATTTATACCAAGAATCCTCGGTTTTATAATAGTAATCTTTTAATGTTTCGCCAATACCCATGTAGCTACACTTCACTTGTTAACTATATATTATTATTTTCAATATTTATTAATGTTTGTTTATGACTGTTTCTAGAAAAGAAACTCATTTGTTCTATTTAAATATATTCTTTAAATTTTTATATTTATTAAATTTCACTAATTAAACAGGGGCGCATAAGTTTGTTCCACTTTCAGGCCCAGTTTTACAAGATCCACTAATAGTAAAGTTATTTCCTTGGTTAAGCGCTCTTGTTCTAACTCTAATTTTGTATTTTAAATTTTCTCCATCTATCATATAAAGTGGATCAGTTTCTACAAAAACTACATCGGCTCTAACTTCTCTTATTTGTGTGCATAATAAATTTCCAGTAGTTCCTTCTAAGCGTTTTGTTGCATCAGAATAAATTGCAGTTTCTACTCTAAAATACGGACAATTTGTTATGTCTACTTGGCTAGTTCTATCTGATTTTAATACATTATCATTATTTTTAAAAGTGTCATCTTCTGGTGATAAAAATTCATAGTAGTTTCTACAAATTTCTTCTTTTATAAATGCATTTAGTGCATCTCCCCCGGGTGCTGATCCTCCAGTTGAATAACTAGAAATTCCTGCATAACGTCCACTTAATGTTCTTTCTGCAATACAAACACTCCCAGTCCACTCATTTCCTCTTGCTGAATCAAGTGGGTGTTCACGAGGCACACAGCTATTATCACAAAAACCAAGTTTTGCTCTTTCAAAATCATTTTCAAGTATTTTTAGTGTTTCTAAATTATTTTTTGCATGATGAACTGCTTTAAAAAATCTTAAAGGTATATAAATTTTTAAATTACTTTTTGGAAGAAGTCCAATCTTTAATTCTTCATTTGTTATAATATCTTTTACTATTATTTTTGGTAATTGTTCGTAAGTTTGTGGATCTATTTTATCAAGTGGTATATTAAAATAAAAAGTTCCAACAGGGCAATCATAACCATTACAACCAACTACGTTTAGAAAAGGTTCTCCATCAATAGAACTATTGTTTATTGCTTCACTTATAGCCCTTTGAGTGTTAACAACAGCAGTATTTGATTTATCGCTTAGTGAAATATAATATTTTCCATATCGCCCATCATGAAATTGTCTTATAGTATTTTCAGATACAAATCTAATTGCTGCATCAAATTGTTTGTCACTATCAGTGCTATTTGGGTCAGTTAATAAAACAACATTTTCAAATTCGCGCACTATATTATTAAATTGAGTATTTGGATCTCCACTAGTCATGCTTGTATTTAATATTGAAAAACCTGGTTCATCCCTAATTTGAATTTCACTAAAAGTTAGATAGTTTTGTAATTGTTTTCTAAAATTATAATTAAAACTTTGTATTGCGTCAGCTCTTGCAAGAGATGCTGCATCACTTAAGTTAAAATTGTTTGTCATTATATAAATTTCACTACTAGTTTTATCTTCAGTTGAAACAAGAGTACTAATTAAAACAGTACCTATCATTAATAGTACTGCTGCAACAATTATTGAAAATAAATTAAATCCTTTAAAATTCATTCGATGCACTTTTTTTAAAAATAAGTTTTAACTTCTTTAAAAGGATTACTAATTAGTTATTTTATTATTTAGAAGATTTATTTAATTAATTTGTATTTGGAGTATCAATAACTAAGAAAGTTGTCCATGCTGCGTTTAATCTAACAAATTTATCTGCCTTTTCTTTATTTGAAAATATTTCACTAGCAACAATATCATTAATCATCATACTTTCGCCGTTTTTTTCTTTAGCGATTTTTGCAAGGTTTAAAACTGCGTCTTTTAATTTTGTTCCATTTCCTTTTGTTTCATTTTCTTGATCAACAAAGCTATAATCATCAATCATTATAGCAAGACTTCCAATCCATCCTTCAGGTATGTTAAAACCTTCATAACTTAGTTTTCTTGGATTTGCTTTAGTATCAGTTCCACTTGAGTACTTGTGTATTAGTTGTTGAACACTACTTCTCTTTAATTCATTAATAATATTTTCAGCATCTCTTCTGTGCATTCCGTCATTAATTAATTTTTCTGCTAATTTATCAAGATCAGTTTGCATTAATATTTTTGTTAGCGGTCTTTTTTCAGGTGGTGATTGATTTAATTCTGGTTTCCATACTAAGAAAGTTCCATCAACATTTCCTTGTGCATTTGTAGATAATTTTGTTCTCATTTCTTCTTCAAGTGTAGGGTTGCCAGTTACTGCTTGATAATCTGCTTTAAGTGGGCCTTGACTTTTTTTATCAAGTATTACTCTATAAGTTTCTCCTTTAAATAAATCAACAGCAAGTCCTTCACTTGCTTTACTTATTTGTTCTTTTTCAACATCAATTAATGTTTCATTGTATGCTTTAAGTCCAACATAATTAGAAAGTGCTCCGCACGCAATTCCAAATCCTAAACTTGTCCAAAATCTAGGCGTGCTAAAAATCTCTTTTAATTTTGTAGTAGTTGTTCTTGATTTTAATGCATTATCAATATTACTTGCTGCCTTTGCTCCTGAACCATCAATTCCTTTAATTGCATTTGCAACTTCATCCATTTGTGCAGCTGATAATTTGAAAAAATCATCATAAGTTCCCCTTGTTGCAGCAGTTCTAAAATTATTACTCATAGTTGTTGCCATTTCATCAAATGTTCCAACACCAGTAACTGGATCTACTCTAATTGAACTAGCAATTTGTGCTTTTAATGCAGTAATATCATTTGGGTTAAGTCCAGTCTTTCCACTAACTATTGTATTAACAATATCATCAGAAATATTTCTTGCAACAATATCAGCTTGTGGTATTGTTTTAATCATATCTGTGTGTATTACTTGACCACGAGCATTTGTTATTGGATTAGCTCTTTCAACAATATATGGTTGTAATTTTTGTCTAATTATTTCTTCAATTTCCCCAGCAGAATTTCCAAGTTTTAATCCTGGTAATGCATTTTTCATTGCAGGAGTTAAAGTATCTCCAATAAACCCTTTTGTTTGTAAAAATTTTCCTAAATTAGGTTCACTTTCTTTAACTGCATCAGCAATTATTTTTTGCATTTGTGCATCATTTAAAGTTTTTCTTGAAATTACTGGATTTTTAATTTTTCCAGTTAGTCCACTATTTGTTAAATTTTGTTTTAATTTTGCTTCAATTTTTTCTTGAACAACTTTTCTATATTCTGTAGTGTAATCTCTAACATATTCATCTAAGTTTGCTGCTGGAACATCAAGTTTTTGCATTACTTTTCTAGCCTCTTTTTCAAAGTCAACAACTAATTGATCAGCTATGTAATTGCTTGCTCCGCTTGCGTTAAATTTACTAACATCTCCCATAGCACTCATTATTCTTTCAATTCCACCAACAGTTCCTCCAAGTCCACTTTGTACACCTATCATTACTGGGCTAAAATCTTGTGGGCTAACTTGCGAGTCAGTTGCTTTAAATATTCCGCCAACAACACTAAGTCCTGAAAGTGTCTTAAATATTTGACTATCAAATATATCTCTAACTGGTCCATAAGCATCTATTAATTCTCCTTTCATCATAGTTGCTGCAGGAATTCCACAATCAAGTACTGTTGAAACAAGTCCATTTACTACTCCGCCATACGCAGTATTACATGCAAGTGCAGTTCCACTACACCAAGCAAAGTATTTAGTCATGGCTTCTGTTTTTGCTTCACTTCTATTAGCTCTTACTATGCCAGTATTTGCAAGTGCTTGTGTTTCACTTTCAATTTTTAAGTATTCTGCATTAAGTCCAAGTCTTCTAAGATCATTATCATAATCTTTTAAATTAAAATTATTTGGTTCTCCATCCCACATTATTGTAAAATAATATGGATTTTCAACCCCTCTTTTTTCTATCATGCTTTTTTCTTTAAAGAAAATATTTAACCAATCATCAGGATGTAGTGTTCCAGTTGAAATAGTAATTACTTCACTTTCTTTTCCTTCTGCATTTCCTGAATTTTTATTAATTGCTTTAATACTAAATTGAACTCCATTTGCTGAAAAATATGCGCCTTCAGAATGACTTGCTGTTGCAAATTCACCAGGGGTTGCACAAACTTTTATTTTTCTTTCATATGCAGCATCACTAAAACTATTTGATTGTTGTAAAATTATTTCTTTGTCAGTTCCAACTATTGCGCGTTGTCCGCCAATAAATTCTTTTGAATAATATTCTTCGCCAGAACTAATATCTTCAATTGTTATTTTTCTAACTCCAACAAATTTCTTATTAGCTTCTTCTTTTGGTATTACATCAAAGTAAATTCCTTCTTCTACATTTGATTTTATAGTTGCTTCTATACAGCTATTTGTTTTTGAAAAGAAAAGCGTTCTTTGTGCAAGATCAATTGCAAGGCCCCCAACATCAGCAGGGTCAGTTAATTTTACACAGCTATACCCAGAACTACTTCTAACAAGACAATTATTTCCAAAGTTACCATTACTTACTTCATTAACCATTTTTACTATTTGTGCATCAAATGCTTTTCTTGCTTCTCCAGTTAAATTACTATTTGCATTAACTGTTACAGTGATATCTTTTCTTATGCTACTTCCAGTTATACATATTTCTGCAAGTGCTCCACTAACTGCTCCTTCTTTTATTGAGATTTTATTTCCGTTTCCATTTCCAAATCTATTTTCTCCAAATAGATTTTTTGCAATTTCATTTCCAAGTTCATTTAAGTTATTTTCAGCATTAACAGTAGTTGCTAAAGTTCCTCTATCATTTCCAATTACATATCCTTTGTCAACTGGTATGAAATTAATTAAATTTTCAATACTTTGTTTGCATTCTTTTGTTTCAACTTTTTGTGTAACTCTTAATACTACTACTGGGCTTTCAAACTCAACCCCGCTTGGGTTATGAGGGAATGCTCCATTAATTGTTACAGAATAATATCCGCATCCTTGTAATTGTTGATCAATAAATATTTGTCGTCCAAAACCAGTTGATGCAATGAATTGAATTATATTATCTCCAACTGCTTCTTTTCTAATTAAATAATCAGTACTTTGACCAGTAAAACCAGTACTAGTATTTGATGTTAGTTTTTGGAATTCTTCTCTAAGTGCTCCTATTGAAAGATCATCATTTTTAAAATAAAGTGCAACTTCTTCTTGCCCTATTCCAAGTTGACCAAATGTACAAAATCCTTGACTACCACATGCAAGTGAATCAATATCTTTTTGTGCTGAATATGCTTGTGATCTAGCCTTTTTTATTGTAAGGTCAAGTTTTTTTGCTAAGTATTCTGCGGCTTGAACGGCATCACAATATCCTTCACTGCAATTAGTTCCACTAGCACTAATTGGTATACTAATAGTTGTTTTTTCACTTTCATTACAAACATTTACCTGTACACCACTAGTTGCTTTACTAAATTCATCACTAAAATTAACTCCTGCAAAAATATTAACATTTATTTTTGTAGAACTAATTGGTGTTTGAGAAATTTCAGTTATTCCTCTAATTGTAATTGGGTGTCTTTCAAGTCTTGTATTTGGATTTAAACTTAATATTGACATAGGCACATGTAAATTTTGGCCTGGTGAAACTATTACTTGTGGTATTCCTATTATTACTTCTCTTGAAGCAGCTTCTCCGCCAATGATTCTTACCGGTTCAGCACAAGTATTTTGCAAACTTATTTGAGTACTTCTTTGTGCCCCTTCTGCACTTAAATTAAAAGTGTTATCTCCAACTAAGCTTGCCTTTAAGCAATCAAGTCCAGAATAATGTATTTCAACATCAATTACACCAAGTATTTCTTGCCCACTACTATAACCATTACTTGAATTATTATAGTTTGCAATATTTCTTGTACCATCTAAAAATTGTCCATAATTATAATTATCTCGCATTCCAACTCTGTTATTTATTTTTCCAAGTTGTCCTTCAATTAAAACTTTTGCTTTAACTGGTTCAGTGAATTTAGAATTACTCTCTGCAAATAAAATTCTTGTTGGTATTATTGATTGTCCTCTTTGAAGAGTTGTTGGTGTGTTTGGTTCTATACTTAAACTCAAACTTGATCCATAATCTTTGTCAATTGAGAATCGTAATCCTTCTACAGGAAAGTTAGAAACATTAGTTACAAAAATTGGTTGGGCTGCTATTGCTTTTCTTTGTGGAGAATCCTGTGCTAAAAACAATGTTATTTGTCCAGGATAACTTAATGCAATACTTGGGTTGATTAAACTAACACTTACATCTAAGCTCTTTGTTAAATAATTTGAGCCCCAAATTATGTCATAAGTAAATGT
>CAZOVD010000013.1:0-24304 GCA_964583285.1 uncultured archaeon
TATTGATTCAATAGTAATATCGCCAATATTGTTGTCATAAAAAAACCAATTATATAATGGTTTTCCGCCATTTTCTTTTAAGTTTACTTTAATGTTTAAGCCACTACTTAAATTTCCACTAGTATCAAATAATTCATTTGATGAAAATGTGCTATTTGAAAAATCAATTTCTATAATATATTCGCCCACTAAATATTCTTTATTTGCAGAAACTCCACCTTCTTTTAAGAAATCTATGTTGTTAAATAAATTTCTTACTCTTGGTATTTGAGAAGTTAATGTATTTCCAAAAGCATTAGTTGTTAAGTTTGTAGTATTAAAATTAAAACCACTTGATTGTATTTGATTAATTAATTCAGTATTTCTTGTTGTGCTTAAATCAAGGTCACGAACTCTTAAAGTCATTTTTTTAAGTTGTTCTCTTTCATTAAATAATTGATTTATTTGCGAAGGAGATGCATTACTTAATTCATATTCTTTGTTAAACACTTGTTCTATTTGTTTTGCTAGTAATACCATAAATTCTCTTTGAGAACAATACACCCAATTGTCATTTTCTGGTGAACATTCGTTATTAGAAACAATGCCATCGCTTCCACCAAATCCAATATTTATTCTTGGAGCAACAGCACTTCCAGTTGAACCAATTAATCCATCTTCGCCAACACAACTGCTTTCTTCAACACTTCCAATTATTTGTATTTGGAAATCTTGTTTATCTAAATATCCAACACTTATTTGTGAGAAGTTAGATTTTACATTAAATCCATTTTTGTAATAATCATATTCTTTTAGTTGAGGCACACTATAATTTAAATCTAAATTGTAAATTATATTTTTTGGAATATTATTTTTATTTATTGTAATTGTTCCTGACAAAATCATTATTTCATTATTTTTAATTATAAATCCTTTTTGACTGTTATCTATTTGACAATGTGCATTTTCACAATTTATATTATAATTTGTTATATTAATGTCAAGCACTGTTTTTGAATTAACAGTAAAATAAACTTCTTTTACATAATTTCCATCTTTTTCATAAAATCCCATTGTGTCATCACCCTGTGAAAATATTAAAACACTAGGGTTTGTTGCGAAATAAAAATTTCCAGTAGCATTATTCATAGTTGTTCCAGCTCCTAAATAACTTCCTACTGTTGGATTATTTACAAGTGTTGTAGTATATCTGTGCGGTCCACTCCAATTTAAAATATCTGCATTACTTGTTCCAAAGTTAAAAACATAATTATTGGCCGTTCCAATTCCAATTATTGGTCCCCTTTGCGGTGGGTTTCCAACACATTGCGCTAAACTAGAGCTAACTGCTGCGCCAGGGCCGTTCCCATTAATTGCTTTTTGTGAATTTGATGAATCATAAATTTGTGTTCTGTAATATGCTAATGAAGATGTTGTTGCACCATCATCACATAAAAAATTATAATTTCCAAATCCACTAATAGTTAATCTTGCTCCAGGTAAAACAATTCTTTGATACATAATTCCGCCTATGTTAAAGTCTCCAAGAGCAACTTTATCATTCCACTGTGCCGATGGACTTCCGCTAGGCCTCTTAGTTATATCCCAACAGTGTGCAACTTGAGCAAATGTAATTGAACTAACTACTAATATTAATAAAATTATTAATAATTTTCTCATTTTTTTCGCCCCTTTATGATAACACTTGCTAGTATTAATATAGCTAATATAAATAACATTATACTAATCCAAAATATTAATGGTTCTGAACCAACCTCGCCTTCTGAAACGCTAGCTGCAACACAAACACTTAAACAACATGCTCCCTCTTTTGAATTAACTGGGTCAGTAGAACAAACTGTTGCGCCACTGCAAATACTTCCAGGACAACTAATTCCTTCACTAACATTAAATGCTTCTTTTTTATCTTCTTTAAAATTTAGTTCAATAACTCTTTGTCTTTTTGCATCAAAATCATCAATAATTAATGTTAAATTTTCTTTTTTAACATTGTAACTTTTGTTTACATTTGTTTTTGATATTATTTCTTCATTAATTAAAGTATTATTTTGTTCCAAAATTCTTAATCTTAAATTAAGTGATTTTTTTATTTCTTTGTATAACTCAATATTTATTATTGAATTTGTCTCATCATAATTCCAATCTATTTTTAATTCTTCAGGAAATGCACTATCATATGCTTCTTCTAAATCTTTTAGTTCTACTCTAAAACATTCTTCATCATATTTTATATTATTTTTTTCAATACTTAAACAAACATAATCAAAAATTGTCGGAGTTATTTTATTGTCAATTTGTTGTATTTCACCAGCAGCTATTTTTATAACATTTTGTTTCTCTTCTTGAACTAAATTGTTTTCATTAAATACTTTCATTATAACTTCAAAATTTTCAAAATCAGGATAATTAAAATGATCTGGGCTTCCAGCAATTAGAGACTTTAGAGAGTATGATTTTTCTTTAAGTCCATCTAAGTATAGTTTTCTTATTTTACTAGTTCCACCTTCTACAATAACTCTATTTTTGTAAATTGAAAATATTTCCTCAGTATTAAAAAGAGTCATATTTATTTCATAAGCTGATGGTATTTTTGGGGCCGTTAATTTAACATCTATTTTTTTTGATTCATTAGCATTAATGCTTCCAACATCAAAAACTAATCCTTCATCATCACAAAATGCCACTGACCAATCGCAAACCGTGATTAATAATTTTAAATTGTTTTTATTGATATTTGATTTATTATCTAAATAAATTTCTCCTAAAAATTCTTCATTTTCTGCTATTGGAAAACCAACTGGTCCAATAACTTTTTCTGGTCCAAAATTTGTTAATAATCTGTTTATTTCAACATTAGCTATTTTTTCGCCACTTACATTAAAATTAATACTTGTTGGACTTAAAAATATTGAACTTGCTCCATTAAATTTTGATTTTGAAATCCATGAATAAACATCTAAATGATAATTTCCAGGTTTTAATTTTGGTAATTCAAAATCAATTCTTTTAACAGTTCTTGGTAGTATCCAATCTGTTTCTATTACTTCTTCATAAATTACATTATCTTCTGCGAATTGTGATGGATAATAAAAAATTCCATCTCCAACATGTAAAACAATTTTTTGCGAAAGTATTGGATAATATTCTTCGTTTGCAACAATTAAATGTCCTTTTATTGTTTGATTGGTATCAAAATTATTTTCTTCTAAATTTATGTTAATATAACCTTTCCAAATGATGTCATCTTGAGTAAAAGCTAATGAAAAACTTGAAATAAGTAAAATAAAAATAAACATTAAATAATTCACATTCATAATATCACTTTTTTATTATTAATTATTTCCTCCACTAATTTCTTTTCCACGAATGATTGCTTTGTCTTTTGAAACATAATCAATAATAGTAAATCTTCCATAAATTATTCCACTTCCAAAATCTTTTACTATGTAGTTTTCAATAGTTTTATCTTTAAATTCATCAATACTTTCCCCAATATATCTTGCAACAAGTATTCCTCTATCAACCCATGCAATAACTTTGTTGTTATTTGTTCTTACTTGTACATTTGGGTTTAATCTTGAAATAAATTCTAAACTATTAAATCCATCTATGTTGTTAATGTGTGATATAAAATAATCAACATTTTCAAATGGTTGTATTGAATAATTTCCAAGATTTATTGTAGCTTGTGAACTTGGTGTTGTTCCAGGTTGCAAAGTTTGTGACGTAATAGTATAATTAATTCTTGGTCTAAATGTAAATTCTAAATTTGCAGGATTAGGATTTCCTTCAAAATTAATTTCAACATAATCAACTTTTCCAGCAGTTATTGTTTGATAAAATAATGCATATTCAAATGCGCCTTCCCCAGCATGGCCTTCTCCAAAATTTGTTCCAAATTCACAAGTTAATCCAGATTCGCACCCAAATGGATTAATTTTGAAATTTGAGCTTGGTGACAAACTAACTTTTGTTCCATTTTCGTAAACAAAATTAATATCTCCAATTATTTTAGCTCCATGTATACTAGTTCCATAATTAAAATCAATAACCCTTATTTGTGGTCTGTCAATAGTCCAAGTTTGGCTATATTCATTTATTTTAGTATTATTTAAATCAAAAACAACCCTATATATTGCAGTATTATTATCAGTTAGTTGAGATTCAAGATCTATTGCGGTTTGAAGTAAAACTTCTCCATAAATACTTTCAGTTGTTGTTGTTGTTACAACATTATATTGACTTCCATCAACAACTAAAGAAATGTTAAAATTCACATCATCATTACTTAGTGCATGCGGGTTTTCTAAATTATATCCAAATGCATTTAGTTGAGTTTTTGGTATATAATAATCATTAATTAAATTGTATTGGCAATGATTAGTTAAAACAAATAATTCTCTTTGAGCTTCTGTTAAATTAAAAGAGTCTTTTGATATTGCAAAACACTGTGAATTATTCTCTAAATGCACTATAAATTTATCTGCTAGTACAAATCTACTTCGCGCATCACTTGTTCTTTTTGCTTTAATATTAATTTGGAAAAATCCAAGCAAATCAGTAAAATTAGGTGCAGTAATGTTTGGGTTATAATAATCATTTTCTCCAGTAATTGTATAATTTATACTCTCTCCTGATGCAAGAGAAATTCCATTAGTACTATTACATGCTAGTTGACTATTTTCAAGTTGACATTTAAGTCCGCTTTCTATATTTGCTCTTACGCTAAAAGAACAATTATTTTCAAGAACCATTTTTAGTTCTTCCTCCCAATTTAGAATTTGTGAAGTATCTTCTCCAGTAATAGTTCTAACATCAACACATCCAAGACCTCTATCAAGTGCATTGTGTGCTCCCGCATAAAGAGTTCTATTTAATGTAGTGTATGCTGTGTTTGTAATAATATCTTTTGAGTTAATTGTAATATCTAAACAATCACGCCTTGTAAATGTTCCTGGTATTTCAACTGCAAAATAATTTCCGTTTACTCCTAAGCTATCTTTATTTAAACTACTTGAAAATCTTAAATTGCCTATTGTTCTTAAACAATTTTCATAAACATTAATTTCTAAATTTAAAATCTCTGGTTGCCCAACGCCATCTTTTGCAAAAATAGATCCATCAAATATTTGATTTGGAACTTCTGAGAAGAATTGACTTGCAAGATTTATTTCTTTTCCAAGAATACTAATATCTAAAAATGAAATGAATTCATTTCCATCAAACTTTGCAACAACAACAATATATTGATTTGAATTAAATATTGGTGCGTTTGCAGTTGTTTCTGCAGAAATTGATTGATTATTTAATATTGTTGCGCTATTTAATATTGTTTGTCTTAAATTATTATTTGAAAATAATATTGTTCCTTTTCCACTACTGCTTGAATTAAAACTGCTTTTTGAACCAGTGTGTGAATAAACAGTAATTGTTCCATTAGTTAAAGTGTTGCCTGAGTAATTATATGCTTGTACTTTTAAATGAGTATTAGTTTGAGCTTGCATTAAAGCTTGCGAGGTTTCGTTACTTTTAAAAAAATCGCTTACTTTACTCCCCAGCGTTACTTTTAAAAATAAGCCATTTTTAAAAGGAATTCCAACAGGAAGTTTTGTTGTCTTTAATCTAGTTTCTGAATTTGAGGCTGTATTAAATTCTTTTGCGCGATAACTAAAGCTAACTTCATTTGCATCAGTAACCTTAAATTTTATTGCAAAACTATAAACTCCCTTTGGTAAAGTTTGATTTTCCCATTTTGTTCCAGCAACTATTCTATTATCAATTGAATTACAATCAGCACCAGTTCTAATATAATAATTATCGTTTCTACTTGCTAAATTATCCATTGATGTATTTGAACAACTATATGTATCACTAACTTTGTTATTTAACTCTGGATTAAAATAAATGTTTTCAATTATAGCTCCGTTAGTTCTAACCATTCCTAAAATTTTATTATAATCAATTCCATTTTTTGCAATAATTATATCAAACTTTGCAATATACGAATTATTATCATTTAAAATAAACGCAGTTGAATTTTCTGTCCAGATTCTATTATTTAGACTATAAATATCATTAAACATTATTAGTACATTTCCATCAGTAATATTATCTGGATCAATATTTTTTCCATTTGTGTCTGTTGGATTTGGATATAAGTAAATTGTAAAAGTATTATCTCCTTTTATTAGAGGATTTTTTTCCTTATTAATTGTGATAAAAGAACTAACATATTCATTAGAATCAATTGTTAAATAATAATTTTTTTGATTTTCATAATACTTACTTAGGTAAGTTCCAGAACTTAAATTTAATTTTTCTAAAAAAGTTGTTGTTGAAAAATCATTATTTGCCGAATATAAATTAACATTTATAGTTGCTAAATTAATCGGAAGTCTAGTTAATGCGTTAAATAAATTTAGTCTAATTCTGCTTACTTCTAAATCAATTTTTACATGAAAATTAATGGTTTTGTTTGCATCCAAAATTTTGTAATTACTATCTTCTCCGTATACTTCTGAAAATATTGCAGCGGCATTATAAGAATAATCAATTCCTGAAGGAAGTCTTGTAAAAATGGCATTTCCACTAGTATTTGACCCAATTCCATTTGAACTTGGAAGTGGAATATTTTTTATTGTAATTCCGTTTTGAATAATTTTTGCTAAAACAAATGTTTTTGCATTAAATAATGGTGCATTTTCTTTATTAGTTACAAGTACAGTAGCGTTTCCACTATTAGTATTATCTGCTTTTTTTATTTCAATTATTTGTGGGCCTTCGCTTAATGAAAAAAGAGTTGGTTTAAAGAAACTAATTAAATATTCGTCTTTGTTTATAATTGCAATTACTTTATCACTTTCAAGCGTACTTAATCCAGTTTGAGTAATTAAACCATTTTGGTCAGTATATATGGTTCCTGAAACGGTGCTTATTGTTTTACTACTTGTTATTGCACTTTGTGAATTATTACCATCATTTGATAAATAAACTAAACTAACTTGTGCATTAGGAATAGCTTCTTTAGTATCAAAATCAATTATTTTTAAAAAAACTTTTCTTTGTAAATTTGCAGGAATTCTTCTTAAAACAATTTCTTCTTCAACAAAATCACTGCTTGCAGTAACAACTATTTTTATGTTTTGATCAGGAGTTATTGGATAATAATTCACATCACTTGTTGTAATTACATAAGTTCCAGGTTCAAGATCAGTTTTTGTTGCAGTACCACTACTATTAGTATAAATAACAATATCATTTAACATTACCTTTATGTTTGAAAGAGGATTTTCATCTTCATCATAAACCCAAATTTTAGCATTACCTTTAGTAACAATATTTGACTTATTTAATCTAATTTGGTGTTTTTGTATGTTTTGTGGTAAAACTATTGAAGTATTTTGTCTTTCAAATTCTGGTGCAAAAGCAGCAGTTATTTTAAACTCACAATTAGGTTCTATTAATTGAAATTCTCCGTCAAGAGCACCATCAGTTCCATCATAAACAGTTTTTGTACTTATTTCTCTATTATTACAAACAAATTGTACATATGATTGATTTGTTGAATCAATTATTACTTGATTTGTTTGAGAATTAACCAAAACAACCTTGGTACTTCCAGCAAAACTAATAGGGTCGCCCGCGCTAGGTTCTAAAAATAAATTTTGAGTAGATCCTTGTTCTAGCAATACTTTGTTTAATGAAGAATAACCAGTTTTTGTTGCACTAACAAAACCAAATGTTTCAAGTTGCCCTGGGCCAAAAAGCATTTCACTAATAACTGCGTAAATATTTTTATTTTGCCCAAGTGCGGTTGTTTTGTAAATACCACTAGTGTTAGTATTTCCTACAAAAAGTTCATCATTTATTATTCCTTCTAAATTAACTCCACTAATAGTATTATTTGTTGCAGAGTCATAAGTTGTAAAAATAACATCATATTTGCCAGTAAATTGAACCAAATATCCCATTAAAATTATTAAAAATAACACAATGAGCAAAAATAATATAAAACTAGGAATAACATTATCAACTTTGTCTATTACTTTGTAAACTGGTATTTTTGAGTCAATTTTATCAAGAACCCCATACCATTTATCTTCAAAGAAGTAATATGAATTCTTCATTTTTTGAGATAAGTTTTCTAAAAATTCCATTATAAATCAACACGTATAGCTATAATTAAAATAGATTTTTGAAATTAATAAATGTTTTTATTGTTTGTTTTGCTAGTTTAAACCAGTTTTAATTGTTTTTTTAATAAATCGCTAATATTTTTTCCAAGTAATTTTTCCACCGTATCTAAATTGTTTTTTATATCACTTGGTTTTTTTATTCCCAAATTAAATAATTTTCTAGCACGAGCTCTTCCTATGCCTTTTAATTCAACTAATGCTAAAAGTTCTTCGCGAACTCCATGTTTTACTCTTAATGCTATTTTTTTTGAAGGCAAAATATGCCTTTCTTGGTTGATTATTTTTGAGATTTCAATAGTTGAATAAGAGAGCCATTCAATTATTTGGATTTTTGAGAAAAGCATGCCTGGAAGTAATCCAAAATTTTCAAAAAGATATTGTTCTTTTTTTTCATTAATCCACTCTTTTAGTACTAGTGCGTTAAAATAAGTTTCTAAAGAATTACTTTCAAAAAATAATTCTTCTTCTTTAAATGGTAAATTTTTTAAATTTGAATTAAAATCTTCCAAAATATTATTTGTTATTTTTTTTGGTAATTGAATTTTTGGATAAAGCTCATTCATTTTACACCAGCTAAATAAATAAGAAATTTCATTAAAATCTTTTTTATTTTTTAAAGCAGTTATTAAATCAAATGCACTTTTTGGATCTAAAAATAAATCACTTACTCTTTTACCAATTAAAGTACATTTAAAATTGTCACCTTCTTTTTTAACAAAATCCATTTCAATTAATTCTTCAATTATTTTTGAAACATTTTCATAAATTTCTATAACTGAACCAAATTGTTTTGCGTATAAAGTTTTTTTAAAAAAATCTAAAATACTTTTATTATTATAAATGTCGCTGGTTGCTACAAGTCCTAAAACATGTGTTCTTAGTACTTGACCTATTGCAAGTTTTGAATTAATTGGTTCAAGTTGTCCGTTTAAATATTTTTCAATAAATAATTCTTTTTGATTTTCATTATTTGCTTGGATGATACTTCTTCCTTCGCTTGAAAATTTTGGTCGGCCACTTCTACCAACCATTTGTTTGTATTCTCTAACTGCAATTAAATCCATTCCAAAATTTGTATATCTATAAAGCGAAGGTATTACTACAAGATCTGCCGGAGTATTAATTCCAGCCGCAAGAGTTGGTGTTGCGCAAATAATATGTATTTTTCCATTTTTAAAATTGGTTTCTACAAGCTCTCTTTGTTTTGATAAAAGCCCAGCGTGATGAAAGGCACTTCCATTTTTTATGCACTTGGCTAATATGTGACACTGGCTTGTTGGTTGTTCTAAAACATTAAGTATTTTTTCACTCAAATCATTTAAATATTTTTTATGATTTTCATCTAATTTGTTTTTCGTTTTTGTTGTTATTTTTTGAGCATAACTTTCTGCTCTTTTTCTTGAATTTAAAAAAATTAATACTTGTTTATTTTTATCTAAAAAAGAATCAAGCTCATTATCAATATTTTTCTTTTCAATTTCACCATTTAAATAATCTATACTATTTTCAAAAGCAATTCCTTCTTTTAGAATCGTTGGCCGCCAAGTACTTTCAACTAAATTTGCATCAAGCCAACTTGCAAGTTCTTTTGCATTTGGAATAGTTGCGCTCAGTCCAAGAATTTTTATTTTTGGATTATTTAATCTCATTTGAGTAATTGCTATTTCAAGAACTGGCCCCCTATCACTTTCAAGTTCGTGTATTTCATCAACTATTAAACAGTCAACATCATTAAGCCATTCTGCTTTGTGTCTAATTAATGAAGCTAGTTTTTCATAAGTTGTAAAAACACAATCAAATTTTTTTAAATAAGAACTATTTGAATCAAAATCTCCTGTTGAAACTGCAAATTTAATGTCTTTATATTTATTCTTAAAATCTTTGTAATGTTCGCTTGCAAGAGCCCTTAATGGGCAAGTGTAAATTACTTTTTTTTTATTATTCAAAATACTTTTAAGTAAAAAAAGTTCTGCAATAATAGTTTTTCCGCTGGCAGTTGGCGCACTAACTACTAAACTAGATTCTATTTTATCTAAACATTTTTTTTGAACTTCATTAAAATCATCAAATTTATTTGCTGATCAAACTTTATTTTTAATATCCATAAAATTACTTTCTAAATTTTATAATCTTTTAATTTTTCTTTTATAACCAGTTCATCTTTTGGATTTGTAACTCCAAACCAGTCATCATTAGTCGGAATTAATTTTAAACTTAATTTTTTTTCTTTAATTAATTCGCCTATTTCTACAGGAAGCAGGCATTCAATATTTCTATCGCCCTTATTTAAATTTTTAAAATTATTTAGTCTTTCTTCAAGTAAATTTAAAGTATTTTTTGTTAAACCAAAAAGATTCATGCTTGCTAAAGTTTCATTTGTTAAATTTTTTTCTAAAAGTTTATTTTTTTCTAGCTCAAAAACTTCAACAATACTTAAAATATTATTTTCACCATCAACTTCAAAAATACCTCTATTAGTTTTTCCTTTTTTTGGTAATACTTTTTCTAACCTGTATCCAATAGCACAACCATATTCTAATTTTTCATTATTTTGTTTTTCTAAAAATTCTTTTGCAATCCTTAAAGAATTCTTTCCATATAAGTCATCACCATTACACACAACAAAATTTTCATTAATTAAATCCTTTGCAGAAATTAGTGCATCAGTTGTTCCCCAAGGTTTATTTCTAAAATTTTCATCAAATTTTTGCTCGGCATAAAAAACTGGTAAATCTAAAAAATTATTGCCAAATTTTTCTTTAAAAGGGTTTTTGGTTTTTTCACCAACTATAAAAATGATTTTTTTAAAACCTGCTTTTTTTGCTTGTTTTATTGAAATTTCAATTAATGTTTCGTTATTTGGTCCAACATTCGCAAATTGTTTTATCTTTCCACCAAATCTAGAAGACATTCCTGCAACCATATACACAATAGAAATCATTTTATCACTAAAAAATTTCAATTAAATCTAATTAAAATAGTTAAGGTTTGAAATTAATTCAAACCATTTAAATATCTATTAAGTAAAATTGAAATGGAATAATCACTATCATCCCCATATGCGGCTTTTGCTATTTCTTTTAATTTTTTTACATTCTCTAAACTAATATTTACTTTAAAACTTCCCATACTCTCAAAGCTCCTATTTGTTTATTCTTTTAGCGAAACAAATTCAAACGCCTTTTGCAATCCAAGTGCTGCTTTTGGAAGATCACTTTCTCTAAGTGAGTTTGTTTTTTTCCACTCTTCACCGTTTTTGTAATTTCTTTCTATTGTTGTAGAATAGAATTTATTTCCTTTTTCACTTTGGTTCTCCCAAACAGCTATTTCAACTGCGCCAACTTTTATTTTTTTAACAGGTTCCATTTTCTCAACTCCTTTATTAAAATAATTTAACTCTCCTAACTGGCAATTAAACCAGCGCTACCATATTTAACAAATAAATATAACCTTTGTTTTAGAGAAATTTTACCTTCTCCACCAAGCCAACTTTCTTTTAATATATTTTCATAATAATCCATTATTTCACCCTCCTTTATGAGGAAAACGACACTTATTTAATTATTTAAAATTTAATTTACCACTTAACATATGAAAGATCCACTTTTCTTGGACTTCCACTAACAAATCTTATTAACCTACTTTCAATCATTTTTCTCATCTCTCCTGTTTGAATTTTAAGGAAGACCCAAAAAGGGTCTACCAATCAAACTGAATAATTAGTTTATTTTTTTCTTTATAAACGCGCCGAGGGTTTTATGCCGGTGATATTTTTAAAATTAGTTTATTCTTTAACCCATTTTTGAATTTCTCTTAAAGAAGTTTCGGTTTTTTTTATTTCTTGAATTTTTTTTTCAAGTTCATCTATTTGTTTTTTACTAGTGTCCATTCTAAAATCTTTTAAGTCATCGGCATACTTTGCAACTTTTTTATCTTTTTTATAAACAATTGAGGTTTTTACAGTTTCACTTAATTGTTTTCTATAATCAAGATCATTAACAAACATTTTTACCATTGGTTTCCACTTATCATCACTAACTAAATGAACAGGTAATTTTACTTGTTCTGCATCTTTTCTATATTCTTTATCAACAGCCATTTTTGCCATATGTTTCCAATAAAGTGGTTCTTTTAATTTTTTTATTTGATTTGATGTGTGATATTTTGAAGCTTGCGAATATTTCTTTTTCCAAGATTGTAAATTTTTTTCAAATAATTCTCTTTTAGATTTTAATTCTTTTAATTTTTTATCAAGAACAAAATAATTAGGGTACGTTATTTTTGGCCAGTCCTTTTCGGAGTCATATACTTTAACAACTCCTCCAATTTTTAAATATTGAATTAAGGAATCTCGCCTAACACCATTTTTTGGAGCATTTGGAAATTTTTCATCAAATTTTTCTATGTTAGAAACAACATTTACCATAAAATAAAAAGGTATTTTTAGCTTAAAAATTGTTATGTTTTTGCTTAATTGCAAAATATTTGGAAAATGTTTATTACACAGCATTTTTTTTGATTTTTTTAATATTTTCTTAAAATGTTTATTTTAGTTGACTATTTTAATTGTTTTGTTATAAATTTATTTTAGGTGATGTTATGTTTCCAGGTGGAATGAATAGGGGAAATATGAGTAGAATGATGAAACAATTAGGTATTAAAAACGAAGAAATTAATGCTAGTAAAGTTATTATTGAAACTGATGGAAAAAAACTTGTTTTTGTTAATCCTAACGTTCAGTTAATGGAAATGCAAGGCCAAAAAACTTATACTATTGTTGGCAACCCTGCCATTGAAAGTGAAATTTCAAAAGAAGATATACAAATGGTTATGGAACAAGCAAACGTTAGTGAAGATGTTGCAAAAAAAGCACTAGAAGAATGTGATGGAGACATTGCAAAAGCAATTTTAAATTTAAAAGAAGAATAATTATTAAGTTTAATTAAAAAAATTATAAGATTATTTTTTTTAAATAATTCTTATTTAATTATTTTTCAATTGCATTAATTATTTCTGCGCCATTTTTTGAAATATTTATTGTTAATTCTAAATTAACCTCATCGTTAATGTTTTTTCCAATAGAAACCTGTGTTTCAAATTCATTTTTATTTAATGTAATTGTTTCATTTAGTTGTGATAAAAATATTTCATTTAGTTCAAAAGTAGCAGATTGTTTAAAATCAATATCTTTTGCATCTAAAAATAAAGAATTTATTTCATTATAATTATCTAATGTTGATTGTCCAAAGAACATTACTTCTTGACCTATATCAAAAAAGAATATTTGAGAATTTTGGTCAATTTCTTTTAAATTTGTTTCTAACTCTTCTTGAATTAAATTTGAATCAAGTGACCCTTGGAAAAAAAGTTCATTACTTAAATTAGAAATTGCAAGAGTTAATTCTTCTGTATAATCACTTCCTTTATTTGTAATATTTTCTTGTTCATTTAACTCTAATGAAGTTATTGTATTTCCTTGCAAAGTTATTTTTCCACTAACTATTATCTCATCTTGCGCTTGGGTATTTATAGAAACAAGTGCAACGGTTGTTTGATATTGAAAAATATATATTCTATCTATTCCAAGTTCTGTATTATAGATGGTTGTTGAGTTTGGGGTATTGATTGTAACTCTTTTCATTACTTCATTTGCCCCGTCAAAATAGCTAAGCGAAAGAATTTTACTAACTGCATTACTAATATCCGTATTTCTCTTAAATTCAATTTCAGCTAAATAATACCATCCATCTTCAGATTTAACGAATTGTGAACTACTAACTCTACTTACTTCCTCAAGGGTTCTTATAGTAATATCAATATCATTTTTATTAGTTGAAGTGGTTTTAGCAGCAAGTCTTACACTATTTAATTCACTTAAAACAACAGTTTCAAAACTAATATCATAAGTAAAAGTTGAGGGCTGTGCATCAAGTATTAAGTTTGGGTCAGCATTTACAAGTGGTTCATTTGGATCCATATACATAAATCCAGCCGCAATTAAGCTTCCTGCCATTGCTATTGCAATAAAAATTCCCATGTATTTTTTTGTTTTTTCACTAACCATCATTATCAACTATTATTTTGTTAATATATGAAATATTTAAGAAAGAATTATAAAAGGTATTTTTTTATTAGATGATTTGAAACAAAACACACATTTAAAAGATATTCTGGGGGACTTTTTTTTATTAAAGGTGAGAAATTGACTATTAAGAAAAAAATGATAGAAGTTGATTTTATTGGAAGAGAATTATTAAATAACCAAGTATTTGATACTACTATTGAAAATGTTGCAAAAGAAAAAAACATTTATAATAAAGAAAAAAAATATGGTCCAATGACAATAATTCTTGGTGAAAAAGAATTACTTGACAAGGTTGAAAGTACTCTTTTTAATATGAAAATGGGTGAAGAAAAAACTGTTAGATTACTTCCAAAAGATGCTTTTGGTGAACGAAAGGCTGATTTTGTTAGAATTGTTCCAAAACAAGTTTTTGTTGATCAAAAAATAAATCCAGTTAATGGCCTTATTATTAATATTGGTCAAAGTTTTGGAAAAGTGCAAAGTGTTAGTGGTGGGAGAGTTAGAGTTGATTTTAATCATCCGCTGGCAGGTAGAGAAATTGAATATACTGTGATGCTTAAAAAAGAAATGACTGATAAAAAAGAAATTGCAAATAAGATTTTTGAAAAATATTATTCACAAGTTCCTGGTGCAAAAAAGGAATACAAAGACGATAAATTATACATAACAATTCCTTCTGACACTGCCAAAGGACTTGAAAAAGTAAATTCAACAATTTCAAAACTTGCAAGCGAACTTGGAACAAAATTGGAATTTACTATTGAAAAAGAAAAAAAGAAATAGTTAGTCTTTTTATATAAAACAAGGCCACGCTAAGTGTAATTTTTATTAAAAGCAAAATTTATTATCTTTTTATTTCTATTATATTTCATGCCACAAAATAAAAGAAAAAAACCAGTTTTAGTAATTAGTAAAATTGGTAATTTGCAAGAAAAATTTTTAGGAGAAGGCAGAACTAACAAAGTTTATTCTTCAAAAACAACTCAAAATGGAGTTAGATTTAATTTAGTTAGAAAAAAAGCAAAACTTCATACTGCTGTAAGAGCACTTGAAAAATTTCCTGTTGCAAACCAAAATTTCAAAAGAAGATTAATTGCTACTAACAAAATTTGGTATTCTTTTTATATGGCAGGACTTCCTGTTCCAAGATATAGAAAAATTGATTTAAGAACTGGAAAAGGGAGTAGGGTTGATAAAGAAGGAAATCCAATAAAAATTACTAATAAAAATTATTTATCAGTATTTGAAAGAAATGTTGCTGGGAAGAAAAAACTAATTCAAGTTCATGATTCATTTTATGGAAATCCAGTTTTTTTTAATATTTTATCACTTCCAAAAGATAAAAAATTAGCTATTAATTTAGCTAAGGATTTTGCAACAATAACAAATTTAGGTTTTGATACTACTCACTTTGATTTTTGGGAATTAAGAAAAAAAGGTAATACTTTTGAAAGAAGAATAGTTGATATTGATTCTGAGTCAATTCTTAGGAAGTCAAATCTTTTTTTATCAGAAAGTATTCCAAAAAAATTAAATATATTAAAACTACATATGGACGGGGCTGTTTTTAAATTATTTTTACAAACATATTTGTCAAATATTAAAAGTAAACAAATTCTGCAAGCTGTTAAAAATGAAAAAAAATTGTGGAGTGATTATAAAATAATTGGCCCTAGTGAACAATCTTTTGGTTCTGCACTTGCTGAAAGAAATTGGTGAATTTTTTTAACATTTTTTGCTTTTGAATAGCTTTTTAAAGATTTGTGAAACCAATAATATTATAACTAATTATAAGGATTTTTATGAATCATTTTAGGGATGTTGAAGGACTACCAATAAGTTTGATTAGTGAAAGAACTGCATTTAATCAAAATATAGGTCCAGTAGATCAAAATATTACTGCTGAAAAAAAGAAAACAGGAACAACTACTGTTGGAGTAATATATGCTGATGGAGTAGTTTTAGGTGCTGATCAACGTGCTACAATGGGTCACATTGCTGATAAAGATGTTAGAAAAATTTATTCAATAACAAATAATGTTGCAACAACAATCGCAGGAACTGTTGGTGATTCACTTGCAGTTATAAGATTTTTACGTTCGCAAGCAAATTTATACGAAATAGAAAGAGAAACAAAAATAACTCCTCAAGCAGTAGCTTCACTTTTATCAAATATATTAAATGGTAATAGATATTATCCTTTTATTTTTCAACCAATAATTGGCGGAGTAAATAAAAAACCAGAATTATTTGAACTAACTCCTTTTGGAGATATGTCAGAAAAAAAAGATTATGCAATAACTGGTAGTGGAACAACCTTTGCAATGACAACACTTGATAAAGAATACAAAAAAAATATGAATGAAAAAGAAGCAGTAGAACTTGTAGTAAAAGCAGTAAAAGCTGCAACTAATAGAGATATTTATTCTGGCGGAGAAAGTGTAACAATTGCAATAATTGACAAAAATGGATATAGAGAAATAGACAGAAGTGAAATAGATAAAATAATAAAAACAATAAAATTTAACTAGTTTTTAGTTAAATTACTAATCTTTTTACTTTAATTTTTAATTTAAGTGATTTTATGGCACAAAATATACCAATTTTAAAAGAAATAAATGAGAAACTAAAAGTAATAGTTTCAAAAGAATGCGAAATAACTAAAGTAGAAATGGAAGGGCCTGAAGTAATTATTTATACTAAAAATCCAACTGCTTTTTTTGCAACTGAAAATTTAGTTTCAAAAATTGCTTTTGAACTTAAAAAAAGAGTTAACATTAGAACTGATAAAAAAAATCTTTTAGGAATAGAACAATCAAAAAAAATAATTCAAAATTTAATTCCAAAAGATGCTGATGTAAAAAATATTTATTTTAATGAACCTTTTTGTGAAGTTGTAATTGAAGCAATAAAAAAAGGAATTGTTATTGGAAAAGGTGGAGAAATTTCAAAACAAATAGTTTTGCAAACTGGGTGGACTCCAAAAATACTTCGCTCTCCAACAAGTGAATCAAAAACTCTTAGTGGAATAAGACAATATTTACACAAACATGCTGATGAAAGAAAAAAGTTTTTACTTGATGTTGCGGAGCAAATTTATGCACCACTCTCAGATAATGTTCACAAATATGTTAGATTAACTGCCCTTGGAGGTTATCGTGAAGTTGGAAGAAGTTGTTCACTTCTTGAAACACAAAATACAAAAGTATTTTTAGATGCAGGAGTAAGTTTTTCAAATATTGATCCTTATCCATATATTGATGCTTTAGGTTATCCTGTAAGTGATGTTGATTCAATGGTATTATCACACTCACATTCAGATCACTGCATAATGATACCTTATTTAAATAGACTTGGTTTTAAAGGCCCAATTTATGCTACAGAACCAACAAGAGATTTAATGGCATTAATACAATTTGATTATATAAAAGTAAATGAAGCAAATGAGAAAGATGTTCCATTTTCTGAAACTGATGTTAAAGAATCAGTGTTAAGAGTTATTCCAAGAGAATATAGAGAAGTAACAGATATTGCTCCTGATATGCGAATAACATTTCATAATGCTGCACACGTTCTTGGTTCAGCTTCAACACATTTTAATATTGGTGAGGGACTTCATAATTTTGTTTACACTGCAGATATCAAAAATGGTTTAACTAGATTATTTGACAATATTGATATAAAATATCCAAGAATTGAATCAATTTTAATTGAAAGCACTTATGGTTCTCCTGATGCAGTACAAACTCCAAAAGAAGAAGCAGAAAATCAACTATTACAAGTTATAAAAGAAACAAATCAATATGGTGGGAGCATTTTAATACCAGTATTTGGTGTTGGAAGAGGTCAAGAAGTTGCAATGGCAATTGAAAGTTTTCATAAAAAAGGATTAATTGAAGGAAACAAAGTTTACATTGATGGGATGGTAAAAGAAGCTGGGGCAATACATACTGCATACCCTGAATACTTACGAAAAAGTCTTGAAAGAAGAATTTTAACAAATGACTCTCCTTTTGATTCAGAGATATTTCGCGAAGCAACAAGAGAAAACAGGGATAAAATAACAAAAGAACCTGGTTCAATAATACTTGCAACAAGTGGAATGATGCAAGGTGGGCCGGTTGTTGATTATTTTAAAAAAATGGCAGACAATCCAAATAACACTTTACTTTTTGTTGGATTTTTAGCTGAAAATACTTTTGGAAGACAACTCCAACAAGGATTAAAATCAATGATGATTAATGATGACAAAGGAAAAACACAAAAACTTGATATAAAACTTAAAATAGAAACTATTGATGGATTTAGTGGGCACTCTGATTTTAATCAATTAATGAATTATGTTGGTTCATTAAAACCAAAACCAAGAAGAATAATAGTTGATCATGGAGATCCTACGCGAAGTGTTGAATTTTCAAAAGCTGTTGCAAAAAAATTTGGAATAACTTCAACTGCAATAAGAATACTTGATAGTGTGAGACTTAGATAATAATTATTTTGTTTTTAAAATAATAATTTTTAAGGATATTAGTTAACTTTAAATTTTAAATAACTCTATTTTTTTATGGCTGGTGGAAAAGTTCATGGCGGTGGAGGTCATGGGAGACATGGCAGAGAAGTTCAAAGAGTTTATGCACACCAAGAAAAAGTAGCAGTTAGTAGAGAACGCGCTATTCAAAAAAATAAAAGAAAAGCTGAAAGAATTAATAGAGAATTTTTAGAAAATATTGTTCCTGGTTTTGGAAGTAAAGTTTTAGATGTTTTAAAAATAATTGAAAAAAAGCTTTCATTAAAACAAATTACAAGAAATAATGCTTTAAAAATGATGATTGCAGTTGATGAGTGGTATTTAGAACAGATTGAATCTACTGCACTTAAAAAAAGAATAATTTTAGAACCATTTAGTTTAGAAGAAAAAGAGAAAATTTCAATAATTGGTGAAAGAAAAAAAAGAGAATATCTTGCAAATTTACTTGGAATTAACCCAAGTATTAGTTTTCAAAAAGAAATTATAAATGACTTAGCTAAATGGAAAAGAAGAGTTCCTCAAATTCTTGAAGGAAAGTATTAATCATTTCTTTTTCTCATAACTTTCTTGAAGTTTGTTAATTGCATTTTTTGTAACTATTAATTCTTCTTCAACACTTTTTTTTACCCAATTTTCATAACTTTCGCTAAGTGATTTTCTATTTTCACTATTTGCTGAAGGATTTATATAATACTTATTATTTTTTCTAACAAATAGTTCAAGTTCAATTAATCTATTTATGTGATAGCGAATAAGTTTTTCGCTCATTTCAACTTTTGTTTTTTCTTTAATATAATTTTGAACATCAATAGTTGTGGGGTTTATTTTTTTTGAAAAAATCAAGGTAAAAAAAGCATCTATTATTACTATTCCTTTATCTCGACTTTCATTTTTTGAAATCAATCCAAGCGAAAGACAAACCCATCTTAAAAGAGAATTTTTTGTTAATTCTATACTACTTGGGTAATCTATTTTTCTTACAGTAAATTCTTTTCTAACAAGTTCTGCTTCTGGAATCATTTTAATCAAAATCCTAAAGTAATAATCTTTTTCCTTTGGAAACTTTTTGAAACCCTAGAAAAATCAAAGACTTTTCGGGCTTAGAAAAACTTTTAGCTTTTCTAAGAAGTTTCATCAAAAATAAGGAAACACATTGTTTCCTTTGGAAATAAATTGTTCTAAGTGGTATTTAAGGTTTTTGAGTGATTTTTAAAATAGTAACAATTTAATAATAAAAAATTAATAATATTAATATGAAAACAAATCATGTTAGTTTGAAAAGATCTCGGATAAATAGGCCTGGTTTTAAAGAAAATATAAGAAAACCGCGTATGCAAAAAAAAGTGGTTTCTAAAAAGAATAAAAATGAAGCTAATAAAGTAATTAGTCAAACTCAAGTTGTTGAACCTATTCGTGTTACAAAAAGCGGACTTGCAAAAAGAATACAAATGAATGAAAGTTTTAGAAAAATTCTTGAAAAAAATCCAAAAATAATAAAAGATTTTTTGGATATGTATGGTAAAGTAAAAGTATTTGGTTTTTCACAAAAAGGAGCACTAGCAATAAGTTATTTTGACCCAAAAGATAATTCAAAATATCATGATCATTTGTATAAAATTTCAGTTAAAGGAAAAGCAATTTTATTTGTTAAAGTAATTAGTAATGCAAGATATCCAATTGATGGAATTACTCAATATAACATTCATAATTCACTTAAATCAGCTGAGCCAACACTTGCTAACTGGGGGTGCAAAGTTTTACAATATACTTTCGCATATAATGGCAGGAGCGAATCATTTTTAGTTGCTCCATTTAAAGAAGGTATTCTTCTTGAAAAATGGTTAAAAAACAATCCTGCAAACAAAGGAAATGGGGTTTATAAAAGATTTTTAAAAATTGAGAGATTTTTAAAGTCTAGTTATAATATTCATGATTTGACAACAAATAATGTTATTTATAATCCAAAAAAAGATGAACTTGTTGTAATTGATTTAATGCCAGGCAAAACAAAATAATAAAGTGTTATACATAACATAAGTTTTTAAATTAATTCACACATTAAGTGTATAGTGATTTTTAATGGTTGATATAAGAGCAGAATTAACTCCACTAAGACTTAAATTTGGTAGTGACAAAAGTGTTGAACTAATGATTCAAATAACAAATGACAGTGAAAAAAAAAGAATGATTAGTTGTGATATTATTTTAGGAAATCATTTAGCATTTGATAAAAGTGGAAGACAAAATGCAATAGTTAAAAGATTTGGTGATGTGCTTCCAAATGAAAAAAAATTAATTTATTTAGATATTTATCCAAGAATGAGTGTTGATAGAGGAATTGAACCGGTTGTGATTTCTGCGATGGAGCATTTTAACAACGATTATGATTATATTTTAAGTAAAAAAACAAAAGAACTTTCTTTAAGAATTGAATAATTAAAATGGACCATCATTAAGAAGTCTTGAATATCTTTCAAAAACTTTTTTTTCAATATCAGTTAGTTGAACTTTTTTTGCTTGCCTTTCAAAAGCATTTATTTTAACCATTATTCTATTTAATGCTAAATGATCTGCACTTCTATTCATTTCACTTGCAACAAATTCTCCACTTTCAGCTTTTTTTAAAATTATTAATAATCTGTTTGCAATGCTAGCATTTTTTGCTTGTGGGTTATTTCCTATTCTTCTTAGATTTTCAGCTTCAATTGTTCTAAACATTTCTGTAACACTTTTATTAGTTTTTCCAATAACTGGTTTTTTTGCTTTTCTTTTAGCATTTGTTATTAATTTTTTTAATTCTTTTATTTTTGATTGATTTGGTTTTGGCATAATTAAAAATGACTATTATAGTATTTATTATAATGCCTTTTAGGAACAAAACTAGAGTATAGTGTATATTTTGTTATATAATAAATAAATATAGTGTGTGTTTGTTACATATAAATCAAATTAGTATTTATTAATCAGCACAGATATAATATTATTACTTCAAAGGAGTTGATATAGAGTTTATTATAGAGAGAATTTGAGAGAAAAATTGAAATAGCACAGAAATTTCCTAGCTCACCAAGCTTATTATGGTTTTTATAATTCTGTGCTGTTTCTAAAAAAAATCTTTTTTTATTAGTTTTTTAAAATTTAGAAGCATTTTTTAGATTATTTTTTGCTAGTTATTTTTTTGTTTTAACTCAACCCTAATATCATTTAATTGATATTGGTATTGTTCCATAAGTCTTCTATAAGTTGTTTGATCAACACTTCCCTTAAGATAGGCTTGTTCTAAACTTTTCATTTTCTCTTTTAATTTTTTTGCATCATTAAGTAATTTTTCATCACTATTAACTTCGTCTTTTTTTTCAACTACTTTTGTTATAACTTCTTTTTCTTTTGGTTTTACAATTGCAATTAAACCAAATAAAAATATTATTATTGCAAGAACTCCAACACCAATTAGTATTATTGGTAGTAAACTAATGGTTTCTGCTTGATTTGCATTAATATTAAAATACTCAAAATAAACTTCTTCTTTTGGAAAAGGCGCAAAATACAATCTATTCGCTGACATGCTTGCGTTTCTTGGAAAATGATTAAGATATGTGGTAGTGCTTGGAATAAAAATTGTAAGAGAACTATCTCTTGTTAAGTTAATTGTAAAGGGGCTATTTCCAAGGGAAACAATTACTTTGTCATTCTCAATTTTTCCAAGAAAAGAACTTGTTCCTCTATAGTCCATTCTTATTGTGTTTCTATCTGTTGTAAAACTAGCGCTACAATCAAGTCCTTCTGGGAAATTTCCAAACTCTGTTCCTACATTATTTAAAATAAATTCTTTTGGGCAAACAAAGTCTTGGTAAGGTATTTGAATAGTTATTTCTTCATGTTCGTCTAAATTTAAGTCAAATTTATATCTTTCAATTAAACAACGCTCAGGAAAATGTGCAACAACCACAAAACTAGCTTCTGAAGACCCATTTTCTAATATGTGATAAGTTGCATCAAAACGTTTTATATTCTCAACACTTGTTTCACACTCTGCAAATACAAAAGAACTTATTAGTAGTAATAATATTAATATAATTATTTTATTCATATAATAACTAAAACTCCAGTGTATAAAATTTTATTCTTTTATTATTTTGGCAATCTACTAAGTCTTTGTTTCTTTTTTGCTTGGCCAAAAACACCATGCTTTTTTCCGCCATTAAGCCATATTGCTTGAAGATCACTAAATAGTTCACCTCTGCCATTAATGGCTCTTCTAGTAATACCCAATTTTGGTTTTCTAATTCCTAAAGGCCATCTTAAATTAAGTTGATTTTGTTCAAGCAGAGGAAATAAAAATTTGTTTGAATCCATTGTAAAAACTCTTGGAACAACAAATTCTCTAACAGGTATTCTCTGTTTTAAATGTTGATATTCTCGGCCTCGAACAAAACCTTTTTCTGCAACAGTTATTGCATTTATTCCAATTTTAACTTCTCTTCTTTTTTTTGCAATAATATCTTCCAGTAAATCTACTGCTTGTGAAACTGATCCGCCCCACCTAACTTCATCAACAATTGTAATGTTAACTCTATTTTTTCCTTTGTTTAGTTTTACTATTTTGTCCATCATTCTTTCAAGTTCTCTTTGTTGTTCATTTTTTGAAAGTGAGGGTGCCATGTCTTGATTAATTTTATTTAAAACTTTTTTATCTTTTCCATAATTTATTTGTCCAATTCTTGGGTAAAAAATTCTTGGTATTAAATGACTTTTTTTTTCAAGACTTGCAAAAAGCATTATTGCTTTCACAATTGGTTCTGAACCTCTAAGTGGTGCAACAATTGCAGTTGGTGGATCTGCAATTATTCTTAAGTAAGATTTATAACATGCTTTGTAAAAAGCTTCAATTTCTGTTTGAGTATATGGTGCTTCTTTTAGTTTTCGGTATTCTTTCTTATTTACTACATTCATCTAAGAATCACATGTACTTATTATTTAATATTACTCTTCCCAATATAAAACTGGTTTATTATTAACCATTTTCCAGATATTATTAAAATCCCAGCTATTAAATGGTGGATTACTATTATTTTCTAGATAACTTTGTGATGTATTAATTAATGTGTTTTCTTCTATTGCAAAGTGTTTTACTGCATTTCCATAATACCAAATACTATAACAACTATTAATGTTTGAAATGTTTAAATCAATATTTGAATATGAATTTTTTATTATTGCTGAATCAACATAATGTTGATAATGGTAACAAAATATTTGATTAATATTTGTTATTGCTGCATTATTAAATCCAATTATTTCTCCAGTAGAATAAGTGTTTTCTATTATTCCCTTATTTGTTCCTGCAACTCCTCCTGAATTATTTGCATCAATTTGAATCATTGAATATGAATTAATTATTCTTGCAAGTGGAGCATCACTAAAATAATATGAACTATATGGGTTTGAATTAAAAGAACCATTATTTACTCCTACTATTCCCCCCGCATTATTTTT
>CAZOVD010000014.1:0-24065 GCA_964583285.1 uncultured archaeon
TCAAAATACTCTCCATGTTTAAGAAAACTAAAGTGTATTTGTATTTAATAATCTTATATATTAATAAAATTTCAAATTTTTAAAGAAAAGATTAAATAAACAAATAATTACAATTAATATATGGAAATATTAAATTTATTTAGCATGTTTTTTTTGTTTGCAAATGAAGTTGATTTTACACCAGTTGCAAAAGAAGCTGGAAATATTGCAATTGAATTTCTACCATTTATTATTTTAGCAGGAATTGTTTTAATTGTTGGAACAATAATAATAATATTTTTTTTAAGAAGAATAATAATGAACTCTGTGCTTGGCCTAATTTTTTGGGCAATAGTAGTTTATGGTCTTCAAATACCACTTCCTTTTATTCCATCATTAATTATTTCACTAATTTTAGGCCCAGCAGGAATTGGAGCTATGCTAATACTTAATGCGCTTGGAATACTTGTTATTTAGTGAAAGAAAAATGAATAGATTAAAACAAAATATTTATTTAAGAGCAAAATTTTTGAAATTAAGAGCAAGGAACTTTTTTCTTTTAAGCGATGGGGATTCTTTAAAACTTGCAACGCTTAGACGCGAAGTATTACAAAGTAGCTTAGGAAAAAAATCAAAAGAAAAATTTGTAAAAAAAGTTGATAAAGAAATAAAAAAGCATATTGCATTTGTAAAAAAAGTTGATGAAGCAAAAGAACATAAAAGTGATTATTAAATGCAGATAAATGAAAGTAGAAAATTAAAAGATTTTAAAGAAAAATTTTTTGAAATTGCAACAGTTCATCCACTTTATAAAAATATTTTAGAAACAAATGGCAATATTGTTTTTGGAAAAGGTAGTGATACACCAAAAATAGTTTTTATAGGAGAAGCGCCTGGACAAAGCGAGAATAAATTAGGTTTGCCTTTTGTTGGGAGGAGTGGAAAACTACTTGACAGCTGGATAAAATATTTAGGTTTAAATGAAAATGATTTTTGTATAATAAATGTTGTTCCAATTATTCCTCTTAATAAAGATAAACAAATAAGGCCGCCAACAAAAGAAGAAATAGAATACTTTTTACCATTAACACAAAAATATTTAGAACTTCTTTCTCCAAAAATAATAATTCTTCTTGGAAAAAGTGCAGCAAGTATATTTGATAGTAACATAAAAATAGGGGAAATAAAAAACTATAAAAATTTTAAAATATTTTTTATTTACCACCCGTCATATTATTTAAGAAATGGTGGAAAAGGTTTTGAAAATACTTTAGAAGAACTAAAAATTTTTCTTAAAAATAATTAATTAAAATAAAAAAACAATTTAGAAAAAAATTAAGTAAATTTAACAAAAAAACTAGCGAACATAAGGAAGTTTTTCATTTGTTTCTGCATGTTCTATTGCTTCAAGTTGACTATTAAGCTCATTAAATGCTTTTTCGATTTGCTTTGAGTCTTTTTCAATTGATTTCATATTTAATTTGAATTTAAATCTCTTTTTTAAAATTTCAAGTAATCTTTTTGCACTGCCCTGATCTCCATAAATTAGTTGCGCACTTGTCTCGCCCATTAAACAAGCACCTTTAATTGAGCGAAGTTTTCCAAGGCCAACAAGTAAACCAGCAACACCTGAAATAAGACCTTCTTTATTATCTTCTTTTGCTCCAAAGCTTTTCCACATTTTAATTGTTTGGTCATCAGTTGCAGCAATTACTACCCCCGGACTTGCATTAACTCTTTTTTCTCCAATATTAATTCCAGCCATTGTTATTATTTCAACAATTCCAACTGATTTAAAAAAATTAACTAAAGTTTCACTAAACTCATAATGTTCATGACTTGAACCAACCTTAAAATCAAGAGTTGGTTGAACTGGTCCAGCTAAAATTAAAAATTCTTGTTTTTTATAATTTAAATAATAAATTTCGTTTCTAATTAGTTCTATTTTTGATTTTTTTGTATGAACACTTGGCGGAAAAGAATCAGATAAAATCTCTGCAATTTTTCGTGGTTTTAATTCTTTTAATAAGTAATCAACTGCAATTTTTCCAACAAGTCCTATTCCTGGAAGACCAACAAGTAATATTCCGTCCTTAAGAGCAATTTTTTCGGTTAATAGAATTTTTGTAGGCATACTTTAATCAACTCACAACTAAATTTAAACTTATTTAATTAACTTTTTGTTTATCATTTTCCATTTTAAATTCTAATTTCATGTTTAATTTCCTTGCCTTCTTTTCAAGTTCACTAGCATTATTTTTAATTATTTTTTCGGCTTCTTTATAAGTTGGTGCAGAGCATGTTAATGAATACTTTCCAGCTCCAGAATAAACAACAACACAGTTTTTTTCTTTTTCTATATCACTAAAAATTTTTTTAATATCATCAACACCAGTATTTGAAAGAGTAATTAACTTTATTTTCCCTCGCAAAACTTTTGTTGATACTACAATATTTTTTTCAACAAGATCTTTTACTGCTGACCACCATTTTTTTGGAACAAAGCTTGACAAATCTTCTCCAAGAGAAATCTTTTCAAACGCTTTGTATAATGACCCAAATTCTTCAATTAAAGGAGTAGCAACTTCTTGCCAAACTTCATCGAATTTTTTCTTTTCGTTTTTTGCAAGTATTGAAATTAATTTTTCTTCTCTATTTACTTGTTTAAAATCAGTTAATTTTTGTCTTTCCATTTGTGGTGAAATTCCAGCAAAACTTAAATCAATTTGTTTTTTTTGAGTATCAACATTTAGTACTTTTGCAACTTTAACTTGATTAATTTTTACAATATTTCTAATATTTTTTACCCAAGAACTTGAAACATTACTAATATGAACAAACCCTCGTGCATTTTTATATTCAAGTAACTCTACAAAAACACCATAATCTAAAACTTGAACAATTTTAGTAACAACAAATTCATCTCTTTCTGGATAATCCATATAAACACTAATAAAATTGTCAAGGAGAATAATTATAAACCTGTTTTATTTTTAAAGTTCTTTTGCTATTTTTCTTGTAATAAATAATTTTGCAACTTTTTGTGGCAAAGAAACATTTTCACCTTCTTTAAATGGACCATATTCAAGCATATCAGTTCCAACAAAAGTTGGCACATCTTTTAATATTTTAACTTTTGATAAAGTTTTTTTAGTTTCTTTTTCTCCAAAAAGTCCAGCATAATGTTCATTATATTCTTCAATTATTTTTAATAATTTTTTAAAAAATTCTACTTCTTCACTTGCCATATTATCAAGGTTTGTATCTTTTGTGTGCGAAGCAATAAGTGCTTTGTTTAAAATCTTTTTTTTTCGCATTAAAAAAATTTCTTCTATCATTCTTTTCATATTAGTAAATTCTCTTGTAGAACTTGATGAAAAATTTTTTAAAGATTCAAGGTATACTTTTTTTTCTTCTTCAACAAAATTTTCAATTGAATTAATAAAATCTTCATCAACTTCAACTAGTTTTGATGTGTTCTTTTCTAACCTATGTATTCTTCTTAGTTCATCATAATCAATTTTCATGTCAACACAAAATAGTATAGATAAAAGAGGTTTTTATTTCTATCTAAAAAAGCAATATTTTGTTAAAAAACTTGCCAATTTACTAGTTGATTAATTTTGCTCCTTTTCCTATTAAATATAATGCACAATAAAGCGGAACAGTTACTTCTTCTTCTTTAAAAGGACCAAAATCATTATTTTTCAAAGTAAATTTTGGAGCTTGACTAACAAACAATTTAACTTTATCTTCGCCAAATACTACTGCATCACTATACGGATCAAAATTATCTAGTTTTTTAAGTTCTATTTTCTTTGCAATAAGCCCAGTATCTCCATGAAGAGTACTTGGAACTCTAATTATTTTATGCAAATCAATACTTGTTTGTCTATCTATTGGAACTTGATAAGTTTGAATAATAAAATCAAATATTTTTGAAAAAAATTCTTTATTTTTTTTAATATTAAAACCAATTAAGTAACCCTCATTTATTTTTTTTAATAATTCTTCTTTATTATCCAAATATTTTCTTATTTTTGATTTTTGTTTTGCAAGATCTGTGATTAATGCAATCTCATCAACATCTTTATCAAAAAATTCTATTAGGCCCTTGTTAATTCTTTTTTGCCAACTCCCAGTAGCTTTTGGAATACGTAAAGTATTTTCTAAATCATATCCTAAATTATCAAAATAAATCCCTTGCCCAGTAATATAATCTACAAGTTCTATTCTTGATTTTTTGTTAAGTTTTAAAATTTCGTTATTTCTAAAATGAACATGATACCCTGCCTTTCCACTAAAATTTATTGAAAGACCCTCTTGTGAAAAACCAAAATCTTTTTCTAAAAATTCTACTAATCTAAAAACTTGTTTTTTTGATTCTAAAAGTCCTTTTTTTAAGAACCACTGTTTTGTTTCTCCACTAGAACTTGTTTCTTCTATAAATGCATCTTGTCCAAATTTTTTACTACATTTCCACTCTCCATTAATAAAATTACACTCAGTTTTAATTTCATCCGCATCAAATTCATAAATTAAATCGCTTGCCACCCAGTTTTTTGATTGCATTGGAGTGCTTGCTGGATCTAAATAATAAGAATTAGAATATGAAAAAAATAATGGAACAAAGTTTCTTAAAAAATAATTCATTTGCTCTAAATTAGAAAAACTTAAATTTCTATTCGCAATTTTTCTTTTAAAAACACCATAACCAAATTCTCGCTTTTCAACACTTGGTACACTATCAATAAAATTTTTTAAATAAAATTCTTTGAAATGTTTTTTAACAAAAATTGCTTCTGCACTTTCTTCATACATCTAATTACCCTCATTTTTATTTTTTATTTTATTATTTATTTTTAATTTTGACTTATAATATTGTAGTGGGTGCTTGAATTTTTTTTCTTCGTCACTTATAATTATTCCATATTCATTCATTTTTGCATATCCTGGTGCAGATAATTCTGATTCAAAAATTCTTGCAACATGATACTCAGTTAGTTGTTTTTTATAATTAGGTGCTTTTGCAAAAAAGGAAACTACTTGTTCCTTACTCATCCCAACTTGTCTTAAAAATCCACCAATAGTTAATCGTTCATAATGATTTAATTTTTGTCCAGCAAGACCATTTTCATAAATTTTTTTAATGCTTGGTGGAAATAATTCAGGAGTAACTTTGTTAGTTATTTTTTCATCAAAACTTTTTTGTTGCATCACTCCAAGTTGACTTTCAATACTTTTTGAAAGTTTTAACAAATCTTTTGGAATTTTATCTTTTGGAATTGGAAGAGAGTCAATTATTTTCTTATACGCTTTTTCACTTAAAAATCTCGCAAAATCATTTATATTAAGCATTACTTTTCCAGCACTAACATTTTTATTAACTAATTTTGTTTCTTCAAAAATAAAATAAATATCTAAATAATCAATCAAATTTATTTCAACAAATTCAATATTTGATAAGTTATAATCTAATTTAAAATCGTCAGCTAATTCAAGTGACAATTCTTTTGAATTATTATCTTCCACCAAATATTTGAAAGTTTTTTTTGAAATTAGGTTTGCTAATTTTTCATTTAAATTCGGAATTAAAATACTTGAAACTAACATTTTTGCAGTAGGATAAGCCATTATTTCGTTTTTTAAAATATCTTCTGAACTACTTAAAATGTCTATTTCATAATCCTTAGATGCATTAGCTTTTGATATTAATAATGCAGCTCTTTTAACTACTTGTTCTGGAATATTTTCAGTTTGAATTCCCATTTCCTTTAAAACTAACTTTGAGCGTTCTGAATAGGGAAATTTTTGAGCAAATTCTATATTTTCCATATTAAAATTACATGCAAAATAATTATAAGCAAAAGTAATTTTTAAACAAATTAGGACAAAAATGGCTTAAGACAGAGCATTACAAAATCATATGTGCCAAATAAAAAACTATTCTACTTGTCCAGTTCAGCTTGGACCAAACTGAGCACTACCTAAAGGTAGAGCATCACAAAATCATATGTGCCAAATAAAAAACTATCCTACTTTGGCCAATATTATAAGATACTTTCATTGGAGAATCCGGTTTTAAATTAATTTCTATTTTTTCACTAGAGTCAGCTTCTTTTATTATATTTTGCAAAAAATTAAGGGAAAACTTTGCAGTAACATCTTTTGATGATTCTATTTTTGAAACAATTGTAGCTTCAGAATCCATTATTCCACTTGAACCTTTTGCTTCAATAAAAAATTTTCCATTTTTTAATTTTAAAACTACGCTACTACTAAATAAACTTGCATCTTTTAAAATTTCTTTAAATGAAACTGCACCAATAATTATTTTTGTATCATAACTAATTTGAGGTATCTTTGCTTCTTCTCCACCAACATCAATTAAAGGTAATTTAAAACTTCTTTTTAATTCAGAATCAAGTTTTATTTGAAGTTCACTGTCAAGTAAATTTATTTGAACTTTATCATTAACGGCGGCTCTTTGAAGTAATTTGTTAAATTCAACTAAATCAATTCCAACAAAATTAGGTTCAATTTCATATTTATCAAATAATTTTTTGTCAACAAAATAATCAACTAAAACTACTTGGCTTGGATCAACTGCTCTAAAATAAATGCCTTTTTCACTAAATCTAAAATTTCCTTCAGGAATAAATGCGCTTAAAGCTTCTACTGCATTTTTAAAAAAAGAAGAATTTTTCATTTCTATCATAATATCACAAATATAAAAGAACCCTTTAGTATTTAATATTAATTCTAAAATTCTTTTTTAAGCATTATTTTAGTTAGATTCAATTCTTGGTGCTAAAAAGTAAGTTATGCTTGCTTCGCCGATTAAATATGATATTTTTACTGGAGCATTTGTTTTAATAAAAAGAGATAATGTTTCAG
This sequence comes from uncultured archaeon, assembly GCA_964583285.1. Lineage (GTDB taxonomy): Archaea > Iainarchaeota > Iainarchaeia > Iainarchaeales > JAAZKV01 > JABIDZ01. The sequence goes on from CAZOVD010000014.1 coordinate 6,877, forward strand.
GAGCACTTGCTGCTTTTACCATGTCTTGCAAATAATCAAGCGGAAACATACTTTTGCATTCCATTTTTACTTTTAATTCAGGTAAATTTTCTTTATCTTGCGCAGCTTCTTCAACTAAATTTCCTTTTGATGAATTTGCTTTTATAAAAAATTTTTCACTCGTACAACCAAGAGTAATGTGTGAACTTATAAGCGCTGCATCCTTAAAAGCATTTTGTAAAAAACCAGAACTAATTTTTAATTCAGCATCAAACTCAATTCTTGGAGTTGGAACTTCGCTTGTTGAAATATCAATTAATGGAACTTGAAATGACCTTTGTGCTTTACCTTTAAAAGTAACGCTTAGAAATGCTTTTTTTTCATCAATTGAAAGTAACAATTTATCAGAACTTTGTGCTCTTGAAAGAACTTGATTTAAATAATCAAGATCAAGACCTAAACGTGTTTCTTCGCATTTAAAAGTTTCAAAAGCATTTTTTGGCATTGAAAAATCAACCATTGATATTTGAGATGGATCAGTTGCCTTTAATTCAAGACCATCCTGTTTTATTACAAGTTCAGCTTCATCAATTAAAACTGAAATTGCTTCAATACTTTTCTTAAAAATTGTTGCATCTTTTAAAACTAATTCCATAATATCTATAATACTAAAAGCCAAATAAGTTTAAAAAGAATACTTGCTAGTTTTTAATTTGCTCTTTTATAATCAATTATTTTGCCACTATTATCTAAAATAAGTAGTAATTTAGTACCACTAATACTAGCTAAAACTTCAAAGTTATTATCTTTTGATTTAAAATCAATTATTTCAATTGTTGTTTGTAATTGTTGTTCTATTTTTGGCTTGAATTTTTTAATTAAAATATCTTTTAGAGAAATACTTTGTGATTTTTTATCAATAGTATTTTTATCTTTTAAAACATTCAAATCTTCTTTATTTTTTTTAACTACATTTTTTTGATTATTTTTTTTTCTTAAATTTTCAACTTTTTTAAGCAAGTTAAGTGCATTTATTTCTTCACTAGTTTTTCTATTATAAAAAAAGAAAATTAATAATGCTAAGAACAAAATTATTATTGATATTATTATTATTTGTAATGAAAAAATAATTAGTTCTGCATTAGTTAAACTTGAAAAATTAATTATATAATCCAAGAAATTTGGAAATTTAGTAATAACTTCACCCATATCCATTTTAGAAAAATAGGTTTTTGTTTAATAAAAACTTTACTTCTAGCAAATTCCACTAAAATCTTTTGGCAACCTGCCATTTAATATAATTGAAGAAAGATCGTCAACCAGCCATAATTTAACACACCCTAAAATTGGTGCGCGAAAAAAAGCTATTCCTTCTATTTCACTTACTTTAATTGGATTAAATGTTATGCAATTTTTTTCACTAATGCCTCGTAATTCATCAATTCTTCCACAGTCTTGATCAAAAGTTGGATTTGTAATATAATTATCTCCTTTAGTTAAAATATAATTTGCATCATTTGCAACTATTTTTACAATACTTCTATGTATTATTGGTAAATTTGATGGATAAGAATTATACACTACAATTGATGCGTCAATTTGCGGAATAATTTCTTTGGTATTTTTAAAAATTATTTTAGAAAGTTGATTGTTTTCATAAACAGGAGTTAAAAAGTCAACTGGATTTTTACTTTCTAAACTTTCATCAATTATAATAACAGGGCCAAAATAATCATTTTCGCTTGCACTTCTTAATGCAATAACATCCCCTCTTTGCAAATTAGGTTCCATGCTTGCTGAATAAACTATTACTAGGGGAGACGCTGTACCAAATAATCCACCAAGGATTATATAAATTAAAAATGCAAATATTGCGGCAAATAAAATATTAACTATAGTTTCAACGATTTGTGAATCGTTAATTTTTTTTACTTTTGGCATTATAAAAAGATCAACATAAGTAAAAGGATCAAGCCATTTTAATTTTTCTTTTAAAATAGAGAGATTATTTTTTATTAGTTTCATATTTTTTGATTCATCTTTTTTTGATTTAAATTTAACCATAAAAAAAATACTTCACAAGTGTTTTTAAGTACTACTCGTTTTGAATTATAAATTTTTTTCTACCATACACTGAAACAAGTATTATTATTATTAGAACATAAATAAATCCTAAAATAAAATGAAGGTCACTATAACCAAGTATTCCAATACCTTCAACTATTGCACCATAAAATACTGAAAAGAAAGCTAAAAATGCTAAAAATCCAACGTCTTTTAGTATTATAGAAACTTCGTGTTTAATGAAATGACCTCTTGATATCATTGCTGAAAGAACAGTTCCTGCAAGTGCTCCAAAAATATAAGCAAATAATTCTGCAGGCCCATGGCCTATGAGCATACTTTGTAAAAATCCTAGCCAAGTCCCGTGCATCCCAGTAGAAAACATTTCTCCAAAAAATAATCCTAAAATTGATGCATTCCAAGCAATAATAAAAATTGCTCCAGCACCATAAAGTAATGATAAAATTATTATAAAAATTAAAACTTTTAAATTATTTTCAAATACAAATAATGAACATGACACTACACTACTAGTAACTGGATTTTTACACGAATCAAACGCAGAAGCGCTTAGTTTACTAAGAATTGAATTAGGCAGTCCACCTGAGCAATTTTCTGAACCTGAAATATAACAAAATGCATTTATTTGTTCAGCAAATAAATCAACTTTTAATTCAGATGGTGTTAAAAAATAAAAAATTGCAAATGCAAATATAATTCCTATAAAAATCCAAACATAAATCATTATCAAATTAAAGTGTCTGGCAAAAAATGTAGCAGCACTTTTTCTAAGCATTATTTCTTCATATTCTTCTTTAGCTAAAATATTATGAATTATAGGAACAAGACCTATTGTAATAAATGCCACAGAAAGCACACTAGCATGTGAAGGAAATATATTATATGCTGCAATTATACTTCCAACAGAAATGATAAATGTAATAATAAATATTAGAAAGGGGTGCTTTCTAACATTTCTTTCCCCAACAATTGACTCTAAAACCATAAATAAATCACAGCGTTTATATACCTTTCATAAAGTAAATTATTTTAGTATATATAATAATTTCCTATACTATAAAGTATATTTATTGGTGATGAAATGAAGAAAAAAATATTTTTTCCAGGAGAAAAAATAGCAATTGAAGAAGAATATTTAGCTACTGATAGTAGTTTTGAAGAAGATGGTTTAGTAAAAGCAGCAATTTATGGAGAGGCAATTTTTGATAATAATCATAGATTTGCAAGCATTAAAGGAAAATTATTAAGAGCTGTTGATATTGATGATATTGTTTATGGTAAAATTACTACAATAAAAGAGTCAAGTGCAGTAGTTGAATTAATTAGAGCAGAAGATAAAAAAGTTCTTTGTAATACGCGCGCACAATTACCTGTTAGAAATGTTGCAAAAGAATATGTAACAAATATTAATGAATTTTATAAAGTTGGAGATTTAATAAAAGCAAGAGTTAGTAATTTAGATAAATATTCAATTGATGTTGCTACAAATCAAACTGGGCTTGGAGTAATACTTGCATTTTGTTCTAAATGCAAAAGTAACTTAAATTACTCTAATGAAAAAATGATGTGTATTAACTGTGGAAATGTTGAAACTAGAAAATGGTTTGAAAAAGAGGATGTTGCAAAAGAAAGGCCAAAAAGAGACTTTGAATCAAATAATTTTAATAGAAATAATAGAGATTTTAACAGAAATCAAAGATTTTCTAATAATAGACAAAATAGAGGTAATTTTAGGCCAAATAGAAACAATAATAAATATAGCGAGCGAAGAAATTTTAGAGGTGAGGGGCAATGAAACTAGAAATAATATCAAATGAAAAGGATAACTTAGAATTTTACATAGAGGGAGAAAGACACACTTTGACAAATTTGCTAAAAGAAAAACTATCAAATAATGAAAGTGTTGATTTTGTAGCATATAAACTTGATCACCCACTTGATACAAAAGCAAAATTTATATTAAAAGCAAAAAATGCTAAAAAAATACTTAGTGAAAGTTTAAAAGAAATAGAAAAAGAACTTGAAGAATTTAAAAAAGCATTTAATAAGGCAAATTAAAAATAATATTGCCTTGTCTTCTTTTTTTAAAAATTAAAAAATTTACTAGAAAAAAATAAAATTTGAATTATTTTTAAAATAATTAAAATTAGTTTTTTTATTCATATTTTTTTTGAAATTTTTTTCTTAATTTATCCTTTATTTTTTCTCTTCTAGCAAGTCTTTTTTCTTTACTTACATTTCGTGCAAATAACCTTTTTTCACTATCATCTTTTTTAAGATCGTTTTTAGTTTCTTTTTTAATTGGTTCATCTTTTGCTTTAGCGACAGCAGTATCAATATATTCTTTTAAAACTTCTTTATATTCTTCATTTACTTTTGCAAGTTTTGGAACTTCTTCTTTTGAACTAGCAAATGCTCCCGCAAGTTTTGAAAATTCTGCTGGAAAAAATACTTGACTTCCTTTATTTTTTGACATACTTTCAATTGCACGGATATAATAGTAGGTTAATGCTTTTTGATCAAGATCAGCCGCCGCTTCTTTTACTGCTTGTATTTCTGCTTTGTGTGCTTGAGCTCTTTCTATTCTTGCAAGTTTTTGTTGAACTGCAGCTTTTTCTTCATGCATTGCATCAAGAACTGTCTTTGGTATTTGAACATCTTTTATTTCAACTGATTCAACAGCAAGCCCCCATTCTTTTGAAATTCTTTCAAGATTTTCTTTAACTTGTGCATTAATAATTTCTATGTTTGATATAACATCACTTAAAGTCATAGAACCAACAATATCACGAATAGATGATATAACGAATAATTTTGATGCTTCTTTAAAATCTTTAACTTCAATAATAGAATTTACAACACTTTGTTTATCTTTTTTTACTTTTATGTAAATTACAGCATCAACTACTAACTCAATACCATCACTTGTAACAACATCTTGTTTTGGAACATCAAGAGTTCTTGTTCTAAGATCAACTATTGCATTTGACTCAATAAAAGGAATAACAAAAGCCCAACCAGGACCTCCAACTCTATTAACTTTTCCAAATCTATAAATTACTGCTCTTTCATAATCAAGTAATTTTAATAAAATTTCATAATTAGTTACAAAATATAAAAATAGTATTAGTAATAAAAACCAGTACCAATTAGAAACAATAATCTCCGAATATGCTACTATTGAACCAAGCATCACTAAAATAAATAAAATTATTAAGAAAAAAATTACATATTTGAAATTTTTATTAGCCATATTTTCACTGTCAAAATTTAAATTATCTGCAATATATTATAATATGCTTTATATATAAGATTACTACAAAAGTATATATAATATTAGTGGTATTATGAAGAAAATGAAAAGAACAATTTTTGTCGTTTGTGTTGATCGTGACAATGATTTGGGCAGAAAAACAAATATTACTGGGCCCTTAGTTGGCAAAGATAGAGTTATTGAAGGAGCTCAAAAATTAATTTTAAGTGATCCTTGCGAAAGTGATGCAAACGCAATGTTTGCTGCTGTTAAAAAATATGAAGATGCAAAAAAAGAGTTCAAAAATTTAGAAGTAGTAGTTTTAACTGGCGAAAGTAAGAATGGTTTAAAATCAGATAAAGAAATAAATAAACAAATCGAAATTTTACAAAAAAAACATATTATTGATGGATGGATACTTGTAACTGATGGGGCAGAAGATGCACAGGTTTTACCAATTTTACAATCAAGAGCAAAAATAATTTCAACAGAACAAATAATAATAAAACAAGCACAAGCAGTTGAGTCAACTTTTTATACTATAAAAGAAGCTTTAAAGGACCCTGGTATGAGCAGATTATTTTTAGGACTACCAGGAATTGCACTTATAACATTTTTTGTATTTGGACAATATTCAATGCAAGCAATTTCTTTAATTTTAGGAATTTACCTAATGCTTAAAGGATTTGGAATAGAAGAAAAAATGGTTGAAGCATTTAAAGTAATAACAAGAAGTATTATTGAACAAAGAATTAGTGTTGTAATGTATATTGCAGCAATAATTTCTCCATTTTTTGGAATATGGCTTGCGTACTTACAATTAATTTCTAGTGATTTCATTGATATAACTATTGATGTAATTTCAGCATTTAGATTAATATACCCATTTTTTGCACTGGCAATAATGTTATTATTAATTGCAAAAGCAATTGATAGCGTTTATGAGAAAAAAGCATATAAGTTATCAAAATATTTAGTTCAAGGAGTTAGTATACTATCAATTTGGGCAATAATTGATTCTGGAACTTTAGTATTTTTAAGACAAGCTGAACTTGCTTGGTTTCCAGCAAATATAATGGCAGCATTTATTGCTTTAATAATAACTATAAGAATTAGCAAAGTATTTGATATTAGAAATAGAGTTACTAATGCATTAATTGGAGTTCATGTAAATGATGAGGAAGGAAATTACTTAGGAAAAGTAATTGAAATTAACAAGAAAAAACAAACAATAATATTTAATCAAGAAAATAAACCAATTGAAAGAAAAAATAAACAATTTGTTTTAAAAGAAGGAAAAATAGTTTTACTTGCTTAAAAAAAATATTTTTAATTAGTTAATCATTTATTTATTTTTGTTGCAGCACTTGATGCAATTTTACTAACAACAAATCTTTTATCAACAGAAATTATTTTTTTTAAATCACTAATTAATTTTCTTTTTTCATTACAATTAACTAACGCAACATCAAGTACTTCAATTAAATTTCCAACAGAAGTTATTTTTACTTTTTTAAGTTCATCTTCATTAACAACAATATCTTGCAAATTACTTTTTGGAACTATTACCTCTTTAAAACCAGCTTTTATTGCCGCACTTATTTTTGAAGAAACTCCACCTATTGGAAGTACTTCTCCCCTAACTGAAAGTGAACCAGTCATAGCAACTTCTTGACGAATAGGTATTTTTGTAGTTGCACTAATAACTGCTGTTGCTATTGAAACACTTGCAGAGTCGCCTTCAACCCCATCATAAGTTTGAAGAAATTGTATGTGAACATCTTTTGCAAAATTTTTCCCTGAAGCTTTTTTAAATATCACACTAACATTTTCAACTGCTTCTTTTGCTATTTCACCAAGTTTTCCAGTAGCAATTACTTTGAAAACATTTTTACTACTTGGTGGGGAAACCGCAGCTTCTATTGGTATAATACTGCCCGCACTCCCATCTCCAAAAACAGCAAGTCCATTAACTCTTCCAATTGCTTTACCAGTAGTTAAATAAACTTCATAATCCCTTTTTGTTTCAATTGCTTTGTCAACCATTTGTGATTCAAGAGTTCTTGCACTTATCTTTGCTTCAAATACATCTTGGCTTGTTACAAACTTGTTTCCTTTTTCAATTGCAACATCACCCGCTGCACGAACAAGCCCCCCAAGATCTCTTAACTTAAGAGTTAGTTTGCCTTTTCTTTCAGATCTTCTTCTTGCTTCAAAAATAATTTCATCTACTGCTTCTTTTGTAAAATGAGGAATCTTTGTATCTTTTTTTACTTCCTGAGCAACAAATTGTGCAATTTTATATCTATTTTCAGCAGTGTCTGGCATATCAACATTCATATAAACTTCATAACCATATCCTCTAATTCTACTTCTAAGTGCTGGGTGAACTTTTTCAAGATCTGGATAATTTCCAGCAGCAACAAGTACAAAATCACATGGAACAGGATCAGTCCTTGTCATTGCTCCACTAGAATTTTCACTTTGTCCAGTAATAGCGTATTTTTTTTCTTGCATTGCTGTTAGAAGTTCTTGTTGTGCTTTCATTGGTAGTGTTGCAATTTCATCAATAAATAATACTCCGCCACTAGCTCTATGTATCATACCTGGTTCTACTCTTAGGTGCGCAGGTGTTCCAAGGCCTCCACTTTGAAGTGGGTCATGTCTAACATCACCAAGTAATGCTCCAGCCCTTGCACCAGTCGCTTCAAAAAATGGTGCAACTTTTTTTCCAATATTATTTACAAGTAAACGTGGTGTTGAAGAACTTTCTCTACTTCGCATTTGTCCACCAAGTGCAAGGCCAATAAGTAAAACAGCCCCAATTAAAAGTAATGCAGCAAAAATAATATCACTATACCAACCAATTTGCCAAAAAACTCCTGCAAGTATCATCCAGCCAATTGGAAGTATAAAAGAAATTAATCGCATAGAATCTTCTGCTTTACGCATTTCAAGTCTTGAACTATCAAGAATTTTTTTTCCTTCTCCAGCCCTAACAACCCTAACTTTTGGATTATTATTATCTTCATGATTTGGATAAATTAAAACATCAACTAGTTTTTGAACGGGAAGTATTTCACTCATTGCTTGTGCAAGCAAACTCTTGCCAGTTCCAGGCAAACCAATAAGCAAAACATTTCTTTTTTGAGCTGCTGCCTTTCTAAGCAATTTAACACTTTCTTCTTGCCCAATAACTTGGGAAATAAGTTCTTTAGGTATAATTATTTGAGAAGTATCAGTAAATGTAAATAACTTTTTATTTTTTTTAATTTTTTTAGATTCAGAGTTAGCCATGAAAATATATTATTAGTAAAAGGTTAAAAATGCAACTAATTTGTTAGCTTTTAATTAAAAAATACCATAAACTGCCGTTTATTATCAAAATTTATTAAACAAAACAACTAATTTAATAAAGTATTATTTAGAATATAAATTATGGAAAAAATAAAAATTACATTTCTTGGAACTAGTGGCAGTGTACCAAAAAAAAATAGTAATTTTTCTTCGTGCGTAATATCATTAAATGGAGAGAATCTTTTATTTGATGCTCCTGAAGGAATACAAAGGCAATTTATGATTTCAAATTTATCATTAATGAAAATAAATAATGTTTTTATTTCACACATGCACGCAGACCACTTTCTTGGACTTTTTGGGTGGATTGCAACAATGAACCTAAATCAAAGAAAAGAAGCTCTTACAATTTATTCTCCAAAAGGAGGAAAAGAAAAAATAAATAAAATGTTAAAAGAAATAGTTAAACCAACATTTAATATAATTTATAAAGAAGTTAAGAGTGGCAGCATTTTTAAAAATAAATTTTTAGAAATTCGTGCATTCCCGCTTAATCATGAAATACCTTGTTTTGGTTTTAGTTTTAAAGAAAATGATTTAGAGGGAAGGTTTGATAGAAAAAAAGCAGAAAAACTAGGAATACCTTCTGGTCCATTATATTCTAAATTAGTTGAAGGAAAAACAATAACTGTAAATGGAAAAAAATTTACAAAAAAAGATGTTTTTGACTATACAAAAAAAAGAGTTGGAAGAAAAATAACTATTGTTGCAGACACTCGCCCAACAAAAATAATTGAAAAAAATGCAAGTAATTCAGATTTATTAATTCATGAATCAACATTTCTTGAAAACAAAAAAGATAGAGCTATTGAAACAAAACATAGTACTGCAAAAGAAGCTGCAACTATTGCAAAAAACTCAAAAGTAAAAAAATTAGTTCTATTTCATTTTAGCGCAAGTATTAATGATATAACTATTGCTGAAAAAGAAGCAAGAGAAATTTTTGCTAATACAATTGCTGCAAAAGACTTTGATGAAATAATAATATAATTATTTTTCTTTATTTGCAACTTTTACTAAATTAACTATTTCAATTTCAAGGGATATTAATTCTTGTTCTTTTTTTCTAATTAATTTCTTAAATAAGTTTTCTGAAAGCTCATGTTTCATTAATTTTGATTCTAAAAATCCCATTTCTTTTCTAACTAGCTCGGTTTCTGTTAATAAGTGAGCTAGTTGAACTCGCCTATGCTTTGTTGGATTTAATATTCTTTTATATATTTCTTCTAATTTATCTTCTATCTCAAGAACATGAATTTTTTTTAATCTAAATATATCAAGTTCTGTTAAAAATAATTTTTCTTCAATTTCAAGTCTTAATTCATCATAAATTTCTTTTTTAATTTTACCTTGCATATATTTTCTTTCAGCAATTTTCAAACGTTCTTTTTCTATTTCAAATATTTTTTCTTTTTCAACAACAAGCCTTACTTCTAAACTAGAATTATATTTAATAAAAATAACCAGAACAATTACTAAAAGTAACACTAACCCAAAAACCCAAAATAGGTCTATTAATAAAAAAACCATAAATTAAGAAGAATTTTATGAAATAAAAACCTATCTTAAAAGATCAATTAGTGTTTTACATCAAGGATTGTTTGTTTTTGAATTAATTCTTTTTCTCTTTGTTTCATTGCAAAATCAAAAACTATCACTATTAATATTATAACAATTATTGCAAGAATTAAAACAAATAATAAACTATCCATAAATATCAATTATACATATTATAATTTAATCTTTTTGCCTGGTTTTAATAAAATCGTTTCTGTTTGTAAAATGCTCTCTTTTATCCTTTTATCAAGGTCTTTTGAATCAAACTTCTTTGTTTCAAAAATATCGTATTGCATAGGAATTAATGTTTTTGGTTTCATTATCTTCGCAGCACGAACTATATCAACAACGTCCATTGTTTGAGACGACATTGGAAGAATTGCTACATCAGCCTTTATATTTGAAAAAGAATCAAGTAAACTTGTTACCCCTGCATGATAAATTTTTGTCCCGTTAAAATTAATTAAATAACCAGTTGGACAAAAACTATTTGGATAATGTGCAGTTTTTGTTTGAATTTTAAGTCCCTTAATATTAACTTCAAAATTTGAACTAACTGCAATTTTTTGAGTTCTTGGTAAATTTAAATCATTTAAAATAAAATCATGAGCAACAACAACCGCGTTATTTTCACTAGCAAGTTTTTGAACTGCCTCTTTATCAAAATGTTCTTGTGTTTCATTAGTTAGAAGAATTAAAGTTGCTCCTTTCATATCATTAATTTTTGATGGTATTTTTTGATTCTTATTAAACTTTGTTTTTGTTGATTCAAAAATAGGGTCTATTAAAACAGTTTCTTTCTTATCTTTTATTCTAAAAAAAGAATGACCAAAATATTGTAGCTCAACCATACTAACTATAATAATTGTAAACAAACCATAATTTAAAGGTGTGCTAAAAAATTTATAAAAAAATAAAACAAAACTAATTTAATAAAGTATTATTATAATATAATGTATGCAAAAGACATTTTTAAAAGTATTAATTGCACTTTTACTTTTTACTAGTTTTGCCAGTGCACAAGATTATGGAATTTGGCTTCATAATATTGACATTGATGTTGCAAGCGATGGCCAAGCAAATGTAACTGAGAAATTTCACATTTTTTTTACAACAGATGCTGCTCAATTTGAATTTAGACAAATGAGTACTGAATTTGGAAGCAACTTAGTAGAATGGGAAAATTTTAATTCAATTTTTAAATCAAATATTGGTGGAAGTCGCGCAGTTAACAAAAAAATAAATTATTCTGAAGGAACTGACACTTTTTTAGAAATAACTTATAGTTTAATTGAACCAATAATGGCTCAAGGAAAAGAAACCGCATTTATTTCAGAGTATAGTATAAAAGCAAATTACTTAAATAATTTATACGATTCTGGACTTTGGATAATTCCTGAAAATACGCGCATTTCAATAATACTGCCTTCCGGAGCAGAAGTAAATGATAATGTTAAGCCTGTGGCTGCAATATCAAATTATACTTCAAATAGAAGAATTGTTACCTGGCAAGGATATAAAAGTTCAAATGAACTTGTGTTTAATTATTTTATCTGGAAAAAAATAGATCCAATAATTGATTTAAATAAACTTAGTTATTTTTTATTTAGAACAACAGAAGGATTAATACTAATTGGAATTTTTATAATAATTATTGGAATAATTATTTGGAAAAGAAAATTTATTGCAGATAAAATAGAAAACTTCGTAGAATCTAATACTATTTTAAAAGAAAATTAACCAAATAAAGTTGATTGTTTTTCTTCATGAAGTTTACTAATAATATTTTTTTGAATAATTTCTTTTGAACTAATAATTAAATTTTGTACTTTTTTTGTATCTTTTTTAGTATTTAACAAAAATGCAATCTCTGTTTCATCAAAATCAAAAAAACTAATTATTTTTGGAGCAATATTTTTATTTTCAAGTAATATTTGAACAAATACAATGTCTGACATAGCATCTTTAATTGAACAATGGGTTTTTTCACCTATTTTTTGTGCTATTTTTTTTCTTAAAGCTCTTTTTGAAGTTGAAGAAGAAAGCGTTGAAAGTAGAGTTGGAAAAACAAATGGTTGCCATCCATTATACTCTTTTTCTTTTGCTAAATTAATTCCCACTGTTGAAAGAAAAAATACATATTTTAAAAAGCCATAATGTTGTCTTCTAAAAACTCTGCCATTAAAAATATCGCTCTTGCTAAGCACATCAAAAGCTTTTGAAACATCACTACCACTATACTGTCTAGGAATATTTTCTTCAATCCACCTAAAAAGTAAATCACTTGAAACTTCAGAATTGTCCACCATTTCTGTAATTTCATTAATATTGTGCCCTTTGAAAATTTTTCCCATGACATTAAATATTTTTTCTTTTCTTTGCCGAGAGTAAAGTTCTTCAACATCTTTTATTTGTACCCCATCAATTAAACTTTCAAGATCAAGAAGTGCACTTCGAAAATCGCCCCCACAATTTTTTGCAAGAAGTTTAATTGCCTCAGGATCATAATTAATATTTTCACTATCACATATCTCTCTTAATCTTTTTGCAATTGAAAGATAATTTATTTTTTTAAACTCAAATAGTTGTGCCATAGTTCTTAAAAAAACTAATTTCTTATCACCATACAAATCATTTGCAGTTAATATAATTGGATTTTTTGCATTTTTTATCAAATCAGAAATTGCACTTGATCCGCCCCTATCTTGTGCTTGTAGTCCATCAATTTCATCAATTAAAATAAGTCTTTTTGAACCAAATAAAGTTGAATTACCACTTGCAGCCCCCGCTATTTTTTCAATTGTTTCTTTATTTCTAATATCACTTGAATTCATTTCAAATATTTGCCAACCACATTCTTTTGCAACTAAATAAGAAAGCGCAGTTTTTCCAATTCCTGGCGGACCAAAAAAAAGTAGTGGTTTTTGAACATTATCATTTTGCCATTCATTAGCCCATTTAATAGTACTTTCAACAATATCTACATTGCCAACAAATTCACTGTAGTTTTTTGGAAAATATTTAGTAGTTAATAATTGCGACATAAAATAAATTAACAACAAAACAATTAAAATTAGATTTTTTGTTCTAAAACTCTATTAGCATAAACATGTTTATTTGCCAATACTATTTCATTAATACTCATGCCAGCTCTTAACTTATTTCTAACAAAAGTTTCACCACTATTGTATGCAGTTAATGCAAGTTTATCATTACCAAATTTTTTTAGCAAATCCGAGTAATACCTAATTGAAACTTCAATATTTTCAATCGGATTAAGTGGGTTGCAATTATACTTAGAAATAATTTTACTATCCCAAATTACTGGAGTTAATTGACCAAGCCCCACATCTTTATTTTTTCCAATAATAAAAGGATCCCAACCAGATTCATTTTGAAATAATTTAATCATCAAATCTCCACTAACTCCGTGCTTTTTTGCAACACGCCTAATTATTGGTTCTAAAATTTCTCTATTATGAATTCTTTCTTGAGCAGATAAATATCGCTTATTTTGTGATAGCTTTTGAGAATTTCTTATTAAATATTCTTTAACTTCTAAATGAGATTTTTCTGAAATCAAAAGTAATTCTGGCGAAGTAGTTTTTAATTTCGAATTAATAGAACTAGCTTTTTCATTATTTTGTCTTGCATAACTTTCATTTCTAACTCTTGCATTTTCTCTAATTGCATTTATCTCTCTTTGATATGCATCATTTTTTTGAATACTTTCAATTCTACTTTTTTCTATTAAACTAAGTTTTTGTCTTGCGTTTGGAATTATTTTTGCATTTAAAAATCCACCAAGTGCAATTGATAACCCGCCAAGAAAAATTGACCGTCTAATAAGTTGTCCTTTTTTTAGTGCTACTTTATTTTTTGATTTTTGCATACTAATTTTAAGCTATACTATGATTAAATTATTTATGGTTGAGAAAATATGCAAATAGGAATTGTTGGAAAACCCTCAAGCGGAAAAAGTACATTTTTTGCAAGTAGCACAATGATAGATGTGCAAATGGCTAGCTACCCTTTTACTACAATAGAACCAAATAAAGGAATGGGTTTTGTTCGTGTTGAAGATGCTGGGAAATACTTTGGGGTCATAAGTGATCCTAAAAGTGGTTTTTTATTTAATAGTAAAAATGGACCAATTAGATATGTGCCAATAGAACTAATTGATGTTGCTGGGCTTGTACCAGGCGCAAATGAAGGAAAGGGGCTTGGAAATAAATTTTTAAATGACTTATCAGGAGCTGATGCATTAATTCATGTAGTTGATGCAAGTGGAACAACAAATAGTGAAGGACAAAGTTGCACAGACCATGATCCTTGCAAAGATGTTGAATTTTTGGAAAGAGAAATAGAGCTTTGGTTTTTAAAAATAATTGAGAATAATTGGTTAAAAATATCAAAAATTCCAGAAAAAGAACTTAATAAAAGAATTGATTTACTTGTTAGCAGTTTAAGCGGAGTTAAAATTTTAAGAAATCATATTGAAAAAGCAATAAAAGAATTAAAACTTGAAGAAAAAATGCTTAATAATTGGAGTGAGGAAGATAAAATTAGTTTTGCAAAAATTTTACGAAGATTAAGTAAGCCAATAATAATCGCCGCAAATAAATGTGACTTGCCTAAATCTGAAGAAAATATAAAAAATATGCAGGAAAAATTTAGAGATGTAAAAATAATTCCTTGCTCTGCTGCAAGTGAACTTTCACTTAGAAAAGCATCAAAACAAAATTTAATAAAATATTATCCGGGAGAAATTGAATTTGAAATTACTGGAGAGTTGAGTGAAAAACAAAAAGAAGGTTTAGAATTAATTAAAAAAAATGTTCTAAACAAATTTGAAGGAACTGGTGTTCAAAAAGTAATTGACATGGTTGTGATTGATATATTACAATATATACCAATATTTCCTGGCGGAACAAAATCACTAGTTGATAAAGAAGGAAGAAAATTAGCTGATTGCTTTTTAATGAAAAAAGGAAGCACGGCACTTGATTTTGCATTTACCTTGCATACCGATATGGGAAAAGGTTTTATTCGTGCAATAGACGTTAAAACCAAACAAATAATTGGAAAAGACCACGTTCTAAAATATGGCGATGTTATTGAATTATTTTTCAATAAAAGATAATTAAGTTTTTAATCAAGTTACTATATTTAATACTATTTAGATAAAAATATTTTATAAAAACATTAAACTTTGGAGGTTTGATTAAAAATGGCAAAAATTGAAGCAAAAGGATTTTTTGATGAATTCAAAAATTTTTTAATGGAATATAAAATTTTAGCTCTTGCAATTGCATTTATTATGGGTGTTGCTGCATCAGCTTTAGTAAAATCTTTAGTCGATAATGTAATAATGCCACCAATTGGATTAATACTGGGAGGAGTTAACTTTACTGATTTTGTTTTAGTTTTAAAACCAGCTACTGAAACTACTCCAATCGTTGGAATATTTTATGGAGCATTTATTGCAGAACTTGTTAACTTCTTAATACTTGCACTAATAGTTTTTATTATGGCAAAAATAATATTAAAAGAAGCTAAAGTTAGTAAAAAATAGTTAAGATAAATATTAATGCATGGCAATTGCCATGCAACTTTATTTTTAAAAATTATTTTCCTTCAACAATTTCAGTTATAGTTTTTTCTTTTTTTTCAACTGGAATGTTAGTTGTTTCTGTAACAGTAGTAGTTGTTTTAATTACTGATTCATTTGTTGGTTCAAATCTTTTTTCTTCTTCAATTATTTTTCTTACTGCTTCTTTCATAGCAGCATCTTTATTTCCGAGTTTTTTTAGAGTATAAAAATACGCGTTAATTATTTGATCAATATCAAGTTGTCTTTTAAAGCCAAGTCTTGCTATTTCTTCAAAATAAAGTCTTACTATTCTAAATGCTACTTCTTCATCATTCATAAAATCACCTATTTTTTTAACCCCGCTCTTCTTACTCTTTCTTCTAAATGATTTGCTTCATATCTTTTTACTCTTGCTAAAGAGTAAATATATGAATCAATTATTTCATCTAAAGTTAATTGCTTTTTTAATCCAAATCTTGCAATCTCTTTAAAGTATGTTTGAACTAATTTGAATGCTATTTCTTCATCATCCGCAGCAACAGCAGTTTTTATGTCAGTAACTGAAACTGTTTTTGATGAATTTTCTGTTTTATTAACAGTTGATGTATTTATTGCAGTAGTTAACATTGCTCTAATTCTGTCATAATCAACATCTTTTTGAACTACTTTTGTTTTTTCAACAGGAACTTCTTTTGTTCTATATTGAATCTTTGTAATAATTTTTGGTTTTGAAGCTACTCTTTTTATTTTTGTAATAACTTCAGGTTTTGACTTAACCCTTCTAATTTTTGTAATTATTTGAGGTTTAGATTTAATAGTTCTTGTTTTTGTAATTATTTGAGGTTTTGACTTAATAGTTCTTGTTTTATATTTAACTTTAGTAACTGTTTTTGTAGTTCCTTTTCTACCAAGTTTTCCAGCCTTAGCAAGTTTCCAAAGTGCTACTGCTTGTAAAAATGTTTTTCCAAGTCTCATTTGAGAACCAATAAATTGATTGTATGCACTAGGCCTTCTTGTGTTTTTTAATTCAAGTGCTTTATACTTATTCCACTCTCTAACAGCCTTTTCAAAAGTAAGTCCTGCTTTAATTTGTTTTCTAATAAATAAATTATATTCACTAACTCTTCTTGTGTTTTTTTTATCTTTACTTTGTCCTTTTAATTTTGCAATGTCAGATTTCAATTTTGCAATTTCTTTATCTTGAGTATCATTTGTTTTATTTTCTCTTGCAACTGCTTTTTTATTAGAATCAACCTGTTTTTTAACAGTCTTTGAAACTTTGTTAACTACAACTGTCTTTTTTACAGTAGGCTTTGCAACTTTTTTAACTGCCTTTTTTACAGCTTTTTCAACAACTTTCTTAAC
>CAZOVD010000015.1:0-21652 GCA_964583285.1 uncultured archaeon
TCTAGGCCCACATTATTCTTCAATTTTATTAAATCGTTGAATTTTTTTCCCATTAAATTCGATAGTTTCAAGAAATTCTTCTAAAGGCCTTACCCAAATGGTTCCAAATTTAAATTCTCCTTGGTAAAGTGCTTTATAAATAACCATTTCGGTTAAATTATTGCTATTTTTAGCAATACCAAGAATTTCATATCTTTTATTAGGGCGTTTATAATGTGAATAAATATCGCCTGTATTTATAATACTCATATTTCTCTCTCCGCGTTTATCTGGAAGTTAATAAGCGGAAACTTTTTTCAAAAGGTTTCAATTTGCTTCTTCTACAAGTAAGACCTAACTTCTATAAAATAATATCGCAAAAGTTAGGCACTACAAAATCTTACTTACTTGGAATAATATTCTCAACAAACTCAGCAACAGCAACAACCTCAATTAAGAATAACGCAAGCAAAAGAAACGGTTTTGCAGGCGCAGTAAAAGGACCATCAGGAATGATATTGACTAATGCATAAATTACTTCAGAAACAGGATTAGGAATCAAAAAAGTAATAGCAGATGCAACAATTCCTATTATCCCAGAAGGACTCACAATCTTATCTAAACTAACAACCCTAACCATAAACTACATTATTTACAAAGCATAGTTAAACTTGGTGCCAAAAAGTTAGGCACTACATTCCAAGCAAAATCCAGCAACTAAATTTGGTGAGGGGCAAAGTTCTAGCTCCTTTCTGGTAAAAGGAGTTTGAATTTGGTAAAATTTTTCCACTGAATTAAGGGTTTTTTATCTTGTAATTTTCTGGTATTGTTTGATTATAGATTTGTATTTGCTGATTTTATCTTTGTTTTCTTCTTTTTGTGGCATTTGGTCTATTAAGTCTTCTATCATGATTATTCTAATATCTTTGTCTTCGTATTGTTTTCTAAGTTCATTGAATTCGGTTGTTTCTTTTGATAGTGCGGTTGTAATGTAATGAAATTTAATATTTTTTGGAGAATATTTCTGGTTTAGTAATATTTTCTTTTTTTCAATTTTTGAGATTTCGTTTTTTGATAGTGGTAATGTTACACTTGATTCATATATTATTAGATTATTGTCGTTGTCTTTTGTTATGATGTCAATTTCAGGATCTTTTTTTGTGAATTTTGCTGAGTGGGTTGTATTTTGGTATCCGTACATTTTGCAGCAAATCTTGTATATTATCAGTTCTAATAATTCGCCGAGTACATCTCCAAGTAGCACTTTTGTTTGTTTGAGTTTTGCAAGGTGTTCTTTTACTGATTCTTGGCTTTTGTTAAATGATTCGATTTGTTGGTAATCATTAAATTCTTCTTCATCTAGTTCGCTAGGGTCGTCCCCATAATAAATAATCTCTTCTTCATATTTGTATTTGCTTGCAAGGTACTTGCTTAGAGTATCATAAGAAATGTTTTTGCAAATTTGTAGGTCAATTTGTTTCTTGTTTTTTTTGATTGTTTCTTGTATTCCTTCATATATTGACCCCCCTAGTCCGGCATATGGGCCTCCAATATTGCGGAATATTAGCCAGCCTGACATATCTGTGAAGGAACCGTATGTTTCAATTAGTACTGCTATTGACCTGTGGGTTTTTGGATCTTCTGGGTGGATAAATTCTATCATTTGTAATTTGTTGTTGATATTATTTTCTTTGTATTTTAAGGCAAGTCCATTTATTAGTGATTCAAATACTGGGAGCCCAGAGAAGATATTATCACCAGCCTCTAGTACTTCTATTCGCGTATACCATAAAAATAGTTTTGACAGTTTTTCAAAGTCTGTTGGCGGTTCGATAATGACTTTTTCTTTTATTATGTTATTTAATTTTATTTTATCGATAGGTTTTGACTTTCCAAAGACATCAAAGAATCTTGTAGCATCAACTGATTTTGCAGCTAGTAGATGCAATATTCTAAATCTTTCAGAGTTGTTTTCACCGTCACAGAATTGTTTTAGCTTTACATCTGTTAGCACTTCATTAAGTAGTGGAGATTTGGTTTTGTAAAAGTTTAGAAGTCTTTCTATTAACTTTATATACTCTTGTGTAAGTTCGGGGGTTTCATAAAAATGTGCGGCTCGTTCGAATAGAATCCAATTCACTAGCTTGAAAAATGATTGATAATGTAGTAATTCTTCTTTGCTGAATTTTGAATACTCTGGAAATATTTCTATGCTACTTGAGAATATTGTTTTTAATTCATTAAAGTAATCATTTAGTTTTGAAAACGCATTTTGGTATTGGTTTGAGTCAGATGATTTTAATATTGCAAGTTTATATTTTGCTAAGTATTTTATCAAGTACGCAGACTCGCAAGTTAATGGAATCTTTTCTGGTTTTATTCCAGCAAATACTGCTCTTCTAAACTCTTTATTTGTTTCGAGTTCAAGAATTGGGTCCTCATCAATATTGTTTTCATAGTCTCTTAGTGACAAAAATAAAAAATCTTTGTAAGCTTGTGTTAGTTTATCAGAAATAGGTATTGACTCGAAAAATTCAATAAAATCAATTATCCAAAAAGCATAACTCCAACGAGATACGGTATCAAATCCTGACATACTATCACTAAAAAATTCTGCTAGAAACTGCTTTTAAAATGTCTTTGAGCAGTGTGCTAATTTTATTCCCTCCTTCGTTTCCTCATTTTTTTCTTCCATTTTGCCTCGTTTGTTCTCGGTTTAAACCCTTTCATTCACCTTTGCAGGTTCATGCACGCCCACTGGGCTTAGGGATTTAATGTCTCCAACTAAACGCAAGACGGCTGCATGGTTCGAAAAAAATTCGTTTTCCCCACTCAGGAGGTGATTCGAGAATGAATTATGAACATAAACAAATATTTGGCAGAGGTTTCACAATAAATGAACTTCTTGCTCACATGCAGGGCTCAAAGCCACGCAAAAGAGGTGATTTTGAATGAAACTAAAAGAAATCACTGTACAAGTTTCGCAAAAAGTTTCTACGGAGGCTTATGGTTCTAAGGGTTTTGGCTTAACAGCAACAGCCGAACTATCAGAACAAGATGATTTGCTCAAAGTCAAACAAGACCTAACCAACAGGTTGAGTCAGATGCTTGACTTCGAAATAAAAAGAATCAAAACAGAAGGTGGTAAAAAATGAATACCACTTTAACAGAAGTGTACGGAGAACCCGTACACGTCTACACAAAAGAACAAGCCATCGAAGACGGCATACTAATAAAAGTCGGCTACTTGACTAAACTAAAAATACCAGTCCTCTTTACTACTAGCCTTTTTAGTGATATCAAAGACCACTACCAACAAATCATAACAAAAGGCTTCGAATTACTAAACAAAAAAGACCCAGAAGACGACGGCTACTACAAACTACGCGTAATAGAAAAAAATCGCATCTGGGTAATAGCCAACAGCGAGGCGGTGACTTTTATGAAACCAGAAGACTACTGAAGAGCAATCATTTGCTCTTTTTTTCAATAAGTCTGTACTGTGGCGTGATTTTTTTCTTATCATCATCCATAACCTCAACCCCCACAAAATAATTTAATTACTAAACTTCCTATTAAGACTGTTAAACCAAGCCCAATCATTATAATTGCCCATCTAAATTGTCTGTTACACTCTTTAAGTACCTCTGAATTATAATCAGTAATTGACTCTATTTCCTTAATGGTTTCACACAAAACCTCTTCCTCTTTAAACTTAGCATCTTTGCTAAGGTCAACTTTAAAACTTATTAATTTTATTTTAGAAGGCACAATAACAATTAAGCAAATGGTTATTGCAATTGAGAAAAAGAAAAGTGACAATAACAATCCTGCATTTGTCAAAATAGTTACTGAAAATATGTTTAGGCTAATTAGGGCACCAATGACTAAAATTAATTCTTTTGCTCTGCTAAACAGATTCTCTATAGTTTTTATTACCTCGTCATAACTTGACTTTGATAGTTCAAGTATTGTTCTTAAATTCTCACTAGCCATAACTAACACCTAAATATCTAGCTCCTTTAGTGTTTTGATTATTTCTTCTTCTAATTCAAGTATTTTTTTCTTTATTATTTTTGGGTCTTCGTATTTGATTTCTTCGTGTTCTATTTCTTGATATTTAGTTATGCTTAGGTCGTAATCGTTTTTTTGTATTTCCTCGATTGGTACGTAAAAACATTTTGCTTTTCTATCTTCGAATTTTTCTTTATCTTTTTGTTTAAACTTTTTTATTATATCAGGAATGTCTCCTTTTTTGTCAATTGGAGTTCTTTTATCATCTAAAGTATATCCGTCTGCTTCCATATCATAGAACCATACTTTCTTTGTTGGTTCTCCTTTAGTGAATATTAAAACTGCTGTTGACACTCCAGCATAAGGTTTGAATACTCCGGGGGGCATCGAAATAACTGCGTCTAATCTGCATTTTGTTAATAATAATTCTCTTATTTTTTTGTGAGCATTTGAATTACCAAATAATATTCCATCAGGAACAATTACTCCACACTTTCCACCTGTATTTAACAAGTTGAACATTAATTCTAGGAATAATATTTCTGTTTTCTTTGTTGAAATAGTAAAGTTTTTACTTAGCTCTGATTCATCAATACTTCCTTTAAATGGAGGATTCGCCAGAATAATGTCATATGCATTTGCTTCATCATATCTTGTTGACAAAGTATTTAGCTGTTTTATTTGAGGGTTATCGATACCATGCATCATTAAATTCATTAATGATATTCTTACCATTGTTGGATCAATATCAAAACCATGTAAGGTTTCTTCTTTTAGCAATTGCCATTGAATATTAGACAATTTATCCGCTTTAAAGTTATACTCTTCCCCCTCTTCATCTGTCTTAATTAAATCCTTACTAGTGTTTGACTTTAGAATATGCTCATATGAATTAACTAAGAATCCAGCAGTTCCACAAGCCGGGTCACAAATTCTGTCACCAATTTTTGGGTCAACTAACTCAACCATCATTTTGATAATATGTCTTGGAGTTCTAAACTGTCCATTTTTTCCAGCAGTGGTAAGCTCTGAAAGTAAGTACTCATAAATATCTCCTTTGGTGTCTCTATTTTGTTCCTTGATGTGCATTCCATTAATTATTTTCACAGCCTCTGCCAACAAAGACGGTGTTGGAATAACAAAAACAGCATCCTTCATATATGTCGAATATAAAGAATCCTTTCCTCCCAGCTCTCTCAAGAATGGGAAAACTTTATCTCTCACATGAGTCAGCATTTTTTCTCCAGAGTACTCAGTCCAAATACTCCACTTACAATCCTCATGCGCTTTAAACAAAGACTCAAACTTTTTTCCTTCAAGCTTCGCATTCTGCTGTCTTAAAACATCCTCATCCTCTAGCCTCTTCATGAAAATTAAATAAGAAATTTGTTCAATAGCAGTCAAAGGATTAGAAATGCCCCCCGACCAAAACTTATCCCACAAAGAATTAACCTTAGACTTCAACTCATTATCCAACATAGTACCCGCCTCCAGATGAATCTATTAGAAACATTAGTAAAAAATATCCAATAATAAGAATAATTGCAATTGCAATAATCCAAATTATCGCTCCAATTATATAGTCAAATACGTTTACTTGGGTCCAAAAAGTATTATGGAAGTTTAAGTCCTCTTGTGCTAACTCTGGTACGCTACCGTATAATTGCATATCAAAAGCAACCTTGCTTTTATCTGCGTACCCATTGTATTCGAGGAGTTTTTGAATTGGAATCCATTTGTCCCAAGTATAGTTTTTAGATTTAGCTTGACTTACTTCGTTAAGGTCACTTAAAGCAGAAATCTTTTGAGAATTTAGGCTGACTAAATATCCATTTACCCACGGCTCTGCAGTGTACACAATATAATTTAAGTCTGCATTAAATGCTGCTGCATTCTCCCCATATTTGTAATTGATACAATAATTGTCCCCATGAATAGAATCATTAATTGAATAAATTATTGAATTAAACAAATTTGGATTCTTTTTGTCAAGCTCAGAATAAACAATAATACTTTTATTCGCTAATTCAATATCTCGTATAGTATTTTGATAAAAGATTCTTTTCCTAGCATCTAAATAAGTTTGATTAACAAGATTAGACTCGTTAAATATTCCTAATTGGTAGGGGTTCGCTAAGCTACAAGAAGTGTCCTTAATTAAATCAATTGTAACAGTGATAACTGTACTTCCAGCTATTTTTTTTACAAATCTCGTGCCCTTAACTAATTGACCAGCAATTTCCCAACCCTCTTTTTTTAGGTTACTAGAAACTGAATCAAACACACTTTCAGGAACATAAGAAACCACATTAACAAATGGATTGCCAAAAAAATTACTAATAGTACTTGTTAGCCCACATACTCGATCAGCTCCAGCCGCTCTTTTAGTACACCAACGCATTTCCTCAAAAAAATTTGTACCAAACTTTTGTATTTGGTCACTATACAAATACATTTGCTTTACGCCAATAGCTTCATTTACGTCTTCAACAACCCAACAAGTATCGCCATTTAACTTAAACAGCATCTCATTTGAATCCTTAAACTGGGCTGTAAAATAACTTGTCTTTTCATATACAAGCTGTCTAGAATTACTCACGTTAATCAGATCACCATGTTCCGCAGTAAATCGACCAACGTCACAAGTAACATAAGGCAAATAATTTTCTTCTGCATGGATTATGGCTGTTTTTCCAAATTCATTATTAACATTATCCCAAAACAAAAACCAACCAACAAATATCAAAGCCAAAATTATTAATATTCCAAAAATAATTCCGGTTGGGTCAGACCTACTCAAACAACTCACCCCTAAACGCCTTCTGCATCAAAGAGTCAAATAATAAATTTGACTTCTCCATAGCAAGTTGCTGTTTTTCTTTTAATTCTTCAACCCAGTTAACCTCTTTTGAAAACTTTTTTTGAATCTTCATTGGGGGCAACAATACCTTAAATTTGTTAAACTTTTCAGCTGTAAAATGTGCTATTGTTACTTGGATGGTCTCTCTTAGTATCAATCCATACTTTGCTGCAAAATGCATATAATAAACAAAATATTCTGGAAGTATCTTATTTTGCTTAATCCTAAGGCGATGCAAGGCATTTTGATAACAGCAATCTTTTATTTCTCCAGTGTAAATTGCAGTTCTTCCGACCTCGCCGCCCTCACAAACTAAAATGTCGCCTTTTTTTAATTTATATTTTTCAAATTCTTTTTCATCAAAATCCATTTGTTTTACATCTGATAAGTCCAAATAACCCCATTGAACATTAATATTTCTCAAATATGGTTTCAGGTGCTTTCCAGTAAAGTTCTTTGCCGAAAGCATCTTACCTAATTTGATTTCAAATAGATCTCCCGCAGGTAAAGCGTCCAAACCTTTTTCATTTGTTTTTATATTTCCAAAAAGTTGTAAAAATAAGTTATTTAAGTATTCATCCGAAAGATTGACTGCTTTTTTTCTTTTTTCTTTTATTTGCTCTGCTTTTTCTAAAACTGCAACAATCTTCTTTTGAGTCTCAATTGATGGACAAACAAAAGTTAATTCTTTTAGTAACTTATAATGCCGACTATACCCAAGGTTCAGTATTTTTTTGTTTAATAACTGATAGTAAAAAAACTTTGGCACAAATTTATCTTTTTTTGGCAGTAAAACTTTGGCGCCATCAGCGCCAAGCGCAAAAGGAAATTCAACATACTTTACACATCGTGTGTGATCCCCAAATATTACTGCTGGAACATCAACTATTTTTTTTGTGTTGTCGTTAGTATAACCTGCGATATATTCTTGCCCTTGGTCGATTATAGGTATCTTACCTTTAGAAAGATAGTGATCAGTTTTAATTTTATAATTATTAAATGACTCTGACTTTTCAATACAATCAGAAAAAGATAACTTGATTGACTTCACTTTTTCACCTTCATTATTTTGCTAGGTATTGCCACAGAGTCAGAGTTTTTTTGTTTTGTTGCATTTTTTCTTTCTGTTAAGCCTTGCTCGAGCACTTTGTGTAATTCTTTTAAGTATTCAGGAGAAACATTTCGCAAAACCTCTACTTTTTTTCCATCATCAAGTAAAACAAACCAAGAAAAAGTATCTCTGTCTGAATTATACTCAAAATGATTTTTTCCGGCAACATTTTGCGGCACAGTAATGTTAATTTCTTCTAAAAGCAGTTTACGAATTAGCGAAGATGCACTAACCTTTTGCATCTTACAATACTTATCAATAAGCAGATACTCGTCCACAGGAAGCTTAGCGCCTATTGCTTTGTATTCAGTTAATCGAACCATACTTATTTTATCGTGATAGAAGGTTTTTAAAGTGAGTGTGTTAACCTTAGTTAGAACACTTTTGCAACAGTTAAGGTTAATTGTTGCATTTTTACTTCATTTTGATTTTATTTATTTTGGTTAGTATTTTTTCTAGTTCTTCTGTTTGGAATATATCTAGTGGGCGCTCGTTTGATAGGGGTTCTTTTGCAAAGTCGGTTAGTTCTATGTGTTTTCTGTTGGCAAAGACTTTTTTGAGTACTTGGAGGAATTCTATTTGTTGTGAGGAGTATTCGTTGTTTTGTATTATGTGTTTGTCGAATTCTTTTTCTATTTGGTTTTTTGGGTCATAAGTTGAGGTTAGCCCTATTATTTCGTGGATGAATGTTAGGAAGTCTTTTTTTAGGTTTTTTTGTACGTTTTCGATTGTGTATGCGGGTTTAAGTTTTGTTAGTTCTTTTTCTAGGGTTAGTAGTTCGTTTGAGGTTATGCCTTCGCCAGACTTTATTTTTTTTAGTATTGGGTTTTTGTCTTTGAATTCTACTAGTTTGTCTTCGCCGAAATCAAATCCTATTTTTTCGACTGTTAGTATTTTGTCTGTCATGTCTATTTGTACGTGTCCTTTTGGTAGTTGTTCGTAGTATTTCATTAGGGGTGCGATTTCTTTTACTAGGAATTCTACTTTTTCGAATGTGAGGTTGTCCCAGAATGTTTCTTGTAGTACTTCTATTAGTTGCTCTTTTTTGTCTTTGATTTCATTTAAGTTTTCTTTTCTTAGAATGTTTTGTATTTGTTCTTGAACATAAAGTTTGACTTTTTCTATTTTTTCTGTGTTCTCTTTCAAGATATAGCCGAATAGTCTCTCTGCTTGTAGTATGAATGAGAGTGAGTTTGCGTTTTGACTTTCTTTCAAAATTAGTAGTGGGGCGATTTCTTCATTTAGTTCTTTAATGTATTTTTCTAATTCAAATGTTTGTTTTACTTTTCTTAGAAGTGTGAGTTTTTCTCTTACTATGAATGAGTCTTCATCTAGCGCTTTTAGGTCAGTCAGGATTTTTTCGACTATTAGTTTTTTTTGTTTTTCATCTAGTTCACTATTTAGTAGGTTTACTCTTTCTAGGAATATTTTTGTTGCCATGCTTTTTGATTCGCTTGATTTTTTTGATTCGCTGAATTTGTGGTATTTGATGTTTGAGTGTCCCCCAATCGCAAAATCTAGTACTCTAAAGTTTTGTTTTTGTCTTTCTGGTAGCCATTCTGGGTGTTTGCATGCGTTGATGTTTCTTGTTCCTCTTCCAATCATTTGCCAGAATCTGGTTTTTTCGTACACTGGTTTTACGAATACTAGGTTGCATACTTCAGGTATGTCTACTCCTGTGTCTAGCATTCCTACTGATAGGGCTATTCTTGGTTCGTTTGAGTTTTTGAATCTTAGTATTTCGTCTATTGCTCTGTATTCGTCTGATGTTATTACTTGTACTTGGCTTGATAGGTTTGGGTAGAGTTTTGTGAATATTCTTTTTACGAAGTTTGCGTGTTTTTGGCTTGCACAGAAGAAGATTGTTTTGCAGGGTAGGTTGTCTTCTGATTTGTAGCATCTGTCTATGTATTCTCTTATTATGAGTTCGTTTGTTTTGTCGTCCATGAAGACGCGGTCAAAGTCTTTTCCTTTTACGTCAAAGTGTTCTGGGTCTACTCCTTGGGCGCGTAGTTGTGCTTTTAGTTCGGGTGTAAGTTTTTTTCCTTCTATTCCTAGTCCTAGTACTTCTGTTTCAATTACTTGTGCTTCGTATGGAACAAGTACTTGGTCGTTTATTGCTTCTTGGTATGAGTAGTCTACTGTTGGTTTTCCGTCTTCACAATCGAATAGTTTGTATGTGTTTTTGTCGTCTACATCTTTTGGGGTTGCTGTTAAACCAATTTTTATTGCATCGAAATATTTGAAGATTGTATTGTTTTTATCGTAAAGAGATCGGTGTGCTTCGTCGAATATTATTAGGTCAAAGTATCCGGGGCTGAATTTTTGGAACATTCTTTCTTTTCCTTTTCCTATTAGGGTTTGTACTGTTGTGGTGTATAGTCGTTGGTCTGTGCTGAATCCTTCTCTGTGGAGTTCACGTATTGGTTCTTTGAAGTATTTTTTGAATCCGTCTGAGTTGGCTTGGTCTGCGAGTGCTATTCTATCAGCAATAAATAATACGTTTCGTACTTTGTTTGCATTTATTAATAGGTCGATTAGTCCCATTGCTAGTCTTGTTTTTCCTGTTCCGGTTGCCATTTGTACGAGTGCTTTTCTGTGTCTTTTAGCAAAGTGTTCGCTTAGTTTTCTTAGGTTGAGTATTGTTTTTGGCCTGTCTACTATTTTTTCGTTGATGTGTATTGTTGATGGGTCTCTTTCTGCTTTGTGTAGTTCTGCTCTTCGTTTTAAGTCATCTTGTGAAAATATTCCGCTTACTTGTCTTTCTAGTCCATTTTGGTCTATGTAAATCCATTTTTCACTATTTGTTAGAAAAATTTGTGGTTTTGTTCCTG
The DNA here is from genome assembly GCA_964583285.1 of uncultured archaeon. GTDB lineage: Archaea > Iainarchaeota > Iainarchaeia > Iainarchaeales > JAAZKV01 > JABIDZ01. The sequence continues at coordinate 10,799 of CAZOVD010000015.1, forward strand.
TTTGGTTTTCTATGTCAATTGCGTATGTTCTTGCTTGTATTCTTCCTTTTTCCGGATTTTTTGAGAACTCTTTTGCTTCAATAATTGCTAATGGCGAATGGTCATCAGCTAGTAGTAAGTAGTCAATAAACTTGTCTACGCCTTTTTCTACTTTGCCATCAAATAAGACAAAGTCTTTATTCACAAAATCAGATTTAACCGTGTTAACTTCTTCTTTGATATATGCACCGTTGCCCTTGTCCCAGCCAGCTTGTTTTAATTGTTTGTCAATTTCTTTTCTGGTTTCACGCTCACTAGCCATATAGTTTACCTTAAGAGTTTGTGTATAAATGCTAATTTAAAGGTTTTCTGCACTAGGTTATTTTGTGAACTATTGTGAACCTATTTTCTTTTATTAGAAGTTTTTTTCAAACTAAAACCAGGTCTTCATATTATGGTGAATTGTATTCAAAAATGCGTTATAGGGATAAAGTCTTAATTGAGAAGTTTATTAGTAGGCGACTGCCCCAATTTGTTTGGGCTAATAATGGGGCTATGGAAAGTCGATATGCTAGTGCATTAATTATTGAGGCAATTAATGCATTAAGGAATAATTTGTATTGGTCCGCAAGTATGGCTATAGTAATTGCAATTGATTGTAATATTAGATTAATTCTTGCAGAAGCTGATGTTGGAAAGTCTAGAGAGCGACTTAAACAAATAAGAAAAGTGGCTTCTTTTGGAAAAATTAAAAAAGAGTTTGTTGGGTGTATTCAAATATCTAGTGAAGAGAGTTTTTGTGTAGGGAAGATAAACGTAACTTCGGAAAATCAGAAGAATAAGCTAATTGAATTACTTAATTTGTTTGTTGATTTAAGAGATGAGCTTTTAGCCCATATTGACTTAACTAAGGGGCTTGAGAATAGCAAGTTAGCAAGTTCATTACGTGAAGTAGTTAACAAAAAATCGATTAATGGTGAATATATTAGTACTGACAAAATGTATCGTGAAAGGTTGAATATTAAATCTATGCAGGATTATGAAAATTTTATTTTTAAAAATCTTGTCTTCTCAGCCGATGACCTATTTATTGAACAGTATAATAAAATTGCTCATGACTTACTAAGCGGAATTATTGAGCTGGACAAGATATTAGAATTACACAATAAGTTTATTTTGGAAAAACAAATTGAATTATCAAACCAAGCAATAAGGAAATCTAATACTTCTTCAAACTCTTAACTTTTAGTTTTGTTTGGTAAGGGTCGGAAGATTTTTTGTGTTCTAGTATTAGTTTGATGAATTTTCCTGTTTGAGTTAGAGAAATAAGCAACTCTTTATTTTGCGTTTTATTTTCAATCAAGTTTTGTTCCTCTAATTTCTTCAAATAATAAAACAGCCATGATTTTAATGATTTTAATTTATCAGCGTCTACTTTAATGCTTCTGTTCTTAGCATAATTTTTAGTTACTTTTGTGAATGTTTGTGGTTCATCACTTAAGAGCATTAGTATTTCTGCGAGTTTCTTTTTTGGTAAAGCTAGTTGACTCAAATTAATTGTGTGTAAATCTACTAATCCTCTTGCGCCAGTAGTAATTATTTCTCCTGGGTGTGTGTATTGTGCTGGAATAATGTAGAATAGTTTGATTGGGTAGTATTGTGCGGCTAACATCATTGAAGTTTTTAGTAAAGTAGTTCCAGCAGAAATGTTAACATTAATTTCGTCATATTCTTTGACTACTTTTTCTATCAAATCAATTGTTTTATTCAAACAATCATCTAAATTATGATAATTAAAGTAAAGTATTTCAGAATCTACTATTGGCTTTATTGAAGTACCAATCTTTTCTGCTAAATCTGTTGAAGCTCTGCCCCAATTCTTATCAGGAGTCTTTACTGGGTCAGAAGAGATGAATATTACGTGGTTGGCTGGCTTTTGTTTTAAGCCATAAACTATTCGGTCGTATTCCCAACCCATTAGCACTATTTGCAAGGTTTTCATGCACCTAATACTGTATCGAAGATTATTTAAATCATTAAAAGAAAGTTTGATAAATTAAAGAATTTCTTTAATCAAGCTTTTATATTACTTGTTTGCAATATTAGTATGTACGACCATAAACGAAAAATCAACCATTTAGTTGATTTAATTACAACCGCACGCATAAATATCGCTACTTGTCTAATTTATATTATGCGTATCAAAAAGAAGGAGGTCGAACAGGACTCATGGATCCTGATGTTGATGTAGTCATAGACTACTACAAACATTTGTTCCCTGACTTCTCTTTGCACCACTTCACCGTCTATAAATTATTATGGCGAGTAGAACCCATCCCAGTAGAAAAAATAATAGAACAAGGCGGACTAGGAAAAACCACAACCTACAAAATACTAAGAGACCTTGCACTATGTGGGTTAGTAAATAAAACAAATTTTAGCCCAACAGCATACTACGCACTAGACCCACTAAAAACATACAACTCCAATCTAAAAAAAGTTCTAACCAAATTAGAAAAAGGTGCAGAAAAACTCGAATCACTAATACAAAACTCAACCAGTTTGTCCGGAGAATTATATTTAGTAAAACGAGATGGGGGACAACAAAAACTATTAATCAAACAAAATAGAGCCTTGCTCAATGACACAAAACAATTACTTGAAATAAAAAAAGTAATAGAAGAGCAACTTAGAGCATCTGATAGGCAAAAGCTTAGATCACAAGCAGTATATAAGTAGGGACTCTCTATTGTTTTCTAAGTTCTTCTGGTGTTGGAAGTATTGGTGTTTTATTTAAATCTAAAGTGCTTTTCATTTCTTCAAATTTAAAGAATCCTTGATTTTTTCTTAAAGCCATTTTAAATGCCGTGTGAAAGATTTTTTGGTTACCATGCAAAAATATGTTGTTCTGTGTTAAGTAATCGACCATTTTGATTAATTCATATTTATTAATACAGCAAATGTGGATATTCTTAGACAGGAAGTTTTTATTTTTTGTCTTCTTGATTTGTGCTTTTAAACTATTTCGTGCTTTAACAAAATCATTTTCGCTGGTGTCATAAGTTACAAATATGTAGTATTTCAATCCGCCATGTTGTTTTATTTTAAAATTGTTCTCAAATTGTAGCATGTATTTAATATCCTTAGAGATGGTTTTTGGAAATTTATTTCTTTTTTCAGTATTCTGAACGTAAGTTGATAACTGCTCTGTTGTGTATCTTTTTGCATCCCATAAAACAAATTCGATTCCATTACCTTTTATTAAAGAGCAAGCCCCATCTGCCAAATCACCGCGCTCACTCAAAGCTTTCTTTTCCTTCCAAATATTTAGTGAAAAATTCTGAGAATTTTCCTTTGTATTTTTTTAATATGTTTTTTTCATCAAGAATTACTGCCTGCTTTAATAATTTTTTAACTGCTTTTCTTTCCTTTTTCTTATTGTCATTAATAAATTTTTCAATTATATTTATTGCATTTGTTTCATCTCGCTTTATTTCAATAATTATTCTATCATTTTCAACTCTTGGTCCACTAATTAAATCTTTTTTATTTTTCAAAAATTTTTCAACATTTTCAATATCTATTGATTTTGGGCCAACAATTTTTTTTGATTCTTGCAAATTTAAATTTTCTAACTCTATTATAAAATAAACATCTTCTTCATCACTCCATAATGTTTCCCTTGTTACTAAAAAATCTTTTTCTTTTAAATGATTGGATATTTTTTTTAAAAATCTTCTTAATTGTCCCCATACTATGTCGCTTAAATCATTTTTTGGAAATTTTGAGTGTATTGCAATTATTTCTTTTTTTAGAAACATTTTTTTAACTTTATTTTTATTCCAAGTCTTTATTTTTTTTGGAAAAAAGAATTTTGTGTCTGGATTTTTTAAAAATAATTTAGATGCAAATATTATTCTTTGAAATTGTTCACTGCTTAATGCAGAAGCAACATTTCTATTTTCATCAACCGGATCTACTATTATTAGTGGGTTATCAAATTCAACATTTGTAATTTTATCATTAAATTTTATTGTTTTTTTAAGTTCCCATTTACTAGCACTTCTTAAAAATCTCTCAAAGTTTTTATAATGTAATATTAATAACTCAACTCCATATCCTGGTAAAGAACAATTTTTTAAATCAGCGCCATATGCTCCAATTCCTTTCAAAAATTGTTTTAGTAATCGAACGTCTTTTTTTTGATTTTCTTTTAAATTTTTTATAATAAATTTGTTATGAAATGGAGTTCTATCTACTGCGCTCTTTCTTTTGTTTGCGCTTTTAACAATATAACTTGGCACAATTTCAATATCAAATCCATTAATATTCCCACGTATATAAGGGTGTTGGGAATAAGCTTTCTCCCAAGCATGTCCTCTAAAAACATTTTTTCCTATTCTAAGTCCCTCTTTTTCAAGATCATCAGTATTCATTTTTTCATCAAACATAACAAATAGGTCAATGTCTCTGTCTCCCTTAAGATGTGTATTTCTAGCGCTAGATCCACACCATTCAACATGCGAGTGATTTCCTTCTAATTTCTCAATTTTATATTTAATAGTTTTTACTATTTCTTCTTCTTGTTTGATATCATCTTTTTTAGGGGTTATTTTTTTTAAAACAAAATCATATATTTTTTTCTTTTTAACATTAGAATTATTTTTGTTTTTCATATAATCATTAACTTCTATCTTTTAAAAAAGCTTAACTATGTGGTTTTTATATAGTTGGGTTTTTATACTACCTTTCATATATTGATAATTATGGAGTTTACTGATATAAAAATAGAAGAAATAAAAGAAACTCGCTTTGGCATAATTTCGCGGGGTTTAACACATAATTTTTATGACACTAAAAAAGTAGTTTTTTCAAGTGAAGAAGTAAAGTTTTTAGATTTTCTTGTTAGGTTAATTCAAGGCAAATCTTCATTATCAGAATCAATAAATTTCAAAGAATTACCTCAAGATTTTTCTCAAGAGTTTACTGATAAAATAATCTCATTAGTTCAAATCAATAGTTTGCTTGAAAAACTTCCATCAAAAAAAATATTTGATCAATTACTTTCTTATTTACTTAAACTAATTTCTGATATTTCTTTTATTAATGATAAATTATTATTCGCAGAAACAGTTTTACATAATTCAATTGGGCTAAAACAATTATCATTTTTTTCTCTTGAAGATGATTTTGAAGAGTTACTTGTTAATGATTTTAATTCAGTTTTTGTTTTTCATAAAGAATATGGTTTTTGTAAAACGAATATAATTCTTGATGAAAAATCATTTGCAAATATTCTTCAAAGAATATCAAATAGTGTTGGTAAGAAGTTTGATAATGAAAATCCACTTCTTGATGCAAGACTTCCAGATGGTAGTAGAGTTAATGCAACCATGCAAAATGTTTCTCCAAGAAGTATTTCTTTAACAATTAGAAAATTTTCAACTACTCCAGTAACAATACTTGATTTAATTAACAATAATACAATTTCTATTGAAGCTGCTGCATTTTTGTGGATGATGGTTGATGGTTTTGGAGTAAATCCTCAAAATATTATTATTGTTGGTGGAACTGCATCTGGTAAAACAACAATGCTTGATGTTTTATCAAATTTCATTAGATTAAATCAAAGAGTAATTTCAATTGAAGATACTCTTGAAATATCTCTTTTAAATAGAGAAAATTGGGTGGCTCTTGAAGCAAAACCATCTAAATATGAAAATGTTTCAATGAATGATTTATTAAAAAATTCTCTTAGAATGAGGCCTGATAGATTAGTAGTTGGAGAAGTTAGGGGTGGCGAAGCAATAACTTTGTTTACTGCGATGGATAATGGGCATGCGGGAGTGCTTGGTACACTTCATGCAAATTCTGCAAGAGAGGCAGTTAATAAACTTCAAGAAGAACCATTTTTAGTTCCTGAGTCAATGCTACCACTACTTGATATAATAGTAGTTATGAAAAGAACTTATTCAAAAGAAGAAGGTATTTTTAGAAATGTTTTAGAAATTGCAGAAATTGCAAGAATGGAAAAAAAAGTTTTACTTGCAAATGTTTTTGAACATAGTTATATTAAAAAAGAATTAATTAGAACAGAACTTCCAAGTCACATACTTGAAAAATTTGCAAATCAGAATTCTATGTCAAAAAATGATATTAAAAAAGAAATAGAAACTAGAAAAATAATTTTGAATTGGATGATTGAAAAAAATATTTCAAAACCAAAAGAGGTTCTTGAAGTAATTCAAAGTTATTATTTTAATCCAAAAAAAGTTATTTCAATGATTTATGAAACAGATATTTAATTAATTATTTTAATAATTTTTTTATTTTCTTTTCAAGTTCTTTTAAAGTTTTCTTATTTTTATTGAATTTTTCATTTGATTTCTTTATAATATATTTTAAGTATTCGTCATTAATTAATGTTTTTTGGTTTTCACGAACGGGCATTGTAATATTATGGGTTCCAAGCATTTCAATTATATATTTTCCTTCTTTTGCAACTTTTATGCCAGCTCTTTTTATTCCAATGCTTTCACAAAGGTCAAGTATTAATTTAGCATTTTTTAAATTATTAGTTCCTAAATGAAAAATTAGTGGTTCTTGTTTAAGCCATAAAATATCTCCAGTATAAGTTTCTATTCCATCTTTTATTTCATTAAATGTAACTGTTCTGTGCCATTTTCTATGAAATGCACTTTCTTTTTTACTTTCCTTTTTATCAAGGCCAACAAGAGAAATTCTTCCTGCACAGCAACTACTTGTGAAATATTCGTTAGTTTTTGTAATATATTCACAAATTGGTATAAAGTCCAAATCCATTTTTCCATTTTTCTTTGCTTCTAAAAATGTTTTAGTATGGTGTATTTTTGTCATTTTAAAACGCGTATCTGCACTTATGTTGTTTTTGTTCATAAAAAATACCTTTTTATTCTATTCTAGATAGAATTATTTTGGTTTAAATGTTTAAAAAAGTAGCAGTATTGTTTTGTTTATTTCTCCTATTTTCAGGGGTATTTTCAATAAGGCTTGTTGATCCAATTTCAAAGACCCTTAATAATAATGATTATGTTGGTTCAGTTGTAAGTGGTTCAGAACTTGAATTAATTTTTTCAAAAGAGTTTGGGCGATTTTCTAATATTGAAGTGAAAAACACTTTGCCAAATGGATTTGATATTAAAATAGAAGATTATTTAGAATCAATTAAAGTATTCATTAAAATACCTGATAATGCATTAAAATCGGATTATCATTTTGAAGTAACTATGAAAGGTAAGGAAGAGAAAAGTTTACGACTTTATTTTATTGTTGATGATAATTTACTTGATTCTTCATTAAATAATTATTTTTCAGAAAGTTATGTTGGTGAAGATGCTGTTTATGAATTTTCTTTAGTTAATAATTCGCATGCTGATGTAAAATTTACTATTAATCCAATAGTTCCATTTTCTTGGACTAAAAATTTGGAGTATACATTTACAGTTCCAAAAAAATCAGTTCTAAAAGAAAAAATATTAATTAATCCACAAGTTAGTGGTCCTCAAAATTTTGATATAATAGTTAATAATGCTGAAGAGAAAAAAGAATTTTCAGTTTTGCTAAACTCTAAACCAACACTTCTTGGTAAAAACAAAGTTTTTTTAAATGGTCTTCCGTTTTATTCTATTTCATTATCGCCAAGTTATTTTTTTAATAGTTTGATTGCTAGTTTTTTTAATTAATTAAGTGAATTTTATGGACAGTTTAGAACAAAAAATAGCTTATGCTAACGCAGTGCTTAATAAAATAGAAAATGGCGAAATAAAAAATTTAAGAGACTTATCGCTTCTTCAGTATCCATTATGTAAAGAATTTAATTTGACAGAACTTCCAACAAGGCCTTTTATTTTAAATCAAGCAAAAAATCCAACAAAATTAATGAAAGATTTATTATCAATAAAACCAACAAGAAGTATTTCTGGTGTTCAAATAATTGCAGTAATGCTTCCACCATTTGTTTGTCCGGGAAAATGTACTTATTGTCCTATTGCTTTTGATGGGCAACGTGCTCCAAAATCATACACTGGTTTTGAACCAAGTGCAATGCGTGCTCAAAGACTTAATTTTGATTCTTATAAAATTGTAGAAAATAGAATTAATCAACTTGACGCAACTGGCCATAAACCAGAAAAAATAGAATTAATTTTTCAAGGCAGTACTTTCACTACGCTTTCAAAAGAAAGAAGAGAAGAAATAGTAAAAAAGAGTATTGATGGAGTGCTTGGTGAAGTTACACCTAATTTTGATATTTCAAAAAAATTAGCTGAAAGTTCAAAAAGAAGAGTGGTTGGTATTACTTTTGAAACAAGGCCTGATTATTGTACAAAAAAAGATATAGAGCATTTGCTTTATTTAGGTGGTACTAGAATAGAACTTGGTGTTCAAAGTCCAAATAATAAAGTTTATGAAAAAACAAAAAGAGGTCATAGTGTTAGTGATGTAATAACTGCAACAAGAGAACTAAAAGATTCTTCTTTTAAAGTTTTATATCATTTAATGCCGGGTCTTCCAGGAAGTACTTATAAAAGTGATTTAAGAGATTTTAAAAAAGTTTTTAAAGAACCGGACTTTTCTCCAGACATGGTAAAATTTTATCCTTGCCTTGTAATAAAAGGTTCAGAGCTTTATGATGAATGGCTTAAAGGTAATTTTAAACCAATGGAAGAAAAAAAATCAGTTAAGTTACTTGTAGATGTGATGCGTGAAATTCCTCCATGGGTTAGAATAATGCGAATTAATAGAGATATTCCAAGCACAGTTATTTCTGGTGGGGTAAAAAAAACAAATTTGCGTCAAATGGTTGATGAGGAGCTTAAAAAGAAAAAGATTAAATGTCAAGATATTAGATCACGAGAAGTTGGAATAAATTCACTTAGTGAAAAAAGTTTTTTAAAACAAAAACCAAAATTAAAAACTAGATTTTATAATGCTAGTAAAGGCGAAGAAGTTTTTATTTCATTTGAGTCAAAAGATTATTTGCATGGTTTTGTAAGACTTAGAAAACCATATGCCCCGTTTATAAAAAATATTGATAATAAAACTGCGCTAATTAGAGAATTACATGTTTATGGTAAAGCACTTTCTATTGGAAAACATGATGATAATGCTAGTCAACATAAAGGGATTGGTAAAATTTTAATGCAGGAAGCAGAAAAAATAGCAAAAGAAAAATTTGATGCAAAGAAAATAAATATAATTTCTGGTATTGGTGTTAGAGAGTATTATAAAAAAAATTTTGGATATAAAATTGATGAACCATTTGTTTCTAAAAATGTCTAATTTTAATACAATTAACTAATCGGCACTTTGGTTAAGATAAGTTTATAATTAAAAAAATAATAATTAATTATGTTTGAATTAATTTTAATATGTTTAATAATATTACTTGTAATTTTTGTTCTTTTTTTAATCTTTCACATATTTTCACTTCGTGATGAAATTTCTTCAATTGCTTATTTAAAAAGATCTCAAAGTGTAAAATATGGTCAATTAACTGAACAATGGATTCCATTTTCAAAGGAGTTTCCATTTAATCCTCAAAATTTTAGATTTATTGGTAAACCAATTGACGGAATTGTTTTTGACGATGATAAAGTAGTATTTGTAGAATTTAAAACAAATAAATCAAGTTTGAGCGAAATCCAAAAAAAAGTTAAAAAAATAATTCAAGATAAAAAAGTTGAATGGTTTGAACTTCAAATAAAGTAAGTATTATTCTACTTTATATCTTAATATAACAACTACTCCACCCATTCCATAAATTATCTTTTCTTGATTATTTTTTGATGAAATAATATTTATCTGACATGCATATTTTTCAGCAATAGTTAGCAGCTCTTCTACTTCACTTCGATTTTGCAATAAATATTTTTCACTAACAATTATTTTTTCAACAGCGCCCAAATTAACAAGTTCTTTAATTCTTTCTTTTCCATAGTCTGCCTTTTGTTTTGCAAGATTTTCTAAAAATTCTTCAATTAGTTTTCCTTCTTTACTTAATTGTAATTCGCTTTCTATTTTTTCAAGTTTATTTGAGTTTATAAGTTCACGTAATCCAGTCTCTCCAACCGAGTTTAAACTTTCTACAATTATTTGTGCAAAACCTTTAATCTTTTTATCTTCAATAAATTTTTTTAAATTTTCTTTAGTAAAACCCGGCCCTGCAATTAATATTTTTTTTGGAGAAAGTGTTTGAATTATGTCAAAAACTTTTTGAAAATAATCATTTTTTTCTTGGGCATAAAGTTTACCACTTTTATTCGAATTAATACTAGCTTTTTTATTAATTGAAAATTGATTAACAAAAGCAAGCTCAGCTATTTCATCATCAATTAAAACAACTAATAGCTTTGAAGAAACACTTTCTTTTTCTGCCTTTTTTATTCTTTCAATTTGCCAATTTTTTATTTCACTTTTTTTTATTTTAACTTTTTCACCAATTTTTATATCAATGCTTTGCGCAGCATTTATTTCAATAAATTCTTCAGGTTTTCCGCTAATAATTTTTCCATTAATCTTTAAATTTTCACTAAATTCTTGAAAACTTACATTTTCAACTTTTAATTCAATAAACAAATTAATTCTAATTGCTTTTTCTCCTTCATTTTTTGGTTTTATTTTTCTATCCGTTTTTCCTATTATTATGTCATTAGTATCAATTACTTTTTCAAGATGCCAAAGGTCATCTAAATTTTCTGGAACTAGAGTTATTTCATTTGTAAATTTGTCAATTTTTATTATTTTCATATAAAGCTATTTTTTAATAAAGGTTTTAAAGTAATTGTACCCTTCACTTTACTTATGAATGAAGAAAATATTTCAGTTGTTGAAGCAATT
>CAZOVD010000016.1:0-21280 GCA_964583285.1 uncultured archaeon
TGCAAAACAAGTATTAAAATTATTTAATGAGTCTGGGTGTAAAAAATGAATCAAAAAATATCAATAATAACAGTTTGCTTCAATGCAGAAAAAACAATTGAAGAAACAATTAAATCTGTTAAGATGCAAACTTACAAAAATATTGAATATATTATTAAAGATGGAAAATCAAAAGATGGTACTTTAAAAGTTATAAAAAAATACAAAAATAATATTTCAAAAATTATTTCAAGTAAAGATAATGGTCTTTATGATGCGATGAATGAAGGAGTAAAAAAAGCAACTGGGGATATAATTTATTTTCTAAATGCAGATGATGTTTTAGTTGATAAGCATGTTATTGAAGAAGTTGCAAAAGATTTTGAGAACGATAATTTAGATATGGTTTATGGTGATGTTGATTTTTTTTATCCAAATAAGAAAAAAACAGTTAGAATAATTAGAAATGCTTCAATTAAAGATGTAAAAAATGGGCTAATGCCTCCTCATCAAGGTTCTTTTGTAAAAAGAAAATTCCTTTTAAGATATCCTTTTGATTTAAATTATAAATCAAGTGCTGATTTTGATTTTTTTTGTAATTTTTTAAAAGAAGAACCAAAAACAAAAAAAATAGATAAAGTAATTGCAAAAATGCTTATTGGGGGAGTTAGTTCAGGAGATATTTCTTATAGAGAAACTCAAATGGTGATAAAGAAGCATTTTGGCTTATTTTATTTTTACAAAATTAAGTTAAAACATATTATTTTTAAGAATATTAAAAGATTTTTAAATTTTTTAAAGATTGATTATAATAAAGGTTAATAAATTTTATAAAATCTTAACTTAATTAATTATACTACTAATTTCTCTAACTAATTTATTTTCTTTTTTTAATAATTTTTGCTTTTTTGTATTTTTAATTAACTTCTCAATTTCTTTTTCATTTTTTGTCCAGCTAATTCCAAATTTTCTTTCAAAAGCTTTGCATATTTCTATTTGATGGTCGTCAATTGCTTCACCATATTTTTTTAATCTTGGAAATAAAATTAGTTTCTTGTTTAATGAAAGAACATCAATAATTGTTCCAACTCCTGCGTGTGTAATAATAATGTCACTTTCTTTAATTTTTTTTATAATACTTTTATGTTCTAAAAATTTAACAAATTTAATATTTTTAGGTAAATAGTTGCTTTCTCCTATTTGTGCAAATATGTCTAGTTCTTTTTTTTCATTTATTTTATCAATTTCTTTAATTAATCTATCAAGTGGATAAGTGCTTCCAATAATTACAAATATTTTTTTCATTCAAGAACACTTCCAATATATTTTGCTTTTGGAAAGAATTTTTTTGATTCTTCCCATTGGACATAAAAGTGATCACATTTTCCATAAATTAATTTCCCGCATAAAGAAGGAGAATTAATACGAGCAAGTGTTTCAATGTAAATAGTTTTAATTCCTAAATAATGTCCTATTAGAAGTGCAGGATATCCAATTTCAGCACCAGTACTAATAATCACTGAAGGTCTTTCCTTTAAAATTATGTATAAGCTTTGTAAAAAGCTAATTCCAAATTTGAAATAATTTCTTCTTGAAGGTAAAATAAAATACACTTTTTCTTTTTCCAAGCAAACTTTTGAGTTTGCGGGTGCAGAAAAATTATTAGATTTTTCTTGCATTGCTAATGAGATAGCATTAATTCGTCTATCACTAATAAAAAAATGATCTTTTCCTTTCCAAACTTCAGATAGCTGCAACGCCTCAGTTAAGTGTCCTCCTGCTGACGCTGCAATACATATTTTCATAAGTAAAAGTAGAATTTTAGAGTTTTTAATTTATTTGGTTTGATTTTGTATCAAATTTAATAGTTTATTTATTATTTTAACAAATTTTTATAATCCATAATTATTTTCAACTACTTTATTTGAATATATTTGTTGTTTTTATTTCATTATAAAAATCTTTTTCATTTTCTGTTATTATTTCAAAGATATTGTTTCTTTTTGCAGTTTCTATAAGTATTGCGTCCCAGTATTTGTTTTTTTCTTTTTTTGTAGCTTCTTTTATATCATCTAAATTGTCATAAACAACATTAAATGAATCTGAAAATAGTTCTAAAATATCATTTATTTGTTTGCTACTTAGTAAGTTTTTCTTTTTTGAAACGTATGCAAACTCTCGTAAGTTTTGTATTGAAATATAGTATTCTTTATTATCAATAATGCTTTCAAACCAACTAGCTGCTATTTTGTGTTTTTTTTCATTGCTATTATCAATTAAATAAATTAAAACACAAGTATCAATTAATTTCTTCATAAACTTCGTTCCGTTTAAATTCATCAAATTCAATTTTTCTATTTTGTTTTGATAATAATAATAACTTTTCTCTTGCTTTTTGCATTTTTATTTCTTTTTCAAATAAATCAATACCTTTTTCGACTATTGTACTTAAAGATCCTTTTTCTCCATTAAATTCTTTTTTTGCAAGTTCTCTTAATTTTTTATCATATTTTTCTTCTAAAGATAATACTATTTGAACCATTAAATCACCATATAATTAATTGTTTAATTAATCTTTTAATTATATGTTTTTTACATTAATTATCTATTTTATTAATATTTAAAATAAACTAAAAATTCGTTAATTGTCAAAAATTAGTTTTTAAGTATTCTTTCTAGTTGCTTCTCAATTCTTTCTTTATCCATCCACTTATTTAACTTATTTCTTTTAAGCCAAGGTTCACTTAACATTTTCAAATATTTTTTCTTATTAGTATCAAGTTCAACTACAACATCAACTACTTTTTTTATGTCATTATAATCAAAGTAATTTACAAAACTTTTAGTATTAAATTCGCGAGAAATTTCTGGATTTCCCCAGTATATTGGAATGCTATTGGCAAGCATTGGGTGATATATTTTTTCAGTAGTATATCCAGAGTAAGTTGAATTTTCAAAAGCAATTGTAAACTTAAAATCTTTTTGATAATTAATAACAGCATCCCTCCAGCTTCCCAAATGCCTTGACATTAGTGAAGAAATAACGTATTTTTTAGTAAATGACTCCATTTTTTGAACTAATTTTACAAAATTAGTATATTTAGATGGTAATATTGGTGGAGAATTATTCATACTTTTGCCAGGAGCATCAACTTTCTTATATTTCCCTAACTCTTTAAATAATTCTACTCTTTCTTTTGCATCTTTTGAATATGCGTAATTACAAAATTTAGTTTTTGATTCTAATATTTTTTTTGGATTATAATTTTTTGTTTTGATTAAATTTTCTCCTGCTCCATAATAAACATAAAGTGGCAAACGTAAATAATTCTTTGATTTAACCTTTTCTTCATAATCAAAACCAAATGCAAAATCAGTTTTTTTCATATCAACACGAACATTTTCTCCAGTAAAAAAAACTTTTGTTCCACTAAAATCAATTTTTGGAATTTCTTTTTTACTTTTACCATCAAAAATAGAAAAAAATATTATATCAGCTTCTTTCACACTAGTAAAATGAGCATCAAATTTTTCTTTTAAAATATTTTTAAAAAAATGGTCCTTTGCATCAGCTTCTCTTGGCCAATACTTAAAAGCAACTTTTTTCAAATTCTACCACCAAAATAAATTACAAGAACAATTATTCCGATTAGTAATTGCACACCTAGTATAGTTAAAGTAACTTGTGTTTCTTTCATCGGTTTTATTTTTAAAATAAATTGTGTTAAGCTTCCACCCTTAGGATTAGCATCTAATACACCACTTTTTCTAGGAACGCCAAAACATTCTGATTTAAATTTGTGTTTTGCTTTTATTAAAAATTCAATAAAAAATAATGAAATTAGAATAGCTCCAAATGTTTGCATATTTCCTAAGATGCTCATTACTGCAAGGTTTGCTCCAACCATTAATGTAAGTGAATCTCCCCCAAAGATTTTTGCAGGGTACCAGTTAAAAAATAAAAATCCTACCAATGCACCTATCATAGTTATTCCTAAAATAAAAGCTGTTGTTTGCCCACTAAAAAAAGCTATTATTGTTAAAACACTAGTTAAAATTATTCCTTGCCCTGCTTCAAGGCCATTAAAACCCGCAAGCATATTAAATGCATTAGCTGCCCCCGTAATTGCAATTGGTATTATTAAAATAGAATAAAAAATTCCAAAATCAACACTTCCAAAAAGAGGAATTACTATGGATGATTTTCCTATGCTTATTGCCATTAAGGGAAGTGAAGCAAATATTGGAAAAATTGCGTGTTGCCATTGCCTAATTCCTTTTTTCCAACCAATAATATCATCAATAAAACCAATAAAAGCAATTATTGCGATTGTGGAAAATGCAGCAAGTAAATAATTTAGATTTATTGTAAAAAAATTAAAATATGTTGAAATAAATATTGCACTAAATAAGCCAGCAGTAAACCCTAAAAAAACAATTACTCCGCCAAGTTCTGCAATTTTTGGTTTAGTAAATTTATTTATGTCAGTTCCAAGAAAACCTTGCGCGTGCATTCTTCTAATAAAAGGAGGAATTAATAAAACTACTAAAATAATAGAAATTACTAAAGGAATTAACCAAAACATAATAAATTAGAGTAATTTTTTGTTTATAAATATATTAGTACAAAGGCGAAGAGATTCGCCTGCAATCTGGGCGCCGATGGCAGCCCTTGCTTTACAAAGACAAAGGATTTGTCTACGATCCGTGCATTTCGTCCTATTGGGACTCAATAGCACTTACTTTAGAAAAACAGCCTACTCAGTTCTGGGCGCCGATGGCAGCCCTTGCTTTACAAAGGCGAAGAGATTCGCCAAAAGTTTAATATGCTTCAGCATGGTGTCTGATTTTTTGAAAATAAATTTTATTTTCTTTTTTATAAACTTTAAAAAAAATTACATAATGTTTTAGAACATGAACTATTTTAAATTCACTTAAATCGTTTCTAAGATTTTTGTAAAAATCTATTGAGTTATTATTTCTTGAAATTATTTCCCCGATTTTTTTAATAATTGCAATATAAAGTGGTTTATGTTTTTTATTTAACTTTTTGAGAGTTTTTTCAAATTCTTCTGAAAGCTCGTACTTAAAACTCATTTAATCAGCTTCTATTTTTTTTCTTAATTCTTCAATAGTTGTATATGTTTTTTTGTTCTTTTTTTTGTCATGTTCTTTAGCATCGTTTAATAATTCTTCAATTAAGGGTTCTTTTACTTGTGGCATATATTCAAGAACTCTGTTTAATATTTCATCATAACTTTCTCTTTTGTATTCTTTTAATTTATCAAGTTTTTCCTTAGTTTTATTTTCAACTCTTAAAGTAGTATACATTTAATCACCTATAATTAGTTATATTTGGTTAAATTTATAATGGTTTCTTTTATTTAATTAAATTTATTTTTCTAAAATTTCTTTATTAAGTTCACATTGTTTTAATATTGCATTCATTGTTCCAATATCTAGTTTTTTGTGTAATGGTACAACTGTTACTAAAATTTTTTCAGTTGTTTTTTTCTTAAGTCTTGCATGACTTCCACGAGTTCTAACTACTGCAAAACCTTCTTTTGTTAAAATTTTTATTAGTTCTTTTCCAGATATTATTTTCATTAAAACCACTCTAAGCACTTATGCTAAGAGTAGTAATTTTTGCTTTTTTTACTGGATTTTTAGTTAAATTATTTCTTACATCTTCATCTTCAAGATATAATTCAATAGCTTCTTTTAAATTTTCTAAAGCAGTTTCTTCATTATTTCCTTGGCTTACAACTCCAAGTTCTGGACAACTTGCAACATATGCAATATCGCCCTTAGTAATAACTGCAGAAAATTTAAATTTCATATAATCACTACTCATATTTATCAATAGAAACTATTAAATTTATTGTTTTTAAATAAAACTAGAGCATTTTGCCGGTTATTTAACTTTAAATATTTTCATTCCGCGTAGAGAAAATACTTCTTCATAATAGTTTTGTGTTTCGCTAGAATTAAAATAAACTTTTGCTAAATTAGTTTGATTATAAGTTGGTCCTAAAATAATTAATTGATCTTTTCCAGCATAATAAAATATTGGTACTTGTCCGTTAAAAAAATCACTAGGAGTATTTTTCCATTCACTACCAAATGCACTATATTGTTCAGTTGGTATTGTTTGTCCACCACAATTTATTCCAAGTAATCCAGTAGAACAATCAATTACTCTTGACTGAAAGTCCCCATACTTTGCGCCTAATCTTGAGTCAACAGAATTATTAAAATAGAATTCATAAGTTGGTCCTGAAAAGAAATTACTTGATGGTAAAATAATATATTCTGCACCAATTTCTTCTTTTACTATTTGATACCCTCTCTCTACACTAGTAGTAATGTTAAATTCTGCATAAAGTGCATTTGCCTCATTACTTGCATTTCTATTATCACTTGAAAATTTTCTTTCAGTTACAAAAGCAAGTTGGTGTCCATCTCCCCACCAATTAAAAAATTTAGCATCACTAGCAGTGTTTTCTTGTATCCAGTCCATTGTTTCTATCCAGTATGGTGAAGAATTTGCAAATGGAGAAAATTGTGTTAAATATAAGTCACTTCCTCCAATTCCTATCATTAATAAAAATCCAAATGCAATTATAGTTGTTTTTCCTTCAATACCTTTATTTAAATTATATTTTCTAATAAGTTCAAAAATTAAATAACAAGTTATTGCAGCTCCTGCAACAAGTCCAAGTCCAAATATGAAAGTGAATTTTAATTTATACCATGCCATTGCAAGAGTAATTAATGCCCAAAACCAAAGTAATATTTGTGTGTGTGAATCTTTTCTTTTAAAAAAGTGTAAACTAATTGGGAAAAATATTAGTGCAATTATTGGAAGTATTATTAATGAATTATATTTTGTTCCAAAAAATTGGTTACCAATACTTTCCTCACCAACTAAAGATGCTATACTTTGTCTTCCATCTCCCCTATAAAAAAGATCATCTTCTACTAAAAAAACAAATCCGGTAAAAAGTAAACCTAAATATAAAACTGAAATAACTATTGTTGGAGTTAATTCTTTTATATCTTTTTTTGAGTAATAAATAAAGAAACAAGCTGCTACAAAAGCAATTGTTACAATAATTCCAAGTACTAAAATTATTTCAGGAGAAACTTTTAATACTCCACTAATACTTCTTGTTAATGATAAAAACCAAGCATCAGCATAACCATCAGAAAATAAACCATATATTGTTGAAATTATTGTATAAATTCCAAGTGAAATGCCTATTTTTACAATGAAATTAAATGGCTCAGATTTTATTAATTCTTTTTTAGAATTACTATTTCCGCTAATAAAAATCAACATTAAAATCGCAGCTGGAATTAAAACTAATGGGATTAATATGTTTGCTCTCCATGTAATTCCCATAAGTCCAAAAAATATTCCCGCAAGAGTTGCATTAAGTAGTTCTTTTTTATTTAAATCATTATTTTTTATTGCACGAATTAAAAATACAAAACCAATAACCATCCAAACAAAACCAAGTGAATCATTTCCCTCAGCGCCGGCCATTGTTCTATACGCAAATGCAGGAGTTATTGCTGCTAAAAATGCAGTGATTAAACCAATTCTTTTATCATTAAAAATTTCTTTTGCTAAAAAGTACATTGAAACACTTATAATTGAACCAAAAAATATGGGTGCAATTTGAACTGCAAGCGCAAGTGCTTCTTTACTATAAAATCCAAGTGATAAAATTAAATAAATAAAGTAAATTGTAATGTGTTGAAACTCAATAGAAGTGTGCCCCATTCCGCCCTCTACTTGATAATAAACATTAGGGTCAATTTGTGGAATATATCCATCAACAGCTAGGTGTTGAACTAACCTTGCATGGTAGTATGCATCTGGTTCAAATAAATAATTTCCTTCAAAGCGAACAATATCACTTCTAATAGAAATTGCTAAAAAGAATATTATTATTAGTGCAAAAATAATTAGTCTATTTTCCCAGATTTTTTGTTTAATATTATTAATATCCATTTTCAACACGCAAGAATTATATTAAAATAAAATAACAGAATACTTAAAAAGGATTGTCACGCCTGCCCAGCCAGGCGGCATTCGGGCACTATTTTCGTACTTAGAGTACTCAATAGAGTTTACTTTTATATACTTGATTGTGGTGTGTTAAATTATCATCAAAATATAATTTCTTCTTTAGTTACTTTAAAAGTTAAAACAAAATTTCCTATTTTAGAAAGATTTTTTTCCCCCTGAACTGTTTCAGAGGGAATTAATTAGAAAATTATTCATCTTTTTTAATATGAATACAATTTACTGGGCAAGCACTAGCTGCATCTTCATTTTGTCTTAAATCATCAATTTTTTTTTCATAAATTTCATTTTCAAATTTATCAGATTCAATTATTACAGCTTTGTCTCCTTGCATTTCCCAATCAGTTGGTTCTATTGCAGCGCAAGCTCCACAACCAATACACTTAAAGTGTTCTTGAATTAATATTGGCATTTATTATCACCCTCTATGAGAACTAATATTTATCTCTTTTATAAACCTTTTTAGTGTGTGCAAAATTCTTTAAAGTTCGACAACTGTACATTTTTTTAAAACAAATTTTTTATTTTATCTCTCTTGAGATAACTGTTGCAAGAATATAATTCCAAAGTATATTAATAGTATTTGCAATTGGCATTGCTATTGATTCTTCCATTCCGCGAGTAGTTTGAAGTAATATTGTTGCGGGGTTAAGCAAAAAACCAATAAAGCCTTGTAGAATTTGTGATGGTACAAATGGCATTATTACAAATAAGTATAATTGAGCAATAAAAAAAATAATAAAAAACCAACTTAGTTTTTTATAGTCCGGTTCAAAAAATTTAAATATATTCATAATTATCATTAATCAATATTAACAAAACATCCAACACTTCCTCGCATGGTTAAATTTGCTCTTATTCCTTTTGGTGTTGCATATACATTAACGCCGTTTTTCTTTAATAATTCTATTGTTTTTTTAGCGTCAGCATTCATAATAATTTCATTATCACTAAGATGTAGTATATTTGATGGATAAGTATATTTTTCTGATTTTGGTATTTCAATAATTTTAAACTCAGTCACAATTGAAATTTTTTTTATTTTTTCTAGATTGGCTCTTAAATAATCTGGATCAACAATTAATATTTTTTTGCCAGGGATTGAGTTAATAAAAACATCAAGGTGTTCAAAAAAATTCTCTTTTTAAACTCGGTTTTCCTTTTCTTCCGTATGGACTATAATTAAATCCACTAAGTTCAAAAACATTAAATCCCCTTCTTTTTAACATTTGTATTTCTTGCATAATTTGTGTTTGTATTTCTGCATTATTTGAAATACCAAGTTCTTGTACTGAATTTGATAATATAACACTTGGTTTTCCATTTATATTTCCAAGATTAATTACTCTACCACCTTCTCCAAAATATCTTTGTAAGTGTGGAGCAACTTTTGCTATTACATCTTGTGCACGATCTCTATTGTAAAATCTATCAACTAATCTAGTGAAAACATCTCTTTGCCAATAATTTAAATATATGCTATCATTTGATACTTTCATTATTCTAATATTTTTTCCAAGTTGCAATACTTGTTTTACAAAAGGATCTTTTATAGGATCTATGTTCTTTGGTACGACTAAAACAACTTTTTTTCCTTTTTGAGCTAACTGTTTTATAACACTTATTCTCTCAATGTTTGCGTTTCTAATTGTCACTTTCCCTTTTTTTGGTTTTGAATGCATTAAAGAAGTTACAAAGGTTTTTTTCCTAACCATTAAATAGTATTATTTTTTAAAAATAAAAACAATTGCTTTTAGAAAAGTTATATAAAAAAAAGAAAAACGGGCAACTATTTGTGCCCGTCTTTGTTAAATTAATATTGGTCTAAAACATTTCGCCAACATCAATGTCATCGTTTTCATCAATAACTGTGTTTTCTATTTCATTTGATATCTCATTATCTAGTGTTGTTTCTTCATTAGAACCATCTTGATTTTCATTGTTTGTTTCATCATCAATTTCTGTTTGACTTGTGCAACCAAATAACAAACCAATTAGTGCTAGTACTATTAATATTGAAATTATTCTTTTCATTAGTTAGCCCTCCCTCTAATTTCTTGATTTACATCAGCACTAGGTCTGATACTATTTAATCTATTTATTGTATTTTGTGCTCTTATTTCAAGTAATCTTTTTTGTTCTTCGCTTAAATCATCAGGGATGTTTTTAGTTCTGTTTTCTATTCTTTGTATTTGTCTATCTAAGTTATTATTTACTACTTGCGTAGCAATATCTCTATGGATTATTGCACGAGCATTTATTTCTGCCCTTATTTCTGCTCTTGCTTTTAGCAATTCTTCATTTGTAGCACTTTTATACTCGTTAGTTATTCTAGTTCGTATTTCTTGTGGAGTAATTTCTCCATTTCTAATTGCTTGTGCTAAAAGAGGAGTTGATTTATCAATTCTCTTTAACGCATTTTCTACACGAAGTGCATTAGCTTCTCTGATTCTTGCAATAACTTCTGCATTAAGTTCATTTATTTCTGAATTTGCGCGAATACTTGCAGTTATTTCTTGTTTTTGTTCACTTGTTAAAAGTGGTGCAGCAATTTTTCTAAATTCACTAATTGCTCTCATTAAACTTCTTTTAACAGCAACAAAATCTTCTACTGCAATTGTACTTGATGCATCAAGGCTAAATGCTTCTTCTTTTATTAAAACAATTTCAGCATGAATTAAAGATAGTTTTTTCACTTCCTCTGCATTAGCATCGTTTGCAATTAAAACTTCAATAACTCTTGCGCCAGTTAATTCAGCTCTAGTAGCAGCTCTTTGTAATTGTTTTATTCTCATTTCAGCGCCAATAGTAGATTCACTCATTATTCTTATTTCAGAAAGAGTTGCTTCATCTACTTCTTCATTATTCTCTACCTCAACTTTAGTTTCTACCTCAGTTTCAATTTCCTCTGTTTCATTTTCTTCATTTGTACCTTGTGTACTACCTTCATTAGTATCAGTAGTACCTAAGTTAACATCAATTTCTACACTAGTTGTAACTGCAATTTCATTATTATTTTCTTCTGCAAAAGCAGTTGGCAATAATGAAATAATTGCAATTATAAAAAATAGTGATAATATTTTATTCATACAAAAACCTCCTAGTTTTTTTATTTAATTAGAGAAGGGGATTTTTATATAAAAAAGTTTTGTTTTTGTTATGTATAAATAATACTTTTATTTTCCATTTTTACAAAATGAACAATTTGTCTATTATATATTCCAAAGAAAATATTACAAAAAGTAAGGCAGCGTACGGCAGGTTCCACTACGAAGAGCAGTACCAGACCATTCCTTGCGAGACTTAACTTCTGGGTTCGGAATGGGTCCAGGTGTTACCCTCGCAGCATGGCCGCCTTATTTATATTTCATACTTGAAGGTTTAAAAAGTTTACTATTTCGCTAAATAAGCAAGGTCTTTAGAGCCATATCATAAACAATATTCAAAAGATACTAATATTAAAGAAATAAAAATAACATTAGAAAATGCACTTGGATTATAATTTAAAAAATAGAATAATGAACACTGTTTAGTGTCCATTCAAATTATTCTTTTTTCTTTTTCTTTGATTTAGGTTCTTTTTTTGCACTTGTTTTTGCAATTACCATTGCTTCAACAATTTTAAGTCCTTTCTTTAAATGAGCTTCTTTTTTTGCGCCTGCACAAATCATTTTTCCATTTTTGAATAATAAAAAAGTTAATTTTGGTTCATCTAGTCGCAGTATTGCTCCTGGGAATTGTTCAGGTTCATATTCAACATTATCAAGATTCATAGCAACCTCAAACAAATCAAGATTCATATCAAGAGAAGCAGTTGCAACAAAGTTAACGATTTCAAATTCAACGTTTCTTTTAACTTTAATATCTTTTTGAACTTCACTAATTAATTTGTTTGCTTTTCTTATTCCTTGTTCAATTTGAGCTTCACTACTTGCTCCAGAACAAATTATTTTTCCATTTTTGAATAATAACATAGAAACTTTTGGTTCCTTAATTTTTAGTATTGCTCCTGGGAATTGTTCAGGTTCATATTCTATATTTGGAACTCCAACTGCTAATGAATAAAGATCAAGCATTTGATCAAGAGAAGCAGCTGCAACCATGTTTACAACAGTATATTTCAAAGTTAACACCCCACTGCCTTTATTTTGTTTATAAAGGACACAATTTAATATAAAAATGCTACGCAACCTTTATAAAGGCGCCTTTATAAATGAATTTTTTCTTTCAAAAAGATTTATATTGCTAAACTCAGTTGTCTTATAATGCCTCACTCTGAAAGAAAAATATTTCATTACTTATTACACAAAGATGCATTAAGCGAATTTTACTTAATGATGGGTATTAGAAATTTTGGTCTTTCCATGATTTCAGTATTTTTAGCAGCATATATTTATTCACTTCAAAATTCAATAATTGATGTAATAGTTTTTCTATTAATTCATTTTATTACAATGACACTGGTTTTTCCAATTTCTGCAAAACTAACTTCGAAAATAGGAACTATGCATACAATTTTATTAAGCACTCCAATAACAGTTTTATTTTTTTATTTACTTAACTCTCTTTCCCCACTTGAAAATTTTATTCCACTTTTAGGAATTATTTTTGGAATAAGTGAAGGATTTTTTTGGATGGCGTTTAATGAAGAATTTTCTTTTATTTCAAAATCAAAAAAAATTGCAAGTGAATTAAGTTCAATAAAAATAATGGTGACTATTGCAGGAGTGATTGGCCCATTTATTGGCGGATTAATAATATTACTTACTGGTTTTGATTATTTATTTTTAATAGTAATTTTATTATTATTCGCTGGAACAATTCCATTATTACTTTCAAAAGAAATAAAACCAAAACAAAAATTTACGTTTAGTGTAAAAAAAATTTATTCTGAAATGCGCAATAAAATGTTTATTCCATTTATGGCGCATGGAACAGTAATGGTTAGCATAAATTATCTTTGGCCATTGTTTGTTTTTTTAATAGTTACAAATTATTTTGAAGTTGGTCTTTTAACTTTAGTATCAAATATTTTTTATGTTTTAATGCTATATTTAGTAGTTCATAAAGAAAGTACTTTTATCGCTCTTGGATTATTAAAAAATGGTGCTACTTTATTTTCATTAACTTTAATTTTAAGAGGTCTTTCAATAAATATTTCTCAAATATTTTCAATGTGGATACTTGGGGGAATAACTTTTCCACTTGTTGAAATTCCTTTTGAATCAAAAGTAATGCAAATGTCAAAAAAACTAAATAAGTTAGAATTTTTTGTTATGCGTGAACATGCTCTTACATTTGGAAGAATATTAATGTTAATAATATTATTTTTACTAATTGATTTTGGTACTATTACTGCGCTAACAGCAACAATTTCAATTTCTGGAATAATTGCAATGTTTTTTTGGAAACATTAATTTGATTTATTTAATTAGTTAATAATTTTTTAATTTTTTAAAAACTAAATATTAATATATCACATTTACGTTTTTAGTTAATGGAAACTAAAACAAATAATAAAGAAAATACTACTAATGTTAATTTAAAAAAGAAATTAACTTTTGGTCAAAAAGCCGCGGATAAAGTTTCTAAATTAGCAGGATCTTGGACATTTATTATACTTTTTATATTTGTTTTGATTATTTGGACTGCGCTAAATACTGTGGCAATTATTTTTGGAGTGTGGGATCCTTATCCTTTTATTTTGCTTAATTTATTTTTATCTTGTCTTGCAGCAATTCAAGCGCCAGTAATTTTAATGTCACAAAATAGACAATCAGAAGAAGATAGAAAACGCCAAGAATATGATTATTTAGTTGACAGAAAAGCAGAACGTGAAATAAAGCAAATTCAAATAGATGTTCTTGAAATAAAGCAGGTCGTATTAAAACAATCAACAAGTTCTCAGCTAAAACATTTAAGGGAAGAAATCAAAAAAATAGAGTCAGAACTTAGCAAAATTAATGGTAAGAAGTAAAAAAGTGGCTTTTTTTGGTTATTTATTCTATTTTTGAGAATAAGCTTTTAAAGAATTTTATGGCTGATTTTTATAATATTATTTAAAGTGGGGGAAGAAAATGGATCATATAGTAAGAAATGCTATTTCAAGAGCACAAGCTGAACATAAAGCTAATGCAAAAAAAGCTAGTTCAAAATCAATAGTTAAATCAAAAAGTAAAGCAAAGGTTGTTCCTATTAAAAGAGGAAGATCAACTCATACTGATGAGGAACTTGTTGCAATGCTTGAAACAAACCAAGCAAGAATAATGGTTGTTGGTTGTGGTGGAGGAGGTTGTAATACTATTGAAAGAATGGCTGAAGTAGGAATAAAAGGTGCAACAACTTTTGCAGTAAACACTGATGCTCAAGATTTACTTTCAACAAGATCTGATAAAAAACTTCTAGTTGGAAAAAGATTAACTAGAGGTCTTGGTTCAGGAAGTGATCCACAAGTAGGAGAAAGTGCAGCAAAAGAAAGTATTGAAGAATTAAGAGATTCATTAAGTGAATCAGATTTAGTTTTTATAACATGCGGTCTTGGTGGAGGAACTGGAACAGGTTCAGCACCAGTAGTAGCAGAAATTTCAAAAGCTCTAAAAGCTTTAACAATTGCAATAGTAACTCTCCCATTTACTGTTGAAGGTAGAAAAAGAATGGAAAATGCTATGTATGGTCTTGAAAGATTACAAGAGTATACTGATACAATAATTGTAATACCAAATGATAAGATACTTGAAATAGCACCAGACCTTCCAATAAATGCTGCTTTTAAAGTAGCTGATGAAGTATTAACAAATGCAGTAAAAGGAATTACTGAAATGGTAACAAAACCAGGTCTAATAAACCTTGACTTTGCTGACTTGCGAACTATATTAAATAAAGGTGGGGCTGCAATGATTGGTCTAGGTGAATCAACAAGAGGAGAATCAAGTGAAGCACGTGCCCTTGAAGCAGTAGAAAACGCATTAACTTCTCCGCTTTTAAATGTTGATATTACTAATGCAACAAGAGCGCTAGTAAATGTTGTTGGTGGGACTGACATGACACTAAGAGAAGCAGAAATGATAGTTGAAACAGTTTCAACAAAAATACATCAACAAAGTCACATAATTTGGGGAGCAATGGTTGATGAATCATTGCCAAAAAATCAAATACAAGCAATGGTAGTAATTGCTGGTGGAAAATTCCCATACCTTGAAGATACAAAATCTCCAGGTGAAATAGATCTTGGAATTGAATTTTCATAATTTTTCTTCAAAAATTAGTAAAAGTGCATACCATTTGCTAAAGCAAATGATATTGGTTTATGAGTTAGGAAAAATTTTTCCTAACTTAAATTTCTTTTTTTTTAAATAAAATAATTTTTTAATTTTCAAATTAAATATTTGCTTTTTTAAACCTTTCTTTGAACCCTTTCGTGAGTTCGCGCCAAAAAACGCTTAATGTGTCATTGCTTGCAGTGACACAACAGAGATTGATAATTAATAATAGTTTTTGATTTCAACTTTTTATTTAAAAACCTTTCCTTTGTTAAAATCATTATCTAGTGTATAATTTAATGTGATAATAATGATGCCTAAATTAAATTTAAAAGAAAAATTAACAAAATTTATAAGTGATGCAAGAAGAATTTTTGTTGTTTCAAGAAAACCAACTTGGGATGAATATAAAAGAATGGCTTTAATTATAGCGATAGGTATTGTTATAATTGGAATAGTTGGTTATATTGTACAATTTATTTTTGCAATTACAAGATTAGGTTTATAGGTGATAAAAAATGATTTTTCCAGTAAGAACAACAGTTAATCAAGAACAAATGGTAGTTGACATATTAGGTGCAAAGATATCAAAAGAAGATTTGAATATTTATTCAATTGCAGTAGTTCCAGGACTTAAAGGTTATATTTTAATTGAAGCTGATAATGAAATAACAGTTAGAAGAGGAATAACTGACACTCCTCATGTTCGCGGAAGTGGAATAGTAAAAGGCGCAGTTAACATTGAAGAACTTTCTGATATGCTTGATGCAAAGCCTTTAATGAAAACTCTTGCAGAAGGACAAAAAGTTGAAATAATTTCAGGACCTTTTAAAGGTGAAAAAGCAAAAATAACTAGAGTTAATGCTCAAAAGGAAGAAGTAGTTTTAGAATTACTTGAAGCAGCAGTAAAAATTCCAGTTACGATAAAAGCTGAGAATATAAAAATAATAAATTAAACCTTTTGATGAAATTAAATTTCATTAAACCCGCAAACTTTAGTTTGCTTGGTTTTAAAAAAGGTTTTGCGAAAATTGAAATTGTTTTTCAATTTCATGGGCTACTGAAAGTGCCCTTGGATGAGTAAGATCCGGAACTTACAGTTACACAATTTAAAAAATAAGGAAAAAACTTCATAAAAATTGGAGAATGATATTATGGGAGATATAAAAGTAATGGTTAGTGGTGGCAAAGCAAATGCCGGACCTCCTTTAGGACCAGCATTAGCACCAACTGGTGTTAATATTGGGGGAGTAGTTGCAAAAATAAATGAAAAAACTGCGAGTTTTGATGGAATGCAAGTTCCAGTAACAATAACAATTAATGGAGATAAAACTTTTGATATAAAAGTTGGACTTCCTCCAACAAGTGCATTGATAGTAAAAGAAGTTAATGCAAAAAAAGGAGCAGCTAATCCAAAAACAGAAGTTATTGGAAATTTAACTATTGAACAAGTTAAAAAAATTGCAGAACAAAAAATGGATGCAATTAATTCAATGACAATGAAGTCAGCAGCTTGTGAAATAATTGGTGTTTGTAACTCTATGGGTGTTACTGTAGAAGGCAAAAGAGCAAAAGACACTATTGCTGATATTAAAGCTGGAAAATTTAATGATAAGTTCTAAGTGAACTTATCAAATTTCTTTTAGTTATTTTTATATATTACTTAGCAATCAAGTATATAATGAAATTTATTTCTAATTTGTCTGATAAAAATAGTGGTCAAGGAACAATTGAGTATTTGGTTGTTTTGTCCATTGTTGTTATTATTGGTTTAGTTATTGTTGGTATTTCTAGTGGTTTTCTTGGTGCTGGTGGTCAAGTAGTTGATAATTCTAGAGTTATTAATTCAGTTACTTCCTCAGGAATAGTTGTTCGTGAAGCAGTTCTTGATTATGAAGGAACAGCTCTTTTATCACTTCAAAATAATAGTGGTGAAGAATTAACATTAACAAAAATCTCAACTGATGAAGTTGAAATTCCATATAATAGAAAAGTTTTTTCAGGATCTAATTTATTATTTTCATTACCAAATACAAATTGTGCTTGTCTTGAAGGCAACCAAACTAAAAATTGTACTTATGATTTATATTTAAAAACAAAAAGCGGTATTGAAAAAAAAGAAACAGTTACTATAAAACTTGAATGTGTTAGTGAAGCAGTATCAATAGACCAAACGGTGGTAAATCCAGTTCAAACAAGATATAATCTAAAAATAAATATTTTTGGAAATGATGGTTTAGTAAAAGTTAATGGTCAAAATTACTCTAATGAATTA
The DNA here is from genome assembly GCA_964583285.1 of uncultured archaeon. Taxonomy (GTDB): domain Archaea; phylum Iainarchaeota; class Iainarchaeia; order Iainarchaeales; family JAAZKV01; genus JABIDZ01. The sequence goes on from CAZOVD010000016.1 coordinate 17,609, forward strand.
AGTTTTATTTCAGGAACCGAAGTTAATTTGGAAGCAATTTCTCAAAATGGATGGAGCTTTGTTAACTGGACAAACACAGAAAACAATAACTCTCAAACAAGTACAGTAATAATGAATTCAAATAAAGATATTAATATAAATTTTGAAGATTTAACAATTTACCTTTCAGACTGTCAAGAAATAAATGAGCCAGGTTATTATAAACTTGAAAATAATATTAGTTCTTCTTTAGAAAATTGTTTTAATATAACTTCAAGTAATGTGACAATTGATTTAAATGGAAAAACAATATCTCCAGGAATTGCAAGTTATGATTTTGGTATTATTGCTAATAATGTAAATAATATTGTTATAAAAAATGGAACTATTAGTGATTTTGGAACATCTATTTATGGTAATTTAGAAGGCGGCCAAATCGGTTTTAATAATGTAAATAATTCTTTTATTACTGATATTAATTTTATTTTTGGAGAAAGAGGTATTTTGTTAATTAATAGTTCAAATAATTATTTGCATAATATTAATATTAATAATTTAGTAAATGGAATACAATTTTATAATAATAGTATTGATAATAATCTAAATAATGTTTTTGTTTGTAATGAAGCATATTCTAGTGGCAGAATTAATTGTGATGATTCTTCTAACCAAAATTTAGCAACAAACACATTTGTAAATATGTCAACTTGTTCTTGGGTTGAAGGTAATACTTGTTAATTTCAAAATTTACAAAGAACCTTTAAAAACCTTTCATATTGAAAATAAATTATAATGCCCTAATTTTGATCTTTGGATCAGGGGCCGATTTTCCAAAATTTTGGAAATACACCGCTTTGGCGGAAGGTGTTAAAAATGAGAAAAAAAGATGCACTTGTTGCAGTTAAAAGAATAAAAGAAGTTTCAAAAAAGAGAAATTTTTTGCAAAGTGTAGAAATGATGATTAATTTTACTGGGCTTGACATGAAAAAGCCACAAAATCAAATAAGTGTAAAAGTTTCTCTGCCACATTCAACTGGGAAAGGTAGTGGAAAAATTCTTGTTTTTGCAAAATCTGATGCTTTTATTAATCAATTAAAAGGAAAAGTTGATTTAGTTATAAAGGAAAGTGAAATAGAGGCTCTTGCAAAAAATAAACAAAAGATTGCTGAAATAATTAATTATGATGCATTATTTGCTGAAGGTCCAGTAATGCTTACTGTTGCAAAATTTTTAGGACAACTTTTAGCACCAAAAGGAAAAATGCCAAAACCAATAATAAATGTGGCTACTTTTGAAGAAACTTTAGCTACTGCAAAAACACAAGTTACTATTAGTAATAAAAAAGGAAAATTCATGCCAGTAGTTCATAGTGTTGTTGGAAAAGAAGATATGAAAGATGAGCAAATAGTAGAAAATATGCTTGCAATTTATGACACATTAATGCCTACTCTTCCTCAAAAGAAACAAAATATCAAAAATGTTTATATAAAATTAACAATGGGTTCTCCAGTTAAAGTGGGTGAATTACAATGACTTCACACGATAAGAAATGGAAGAATATTAAAAGAGAAGAAATAATTGCATTAACAAAAGAGTATCCAGTAATTGCAATTGCAACTTTAGATCAACTTCCAGCAAATATAATGTCACTTGTTAGAAAAAGACTTGATACTAATGCAAAAATAATAGTTGCAAAAACAAGAGTTGTAAAAAAAGCTTTTGAAGAAAGTGGTATTGATACAAAAAAATTAGATCCTTTAATTAAAGAAAGTATTGCAGTAATATTTTCAAAAAAGAATCCTTTTGAATTATTTAGTTTTATTAAAAAAAATAAAGGTGAAGCAACTGCAAAAGAAGGAGATATTGCTGATGCTGATATTACTATCCAAGCAGGAGACACAGGTCTTCCTCCAGGACCAGCATTATCAACACTAAAAGCAGCAGGACTTAAAGTTGCCGTTCAAGGACCAACTATTTCAGTTGTTTCTGATAAAATTGTTACAAAGAAAGGCGAAGAAGTTTCAAAAGATGTTGCTGATGTACTTTCAAAGCTTAATATGAAACCAATGAAAATTGGTATGAAAGTTTTAGGTGTGCTTGAAAAAGAAACAAATGATTTCTATACTAGTGATGCACTTGACATTGATGAAGAAGAATTATTTAATAAATTTATTAAAGCATATCAAAGTGCTTTGAATTTAAGTGTTGAAGCAGAATACTTTAATGAAAAAAGTACTGAATTAATTGTTATTAAAGCACAAAGAAGTTCAAATGCAATTAATAATGTAGTTAGTTTAGATAGTAAATCAAATGATGTAAATAAAGAAAATGTTTCTGTAGAAAATAATGCAGAAGTTAAAAATGATATTTCAGAAATTGATAAAGAAGCAGAAGAAATAAGCGAACAGGCAAATTCTGAAGAAAAAAAAGAGAGTAATTAATTATTTTTGTGAGGTGGAAATATGCAATACGTATACGCAGCAATGTTACTTCACTCAGCTGGAAAATCAGTTGATGAAGCAGGAGTTGAAGCAATACTAAAAGCTACTGGTGTAGAAGTTGATTCTGCAAAAGTTAAAGCATTAGTTGCTTCGATAAAGAATATAAACATTGATGAAGCTATTGAAAAAGCCGCTATGGTTCAAGCAGCACCTTCAGCAGCTCAAGGTGGAGCAGCAGAAGTAGCTAAAGAAGAAGATAGCGCAGAAGACAAAGCTAAATCAGAAGAAGAAGCTGCAGCAGGACTTGGAGCATTATTTGGATAAATACAAATACGTATTTGCGTGGAATAAAACCCACGCAAAAACCTTTTTTGTAATTTATTTTTGCTCCAAAGTTTTTGTTGTAACTTTATTATTAAATCTAAAAACTATTTTTTGGCTTAGTTAGTGAATTTAAAATAAATAAGAATGACATTGGTCTAATTCTTCTAATTTATTTGGATTTAATTTCGTTGATTGTAGATTAAATTTTATTCAGTTATAAAATTCTAATAAAATTTATTAATATGATTGCATATTATATTAACGGAAATATTGTAGAGAGGTATTTCAAAGTTAGGGTTTAAAAGAGGGCAAGTGCTCACCAACTAGAGAGGTGTCCATCATAGGATGTTTTTAGGTCCCTCTCCCTAACAATTATTTTTTTAATTAATTTCATTGCTCAAAAACCTTTATTAATTAGTTAAATCTTTTTTATATTGATTTTAATGAATAAAAGAATATTCCTAGTTATTTTAGTTTTATTATTTTTTGTGAGTAGTACTTTTGGAGTTCTTTCACAAGAAAATATAAAAATTTTTGCAGTAACTGAAGATAACAGAGGAATAGTTGCAGATTTATTTTTATACACAATTCCTGGAAATGGTGATGTTGCGTTTATTACTTCAAATTCTTTAGTTGGTAAAGATACTCAAACAACAGGAAATATTGCTGTTAAAGTTGCTGAAAGCAGATCAAGAGTTAGTGCAAGAGAAAGGAATTTTATTTTTGATATAAAAGCAAATGCTAGTGAAGTTGATGGGCCAAGTGCTGGTGCTGCAATGGCGCTTTTAAGTTATGCTGTTCTTTCTGAAAGAAAATTAAATCAAAAAGTTGGTATTACTGGAACAATAAATAGTGATGGATCAATTGGTTCTGTTGGTGGAATTGGTGCAAAAGCAATTGCTGCTTCAAAAGTTGGAATTGAATTATT
>CAZOVD010000017.1:0-9903 GCA_964583285.1 uncultured archaeon
AGTGTAATTTCAAATTATTCTCTTGATGCGGCTAATTGTATTTTTCCAAGTGGTTTAGATTCGGTAAGTAATGTTTTGTTAGAAGATTATTATAAGTTATTTGAAATACATTTGAAAAATGAAGAGTTTTATAACAACCATTATTCTTTTTTCAAACCATTAAACATAGATGTTGTTAAAGTTTATGATGACTATTCAATTTTTGAAGCGTCATTTTCACAAGCAGTTGATGAGTGTGGTGTTTAATGAGAAAATTATTCTTTGTTTTATTTTTAATATTAATTTCTTTTACTGTTTTTTCTAGCCCATTTGACCAGTTGCTTCAAAAAACTATTGAAGTTTCTGCAAGAGGTATTAGTGGTGATGAAGCAGCAAAAGTTATACAAGCTGCGTGGGGTAGTCATTCTTTTCCAGCACCTGAATACATAACGTCTCCTTATGCATATGGTGAAACAGATCCAAAAATAATTAAAAAAAATTGGTTAAGTATTGATGTTAAGCCTGAAATGGATAGGGTAAAAAGATTTTATAATATTCGTGTTGAACACCCGTCGGGGCCATTTCAACCTTATAAAGTTATTTTAACTTTAAAACCTGAACACGCTGCAAGAGGTTCAACTTTTGGTGATTTTGCTGGTGTTGACTCAAAAAGAATTAGTCAAACGGTTAGTCAACAATTAGGTGTTCAGCGTGCTGCAGCGCAAAGTTCAAGAGCTAACTCTGCTAGGTCCTTAGTTGATGCTGTTGATGATATTAAAGGTAGATATGTTGGTGGTGGGGAATTTTTGCCAGATGATCAAATTGATTGGTTAGCTGAAAAAAAGCCATCTAAATTTAGAATAGTTGCTGGTGAATTACGTGCTTCAGCAAAGCAAGGTGCTATTGTTGGAGGAATTGTTGCAGGAGCCGCTACTGCTATTGGGGGAGGAGATATTAGTGATATTGCGATTAATACTGGGCAAGGTGCAGCTTATGGTGCGGTAGTAAATATGGCTGGACTTCTAATTAATAAAGGCATATTATCTAGTACTGCGTCAGTTACTGCTAAAACTGCTGCTTTAAATTCTGCAAAAAATTCTTTTGCAAGAGGTATTGGTGCAGCATTAACACCAAGTATTGCTCCAAAAGTTGGGGTTGGTCTTTTAGCTGGATTATTATCAGCAGGTGCCGAAAATGCTATTGATTGGTATTGGTTTAATAAAAGTATGAATGACATGACATCAAATAGGGGATTTGGAGTTTTTCCATCAATGATGTTTAATAGTGATGCAAGAAAAAATGTGTTTTTTGATGCGGCTATGTTTGAATCTGATGAATTTGGAAATAGAATTAGAATTTTTCCTCAAAGAAACAAAATTATTCAATTTAAAATTCCAAGTGAAGTAAATTTTGTTGTTGCAGAATATCCTAGTGATTTTCCAGATTCAAGAAAATGGAAAACTGGAGAATTAATATTATATGTTGAAGGGCCATATACTGCAGTTCTTGATTCAATGATTGCATTTAAAAAATTTAAATCAGAAGCAGGTAATTGGAGTTCTTTAAGTGGTGTTGGATATAATGTTGGGAGATTTGGTTTTTCAATATTAAACTTTGGTAGTGGTAAGGCTGCTGGCCTTTATTTTGATACTATAATTAATAATTTTTTAGAAGAAAATAATGAAGTTGTTGAATCAGTAACTTATTATATTCATGAATGGAAAGCAGATGGATTAACGCAAGTTGGAAATGGTGATTGTAGATTGATTAAAAATGATTCGCAGATTATTTGTGATTTATCTCAATTGAATTTAAATGGTGATAAATTATATATGGTTGAAATTAGAGCAAAAGTTAACAGTCTTGTTTTACTTCCAAATTTAAAAGGCTCTACTGAATTTATTTCAAAAAATCAATGTGGTGCTGCTCCAGGAATTCTTGAAGATCCAAACTCAAGCGATTCTGTTTCTCCATGTAATGACTGGTTTTTGAGAGCTTTTTTGGACGATGATGGTAGATTTAATCCAGATGGTGCAAGAATAAGGGATCAATTGAGAACTGATTTGGGTTTAGAGCTTGAAAAACTTGATAGTTTAAATAGTACTATTAAAAATAGTTTAAGAAATGTCTTTGGTTTAAATGATAGTCAAACATTTATATCAATGTTAGATGGTCTTGATAAAACAGAAAATGCAATTGCAGTAAAATCTTTGCATGAAGGTATACCAGCTTATATTTTTTTAACAGATAAATCAGTTTCGGTAGGTGATATAAGTGGAGTTAGCTCTGATGGCGATACAATAACAATTAATTTAGAAAATTTTTCAGATGATTGGGTAAAATATTATTCTAATGAGTGGGGTTTTAGTGCAGATAGTATGCAAGAATTTGTTTCTAAATTATATGTAAATGATGAGAAAGTTTCAAGATTTTTCCCACAAGTTAACAATGGAAACGATGAATATCCTGCTTGGGAAGGAACTACAATAGCTTCAGGAAGTGCACTTAAACAAATTGGAAATAATAAAATTTGGCTACAAGGAAATAAAATAAAAATATTTATTGAAGGTGGACTTGAAGGAGTTTGTGAGGTGGATGGGACTTGTTATATTCAGGATTTATTTTTATATTTTAATGGGTCTGAAAATAGTCAACATTGGCCTTGGGAAATAACAGTTAAACTTCCAAATAAGTAAATTTAAAAATAATAAAAACAATATATGTGTGGTAATATGGATAAAAAATTAGTTTCAGTTTTGCTAATATTAATGTTAGTAGTTTCATTAACTTTTGTTTTTGCAAGAGAACTTGAAGCAACAGTTATTCTGCCTTCAGTTCCAAATACTGCCCAAGTAACTGAAGCTCCAACTGGTCAATCATTAGTTTATTATTTAAGATTTTTAAATAAAAGTGTTGTTGACGGTGTTGTTACAAACAATACTCTTAGTTCGCAAACAGAGCCAAGTGGTTCAGGTTCTGCTTCAGGATCAGTTTCATCTCAAGATTATGCTAATATTAGTTTTTCAAATATGTCTTTAGGCAATGGTCAATTTTATTGTTTTTATAAGTCAGTTCCGGTAAATGTTCAAACAGATCAATATGGTATTAGTACAGTTATTATTAGTGGTAATACTTATTCTGCTACTAAATCTGGAGATTTTTTGAGAATATTTTCAACAAGTATTTCAAGCTGTCCAGTATTAAATGTTGATTCTAAACAATTTCAATCTGTGCTTGGAATAAATACTTCTTCTGGTTTGTGGGATAATGGATCAAGTTTTATGATTAAAGTTGGCGATAAAGAAAATAAATTTACTGTTGGTAGTAATAAAATTATAACATCTACTGGTTTTAGTTCATTTTCTCTTGATGAGATAAAAACTCTTGAATTTGATATTGGTAATTCAAAGAAGCTTATTATTGCTGTTGAAGCAGATACTGGTGCTTTGTGGGGCGCTTTGCCTAATTCTCTTAAAATTAATTCAATTTCATCAAGTTAACCTTTTCCAGTGAATTCGTAAGGTTTATAAATAAGTTCAACACCAAATATGTAAGAACTTTGTAACTAAAGTTAGTTACTAGAGTTTTGCAGTTTGCGAAGCATTCACTATTGAGCAAAAAGCGAAAATAGTGTCGATGTAAACTGGCGAAACAGTTTGGGTGTTGACAATATGAGAAATTATTTGATAATGGTAATTTTTGCGTGTTTATTTTTATCTTTAGCTAATGCACTAGTTTTAGAAACGCCAACAGTTGTTGATGTAGATAGAAGTGCTGAATTTTACATAGAAATAACAAACACTTCAAATTATGAAAAAAATTTAACAGTTAATTTCTTTTCAAGTGCAGTTTCACAAACCTTTGCTCCAAATAAAGTTCCAGCAAACACAACAGTTTTGGCAAAAATAATTATTTTTAATAAATATGATTCATACACAGAACTTGAATCAAAAGTTGAAGTAAAATTAAATGAAGAACACCAAGAAAGAAAAATATTATTTAGATTTCACGAGCAAAGTAAAGGTGCTGATTTTGGCAGCGAATTTATAAATAATGCAAATTCTTTTTTTACATTTTTTGGAGCAGGAGCAGTTAACTCACTATTCTCGCTAGGTGATTATAGTGTTGTTGAAGTTAGTGCAATAACAATTTTGGTTTTATTAATTTTAGTTTTATTTGTAGCATTAGTAGTTAGAATAGTAAAGAGGGTTTAGTGAGGTTTTATTATGGTTTTTAAAATAAATAATATTTTCAAAATTCTTGGTATTTTATTAATAATAATGTCATTTACAGTTCTTGCAAATGCTCAAACATTTAACCTAAATTGTAGTAATGGTTTTAATTGTAGCGTAAAAAGTTATTGTCAATCAAGTGGAATACAAGCACTTCAACAAGCTTGGTCATCAAGTTCATACACCGTAACATCAAATTCAATAGGAGAACATACTTGTAATGCTTATGTTCAATTAACTGCATTTGGTCAAGGTGGAGACCCAAATCATCAAAATCAAGAAGTAACTTCGATTTATTTAAATGGAGTTAAAATAGGAACAACCCAAGATAAATATGCAAATTCAGGAGACCCTAATGGTTTAACTTTTTGTGGAGTTGACCAACAAACATTAGGTACAGCAACAGTAGTTTTAAATCAAACAAATACTGTAAAACTTTCAACAGTTGACAGTCACGGAATAATTTCAGTAACAATAAATTGTACTCCAACAGGAAAACCTACTTGTGATCAAAGTGCATCTCCAAGAATAAATAATTTACTTGATAAAGAAATTTCTTACAATTCAAATTTTACAATAGATTTATGGAATCATGTAAGTGATCCAGATAACCAATTAAGTGATTTAAATTTAAGTATTTTAACAAATAATAATATAGCAAAATGTAGTGTAGTAAATAATAGATATTTAGAATGTTATTCAGATTTAAATTTAGGACAAACAATAGTTAGTGTAAAAGCAGTTGACCCGTGCGGAAAAGAAAAGGTAGAAACTTTTAAAATAACAGTAAAAAACAATCCGCCTGTAATAAATGTGCCTAATCAAATAAAAAGTTGTGCAACAAATTTAACAAAATTTTTAGATTTAAGAAATTATAGTTATGATGAAAATAAAAATGCAGTTGATTTTAATTTAGTAACACAATCAAATACAAATTTATTAAATTGTAGTATAGAAGATGATTTTTATTTATCTTGTAATGTTAACACATGTTCTGAAAACTCAACAAATTTAGTGATTAGTATTACTGATATTTTTGGCGAAACAGATGACACAAATTTTAATATAAAATTAACAAATTTTGCTCCAACAACAACACCAATTCCAAATACATGTATTTATGGGAATGAAAGTCAAATAATTAATTTAAAAAATTATTTTACTGATGTTGAAGATGGTAACAATTTAACATTTATTGTAGTAGATCAAAATACAAATAAAAATATTGATTGTACAATAAATAATAATCAATATTTATCATGTAACTTAAAAACAAATGCATTAACTTCAAATTTGGTTAAAATAAGAGCAACAGATAGTGGTGGAAAAAGTGTAGATCAAAATGTAGTTCTAAAAACAAATTGTTCAGGAAATTTTTCTTTTTCAGCCCCACAAGTAGCAATATGCCTAGAAAAATGTACTTCATATACTACACAAATAGAACTTGAAAATAAAACAAATGAAAATAAATACTTTAGTTTTGACTTAAAATACAATAATCATTTTGAAGTAAGTTTAGGAAAAAATAATTTTTGGCTTTCTCCAGGACAAAAAACATCTATTCCTCTTAGTGCAATGACTTGTACAAATGATAACGATACTTATAATGTAGAAGTAAAAGATTATGACAATAATATTTCATTAACTTTTGAATATGAAGTTGGAACATGTAGTAATTTTGATGGATTTAGATTAACAGAATATGAGAATAAAGTTTGTAAGGGAGAAATTGCAGAATATAGTGTTGATGTTTTAAACAGAACAAATGAATTAAAAATAATTAATTTAACTAGTGAAAATCAATTACTTCTTCCTTACTTTAAAAAAAATAGAGTAATACTTAATGCTAATGAAAGCGAAACAGTACAATTAGTAGTTAATGCTAAACATGCTCCGATCGGAAAATACAACATATTCCTTGGGGGAGATGCTGACAATTATCATATAGAAAAAAGAATGGTTGTTGAAGTAGTTGATTGTAGTGGTATTAGTGAAAGAAATTTATTAATTAACAGTTCAGAAATATGTTATGATGTAGAGAAAGGTGGACAACTTAGTTCAAGTTTTACAGTTAAAAGACTTGCAAAAGGTTGCTCGGATTGTAAGTTTGATTTACTTGGAGTAGATTTGTCAATTTTTGGAATGGATAGTTTACTTTCATTTGACACAGTTTATTTAGAAGGTGGGCAAGAAAAAATAATTGATTACACAATTTTTGTTCCCAAAAATGCAAGTGCGGGAATTCATTTACTTGAAATAAATGGTAACGAATTAAAACAAGGAGTATTTGATAATAAAATTGGTTTTGTAGATAAAGAAACAATTTGTATTAATGTACTTGGTGAAAGCAATTCACAAGTTACTGTTAAATCAAACGTAAAAGATATTGTTTGGTGTGGTTCAGAAATATTTGAACTAGAAATAAAAAACACTGGTGATTTTGATGAAACATTTTCACTAAGTGCATTTGATTTACCAGTTGGAGTAACTGCATCTTTTTCAGAAACTACAGTTACAGTAAAAAAAGGTGAAACAAAAATAGTTTATGTTTCAATTGCAACTAACCCAGATTCAATAATTAGTGATAATCAATCAATTTCAGTAAAATTAACTGGCACTGTTAATTTAACTGCAAAAATTTATTTTAATATAAAAGAAAAACTAGGGTTTGAAGATCTAGAATTTTTAAGTGCAACAGAATTACTTTCAATAAATACTAATGAAAGTAAAAACTATGAATTAATAATTAGAAATAATTCAGATAGAATTTATAGAAATGTAGAAATTGACTTTGAAAATATGCCTTTTGGTTTAACTGGTCAAAAAAGATTAATAGAATCAATTTCTCCTGGAGAAATAGTAACAGTTTCTGGTTATATAACTGCTGGGAATGATATAAACGGTGAATTTAGACCAGCATTTGTAATAAAATCATTTAATTATGTAAATAAGAAAGTATTTAGAGTTTTAGTAACAGATAATAAACCTTTTGGAATAGGACTTATTTCTGGAGAAGTAGATAGCATGGGCGAAGGAAATAATTTACTTGCTTTATTTTCTTTTGGCGGAATAGGTTTGGGACTTGGTCTTGCAATTTTCTTACTATTAATATTATTATCATTTGTTCTACTAGTATTTTTTACTAGTGAAGAAGTGAAAGAAGAAGTTTGGGTGGAGGGATAATATGAAAACAAATTTCATTAAAGGATTTGGAATTATAGTGCTTTTAGTATTACTAATTTCAACAACAGTAAGTGCACTTACAATAAATGGTGCATCAAATATTAGTTTATGTCAATGTGAGACAGTAAGAGAAGTATATGAAGTATGTGCTAGCCAAGCAGGAGAATACACAATTAACTCTAGTGGGCTTGCAAGTAAATGGGTTTCAATAGCACCAACAACAATGTCACTAAGTGCTGGTGAATGTAAACCAATTTATGTTTTCACAACACCTGAATGTTATGCAAATAGCGGTTCATATCCAGTTACAATAAATGTAAATGGTGTAGAAAACTCTTCAAAAAATTTTAATGTGATTGTAGAACAATGCCATACATTTGATTTCACAGTTACTCCAACATCAAATACTTCAAGAGTTTGTGAACCAAGTACCTATAATGTTTATGTAAAAAATACTAGTAAGTTCACAGATAAATTTGTTTTTGATCAAACAGGTTTAGATGATTTATGGGTTAGTTATAATAGAAATCCATTTGTTTTAAATGCTGGTCAAGAGTTATATACAACAGTCGTTGTTGAAAGTTCTTGTACTGCAAATAGTGGAAATTATCCATTTGATTTTAAAATCTCAAACACTCAAACAAATGCTAATGCAATTAAAAGTTTAAACCAAACTTTAATTTCATTCACTCCTTTCACACACAATTTTTCAAGTAATGTAAATACTTGTTCTGAAGAAAAAGAAACAAGATCGTTTACTATAAATAATGTATCAATATATGATGATGAATATACTTTGAAGTTAAATGCTCCAGAATATGTTTCATTAAACACTAATAAATTGTTAATTGATGCAAATTCTTCAAAAGAAGTAATTTTAACAATAGATAAAACTACTCCAAGAGAAGATAATGTAATAATTACACTAACTTCAAAAAAATATAACACTGACTATAATATTTCATTAAATGTAAAAGCAAATGATTGTTATAATTTTTCTTTAGAAAGAGCAGTACTTGGAACACAGTACTGTATAGGAAATAATATACAAGAATTTATTTTAAAAAATACTGGAACACAAACTTCAGTAATTAATTTGTCTGCACAAGGTATTTCAAGCGAACAAGCAGAATATACTTTAGCTGCTGGTGAAGAAAGAAATGTTGTTCTAAATTTTAATGAAGTTTTAGTTGGAACAAAAAAAGTTATAATAACTGCAAAGTCAAATTATGAAACTAAAACACTTGAATATGACTTGTCTTTTGAAAATTGTTATGGTACAAACCTTAACGCACCAGGAATTGATTTATGTGCTGGTACAACAATGCAAAAAACAATTTTAGTAGAAAATAACGGAACAAGAAACCAAGTATATAATTTGTCAATTAATGCGAATTGGATACAACTTTCTGATAATAATATATCAGTAGATTCTAATTCAAGTAAAGAAGTAACATTAACAATGCAAGTTCCACAAAATGTTGAAGAAAATTATTTATTAACAGCAGTATCAAGTAATGCAACAATTACAAGAACAATGCCTGTTAATTTACTTTCAACAGAAGAATGTTATGGATTTACTGCACAAAATTATAATCCAGTAATAGATGTTAATTGTTGTTCTGGTGAAATAGTAGAACTATACTTAACAAACACAGGATTTTTTGATCAAGAAATAACTCTTGAAAAAATATCTCCTCCATGGGTTTCTTTTGGAGAAGATAAAATAACAATAACTCCAGGAACTACTGTAAGAACATATGTTTATTTTTCTCCACCAGTAGGAACAGATGGTAATTATACTGCGACAGTAAAATTAACTAATCAAAAAGGAGTAACACAAAATTATGACTTCAATTTGAATGTGTTTGGAGGATTTTGTGGGGTATATCTTGACGCCGCAATTGATATAAATAACCAAGTTTCAAATTTATATGTTTCAATAAAGAAAGATATAGAAATTGAATTCTCTGTGTTAAATGATTCAAATGTAGCATTCTCAATACTTGACATGAATACAAATGAATACGATTCAAAGTTTGAGTTCCAAAGAGGAATTAATTTACAACCAGGCGAGTCAGTAAAAGCAAAAATGACTATAGGCTTAGGTGAAAATCCTCTTCCTCAACAAGATACTGATGTACATGTAAATGTAATTACAACAGTTGGAACTTTTACAAAAGTTCAAAGAGTGAATCTTTCAGCAGCAAATGATTCAAATATTCCAGTTTATGATTTGACAATAACTGGATTATTTAGTAATTTTGCAGCTCCAGTTTCAGCAGTATTATTACTAATAATAATATTAATAGTAATAGTATTACTTGCAACAAAAGCAAAGCCATTAAAGGCTAAAAAGAAATAAAATTTCTCAAATAAACTCTCGCATGATCTCCATTTTTTGGGGGTCATGCTTCTCTTTTTAAATTTTATAACTAACAATTTAATTATATTAGTGATTTTTATGATTGAAGATTTTATTGAAGTCCTGTTTCGCCATGACCAAACG
>CAZOVD010000017.1:10003-20482 GCA_964583285.1 uncultured archaeon
AGGACTGAAGTGGTTTATTATAAGTGATTTTTATGATTGAAGATTTTATTGAAGTCCTGTTTCGCCATGACCAAACGATTTACTCTAATGTCCTTTTTACAAAAGGACTGAAGTGGTTTATTATAAGTGATTTTTATGATTGAAGATTTTATTGAAGTAAATAAATTAAAATCCCAAATAGTTAATTTTCCAACAGAAACAAGTGTTGAAAGTTTAGTGTCAAAAAGCATTTTTCCAAAGAATCTAATAATAAAAACTCAATTATTTGTTACAAAAGATAACATTACATATTTAACAATAGTTCCATTTTATGAAGAGGTTAATTTTAGTAAGCTAAAATTAATAATTAATGATGATGAATTTTTAGAAGCTAATGATAAAGAGTGTTTTGATATTACTGGCTATTATAAAAACTTCTTGCCGCCAATTTCAATTTACGGAATTAACTTATTAATTGATAATTCTCTAAAAGATAAAAAAACTTTGATTTGCAGAATTAACGAAAAACAATTTTTAAAAGCACAAATGTCTGAAATAATTGAAAATAATGATGAAGTGGAGTTTGTTGATTTAATTTAATTAGTATTTTTTTTAAAGCATCAACTATTTAAACAATCTCAATATAATTTATTTATGTTATTTGACCTTCACATGCATTCGCGTTATAGTGTAGATGCATTAACAAAACCAGAAACTATTGTAAAAATATGTAAAAAGAATGCTTGGGGTTTCTCTTTAACTGACCACAATAATATGAATGCTTATACTAAAGGAAAAGTAGATAAACTTGCAAAAAAAGCAGGTGTTTTTTTAATTCCTGGAGAAGAAATAAAAGTAATTAATGAAAAAGGGAAATGTGAGGGTGAAGTTTTAGCATATTTTTTAAATAAAGAAATACTTCCAACAACCTTTGAAAATATACTTGATGAAGTAAAAAAACAAGATGCGCTTTTAGCTTGTCCGCATCCTTTTGATTGGCCAAGAAAAAAGTTTAATAGATTTCCAAAAGAATGGAAAAAATTTGATGCAATGGAAATTTATAATGCAAGAGCATATTATCAAGGATTAAATAAACAAGCTCAAAAATTTTATGAAGAAACTGCAAAAGGTAAAATTGCAACTTTATCAGATAGCGATGCACACACTCCAGAAGAAATAGGAAATGGTTTAAATAGTATTGATGCAGTTAATGAAAGTGAGTTTAGAAAGTGCATCAAGAAAAGAAAAGTAATTAATATTCCAAGAGGAAAAGCTAACTTTTGGCATCATTTCCAAACCCAGATGGCTAGAAAACACTGGATGAAGGAAAGATAAATTTTATGAATTTACAATTAAAAGAACTTTTTAGAGAATTCAATAATCTTCAATTAAAACACGGTTCAAAAAAACACTGTGCTATTTTTGGTGCAGGAAAAATAAATTCACCAAAGGTATGTCTTGTTTTTATGAATCCTACTGCAAGAAATATTTCAAGTGAAAAAATTTGGAAAGGAATAAGAGCCCCTTGGGTTGGAACAAAAAATATTTGGAAAATGCTTTCTGATTTAGAGTTAATTGATAAAAAATTAGCAGAAGAAATACTTTCAAAAAAGCCAGTTGATTGGAACGAGAATTTTGCTAAAAAAGTTTATGAAAAAGTAGCAAAAAATAATATCTATATTACAAATCTTTCAAAAGCAACACAAATTGATGCAAAACCGCTCTCAGATAAAATATTTAAAGAATATTTAGAATTATTTAGAAAAGAAATTGATTTAGTAAAACCAAAAATAATAATTACTTTTGGAAACCAAGTAAGTTCAATTATTTTAAAAAAAAATATTAGTGTATCAAAATACAGAAAGAAAAGAGAAATTCTAAAAATAAATAATAGGGACTACAAAATGTTTCCAGTTTATTATCCAGTTGGTCAAGGAATGCCAAATATGTCAAAAGCAAAAGAAGATATTAAATGGATATTAAAAAATAATTAATTATTTTCTTTTCCTTTGGTTTCTTTTTATTTTTGCAAGTCTTTTTCTTGCTTTAATAATTCTTTCTGTTTTTCTTACAGCAATTAATTGAGCATCTTCAATTATTTGTGATCGATCTGTGTATTCTGAAAATTTTTTACTATCAATTAAATTAGATCTTCTAAATGGTTTTTCAGTATAAACCTTACTAGGTATAAAATCAGATTTTGTTATTAAAGTATCAAGTGTTGCTTCAAGTCCCCAATTATTTCTTTCAGATTTTAATTCTTCTAACCTTTCCTGATGATTATTTTTATAATAATTAACTAGTTTTTCCTGACCCCTTATTTTACCTTTTAACATTTTAACCCATTTTTTATTTCCTCTAAAAAGTGGTTCAAGCGCACTCATTTTTATTGCTCTTTGTGCATTACTTCTTTTTTCAATAGTTGTGTGAAAAATTAAACCAAGTTTTTGTTTTAAAGGCTGAGTTAAACTAAAACCTCTTTCCATTTGTTGTGCAATAACCATATTATTTCCATTTCTTATTCCTTGAATCATAGCATTAAGTGTCTTTTTTGGTAAATGTACAAGGTCTGCATCAAAATTAAGCATTATTGTTGCATTAAGTTCTTTTGCTTTTAGTGCACCATTCACAAAAGATTCTCTTTTTCCAAGATTATATGGGTTGCTTACTACAATAGCTCCCTTTTTTTTAGCAATTTCTTTTGTTCTATCACGACTTCCATCATCAACAACAATAATTTCATGAATTCTTCCAAAGAATTTATGCCAATTTAAAATTCTTAGAGTTCTTGGTAAATATTTTTCTTCATTATGTGCAAGGACTACTGCGACTATTTTTTCCATCAAATAAATATAGTTAGTTTGAATTATATTTCTTTTTATAGATCTCTAAAATGTTTTATTAAAAAATATGAAATTTAAAAACAAATATTTATAAATCATTTGTGTATATAATTGATGTATGAATAAATTGGTTAATTTAAGATTAAATAGTGCATTATTAGACAAGATTGATGATATTGTAGAAAAAGGAGTTTATTCTAATAGAACAGAATTTATTAAACATAAGTTGGTTGAAGCTGTTGAAGATATTGAAACACAAGAAGCAATTAAAAGACTTGAATTGGGAATAGGAATATTAAAAAGAAAAGGAATAAAAGTACCAACTAACAATGATTTAAGAAAAACAAGAGAAGAAATTGGAAAAGAAATTCTTAAAGAGTATAATCTAAAATAATTCTTCCGGTTTATACACTGAGATTATTTCTGCTAAATCAAGAAAAAAGTGTTTATCTCTTGTAACAACAATTAAGTTATTATTTTTTGCAACTATTGCAATTAAAGTGTCTACAAATGGAATATTTTTTAATCGGCTTAACTTAAATGCTTCTTCAACATCTTTTCTGCTAAAAGAAATAAATTCTAGTTTGTTCTTTTTATTAAGTTCAAACTCTATTGTTTCATAAAATTCATTAACTATTTCATTCCTTTCAAGTTCTCTTATTATCTTATCAATAATAAATATTTTGTGTTTGCAAGACACAGTGTCATTAAAGAATCTTTGGGCTGCTCGCCAGTATCTTCTTTTTCCTAAAAAATCAATATAAATATTAGTGTCAACTAAAACATTCATTAAAAAATAATTTTTATGGCATTTAAAAAACTAAGGAAAAGTTCGACAATTAACGCTTTTATAATATAATGAATCCACTAATTTTTCAAAACTAATTCTAATTGTGAAATAATTTTCTTAATGGCACACTACTATAACTATCTTTATTAACCCTTTTTTTGAAATTTCTTATATGAAAGATATTGTAGTTCGCGGAGCAAGAGAACATAATTTAAAAAATATTGATGTTACTTTGCCAAGGGATAAATTTATTGTTATTACTGGTCTTTCTGGCAGTGGTAAGAGTACACTTGCATTTGATACTATTTATGCAGAAGGTCAAAGAAGATATGTTGAATCCCTTAGTGCATATGCTAGGCAGTTTATTGGTTTAATGAATAAACCTGATGTTGATTCAATTGATGGTCTTTCTCCTGCAATTTCAATAGAACAAAAATCAACTTCAAATAATCCTCGCAGTACTGTTGGGACAGTTACTGAAATTTATGATTATTTAAGATTACTTTATGCTAGGATTGGAGTTCCATATTGTCCAGAACATGGAATAAAAATTGAATCACAAACTCCAACAAAAATTGCTAGTAGAATAAGAGATGGATTTAACGGAAACATAACAATTCTTTCGCCAATTATAAGACAAAAAAAAGGAACTTATGAACAACTAATTTTAGATTTAAATAAAGAAGGTTATAGTAGAGTGCGTGTAAATAAAAAAATTTACAAAACTGATGAATCAATACATCTTTCAAGATATGAAAAACATGATATTGAAATTGTTATTGATAGAATAAATGCAAAAGAAAAAGAGAGATTAACTGAAGCTGTTGAAGGTGCGTTAAAAAAAAGTAGCGGGCTTTTGATAGTTCTTGATAGTGAAAATAAAGAACATCTTTATTCTTCTAATTTAACTTGTCCAAAATGTGATATTAGTTTTGAAGAACTACAGCCAAGAATGTTTTCTTTTAACTCTCCCTTTGGAGCTTGCGAAGAATGTAATGGTCTTGGAGTAAAAAGTGAATTTGATCCAAATTTAATAATTCCAGATAAAAGTAAAAGTATAATAGATGGTGCAATTGCAATTTATGGAAAACTTGATTTATCTTGGAGAAGTCAACAGCTTTCTGCAATTGGAAAAACACACGGTTTTGATTTAGTGACTCCTATAGAAAAATTTTCAAATAAACAATTCGCTGTTTTAATGTATGGGGATAAAACTCCAATAAAAGGGAATTGGAGTAGCGGAGCTCAAATGAATTTTAATGATGGGTGGGAGGGACTAATTCCTCAATCAGAAAGACTTTTTTCTCAAACAGAAAGTGAGTGGAGAAAAGAAAATTTTACAAAGTTTATGCGAACTCACACTTGTCCTAAATGCAAAGGTGCAAGATTAAAAGAAAAAGTTTTGTTTGTTAAAATTCACAACAAATCAATAATTGATTTTACTTCTTTAAGTGTTGTAAGAGCTCTTGAATTTGTGAATAATTTAAAATTAACAAAAAAAGAAAGTGACATAGCAAAATTAATTTTAAAAGAAATAAAAGATAGATTAAATTTTTTAAATAATGTTGGGTTATCTTACCTAACTCTTAACAGGCAAGCAGGAACTCTTTCTGGTGGAGAAGCTCAAAGAATACGTCTTGCAACACAAATAGGCTCAAATTTAATGGGAGTACTTTATATTTTGGACGAACCATCAATTGGACTTCATCAAAAAGATAATGAAAAATTAATTGAAACATTGCATAAATTGCGCGATGTTGGAAATACTTTAATAGTTGTAGAACATGATGAGGATACAATAAGAAAATCAGATTATATAGTTGATATGGGCCCGGGCGCTGGAGTACATGGCGGGAAAATTATTGCGCAAGGAACACCAAAAGAAATAGAAAAAAACAAAAACTCTCTAACTGGAAAATACTTAAGTGGAGAACTTGAAATTCCTATTCCAAAAAAAAGAAGAGAATCAAAAGAAAATATAATTTTTAAGGGTTGCAAGGAAAATAATTTAAAAAATATTGATGTAAAAATACCTCTTGGTGTAATGACTTGCCTAACAGGAGCAAGTGGAAGTGGAAAAAGTACTTTAATGCAGTCAATAATAAATAATGGTTTAATTAAAAAACTAAATTTAACTACTGCTACGATTGATGTTGGAGCACATGATGAAATTATTTTAAATGGAGAAATAGATAAGGTTGTTGAAATAGATCAATCTCCAATTGGAAGAACTCCAAGAAGTAATCCTGCAACTTACATAAAAGTATTTGATGAAATAAGAAATCTTTTTGCAGAAACAAAAGAAGCAAAATTAAGAGGATATAAATCAGGGAGATTTTCTTTTAATGTTCCTGGGGGACGGTGCGAAAAATGCAAGGGTGATGGAACAATTAAAATAGAAATGAATTTTTTGCCTGATGTTTATGTTGAGTGTGAAGAATGTAAAGGAAAAAGATATAATGAAGAAACACTTAATGTAACATTTAAAGGAAAAAATATTGCAGAAATTTTAAATATGAGTGTTGAAGAAGCACTTAGTTTGTTTGATTCCATTCCTTCTATTAAAACAAAATTAGTAGTTTTAAATTCAGTTGGTCTAGGTTATATAAAACTTGGTCAAAGTGCAACAACTCTTTCTGGTGGAGAAGCTCAAAGAATAAAACTTACAAAGGAACTTGCAAAAAGAGGAACAGGAAAAACTCTTTACCTACTTGATGAACCAACTACAGGCCTTCATTTCCATGATATTAAAAAATTACTTGATGTTTTGCAGGTTTTAGTAGATAAGGGAAATACTATGGTAATAATAGAACACAATTTAGATATAATAAAATCCGCCGACCACATAATTGACCTTGGCCCAGAGGGTGGAGAAGGTGGTGGAGAAATAATTGCTGTTGGCACACCAGAAGAAATAGTTAAAGTAAAAGAAAGTCACACTGGAAGATTTTTGAAAGGAGTTTTGAAATAGATTTAATACTCGGCGGGGGTATTCTACTTATAGTGCAAATCCATTTCTACCGGCAAGCTACTTGTAGAGTGTTTTTAAGTTAAAATTTCTAATTTTAATAGGGAATTTCAAAGAAGATAATATGATTCAAAATGAATCAAATATGAATCATTTAAAAATTCTTTGTTTCAAGGGTATTTAGTGATAAATAATGAATGTAGTAGTAAAAGGCGCAACTAAACAAATTCTTGATGAAATGCTAAAAAAAGGCTATGCAAGTACAAACTCAGAAGCAATACGCCTAGCTCTTTTTTGGTTTGACAAAAGCCAATTAGCACAAGATGAGCGCGCTGCTAAAAAAATAGAAAAAATACATAAAAGAATAAAAGAAGGTAAAGAAAAAACAATTTCTCTTGATGAAATGGCTAAAGAGTTCCCTGAATTTAGGGGGCTTAAAAGTGTTTCAGATAAAATTTCACAGTGACTATAAAAAATATTGGAAAAAGATTCCAAAAGAAGAACATTATAGAATAAATAAAAAACTAGAAGAGTTATTTGAAGAAAAGAAATTTAGACACTTAAAATTTGGTGCTCCTTATTTTGTTCTTGAAATAGGCCAGTATAGAATTTGTTTTATTGAAGAAGAAAAAACAAGAATTTTGTTGTTTGTCGGAAACCACAAAGAGTATGATAAGTGGACTAAAACAATTAATTAGTAAGTTTATTTAACAAATCCCACTCTATTTTTATTATGCTAAACCCAAGTGAAATTAACTACCTCCCAGAGTCTCCTGGTTGTTATTTGTTTAAAGATGAGAATAAAAAGGTGCTTTATGTTGGAAAGGCAAAGAACCTAAAAAAGAGGGTAAAATCTTATTTTCAAAAAACTGATCATCCATTAAAAACAAAGTTGTTAGTAGAAAGAATAAAGAATATTGATTATATTGTTACTAAAACAGAAAGTGAAGCATTTTTTTTAGAAAACAATCTAATAAAGCTTCATTACCCAAAGTTTAATATTGATTTAAAAGATAGTAGAAGGTATGCTTATCTTCTTCTAACAGATGAAGATTATCCAGTTCTTGAAGTTGCTAGAATAAGAGATAAAAAAGGAGAGTATTTTGGTCCATTTACAAGTGGAAGAACTCGAAAAATTGTGATGGATACAATTACTAGAAATTTTAAAATACTTTCAAAAACTCCTTCAAAAAAATTAACTAAAATAATTAATAAAGAAGAGTACAAAAAAAGAGTAGAAAAAGCTAGAAAAATCTTAAGAGGGCAAAGTGATAAATTAGTAGAAGAACTTACAAGTGAAATGCAAGAAAATTCAAAAGCTAATAATTTTGAGTATTCATTGACTCTAAGAAACCAAATTGAAGCTTTAAAGAGTATGAAAGAGCGTCAAGTAATGGAAATAGCAAGGGTAATTGATGCAAATATTATTAATTACCAAATAGTTGGAGAAGAAGTTTATTTATTATTATTTAATATTAGAAAAGGAGTGGTTGAAGATAAGCAGGAATTTGTTTTTGATTATTATGAAGATTTTTTAGAAAACTTCTTGGCTCAGTTTTATCAAAAAGAAATTGTTCCAAAAAACATTATTTTGCCAATTAAAGTTGGTGATTATATTGAAAAATTTTTATCAGAGAAAAAAGGAGAAAAAGTAAGTATTATTGTTCCAAAAAATGGAGAAAAAAAAGAACTCTTAGAATTTGTTTTAAAAAATATTAATGCAACATTTTTTGCTGGAAAAGAAAGAATGGAAGAATTAAAAAAAGCAATAAATTTACCAAAACTACCAAAAATAATAGAGTGTTTTGATATTTCTCATTTAAGTGGAACAAACACTGTTGCTTCTATGGTTACTTTTGAAAATGGTTTTAGTAAAAAATCTCTTTATAGGAAATTTAAAATAAAAACAATTACAAATAGTGATGATTTAACCGCAATGAAAGAAGCAATTACAAGAAGATATGGTGGAACACTTTCAAAAACAATGAATTTTCCTGACCTAATAGTAATTGATGGTGGAAGAACACAACTAAGTGTTGCAATAGATGTTTTAAAAGAATTAAAACTAAAAATACCTATAATTTCTCTTGCAAAGAAATTTGAAGAAATACATGTTCCTTATAGTAAAGTTCCTTTTAGATTAGATAAGAAAAATAAAGGTCTTGGCATGTTAATGAATATAAGGGATGAAGCTCATAGATTTGCAAATGTTTACAGAAAAACACTAAAAAGTAGAGAATTTAAGTAGATTTCTATTTAATTTATTTTTATGAAGATAGTAGTAACAAATGAGTGTTTTCTTACAAAAGAACAAACTGAGAAATTAAAGACTCTTGGAGAGGTAACTTTTTATGATTCAACTAATGATTTTGAATTAGTTAATAGAATAAAAGATGCGGATATAGTTCTTGGGGATTGTTATTTAACAAAATTTGATGAGTCTGTTTTTAGCAAATGTAAAAAATTAAAATTGCTTCAAATAAATAGTACTGGATATAGCGGAGTTGATATAAATGTTGCAAAAAAATTTGGTATTTTGGTCAGTAATGTGCCTGGGTTTGCAACAGATTCAGTTGCAGAAATTGGAATAACTTTAATGTTAACTTTAGGAAAAAATCTTATATTGGCAAATAAAGATTTTATGAATAATTATAAAAATAATCCTTTTGAAGTAGAGCCTGGAAATAAAGTGCATGAAAAATATTTAGGAAAGACTTTCAGGCATAAAACTTTAGGTATTGTTGGTTTGGGAGAAATAGGAAAAAGAACTGCAGAGATTGCAAACGGGATTGGTATGAATGTAATTGGGTGGAACAGAACAAAAAAAGATATTAAAAAAATTAAGTTTGTTGAATTGGATTATTTATTTAAAGAATCAGATGCGATTATTATTTGTTTAGCATATGACTTAAAGCTTAATAACTTTATTGGAAAATCTCTTTTAAGTAAAATGAAAAATGAATCTATATTAGTAAATATTGGAATGCCTAAATTAATTGATGAAGAAGCACTAATTGAAATATTAAAAGAGAGGAAGATTTTTGCAGCTACTGATATACCAAATCTAAAAAATATGAAATTAATTAGTCAAGATAATTATTTAGCAGTCCCGCACATTGGTTGGTTTACTAAAGAGTCTCTTGATAATATTGGGGAAATAATTTTTGAAAATGTTTCAAGTTTTATTAATGATAAGCCTAAAAACATAGTTAATTTTTAAGCGGCAAAAAACTACCTATAGAGTTTAAAACTTGTTAATATAAAAGTATTTTTATGAAAAATAAATTCAAATTAAAAGATCAATTCAAAATTGTTAGTGATTTTGCTCCTGCAGGCGACCAAATAAAAGCAATTAAAGAACTTGTTGATGGGATAAAAAGGGGATTATCTCCTCAAACTCTTTTAGGAGTTACTGGGAGTGGAAAAGGTTTTACCATTGCAAATGTTATAGAAAAAGTACAAAAACCTACCTTAGTTTTAGTTCATAATAAAACTTTAGCAGCACAACTTTATAATGAATTTAAAGGTTTATTTCCTAACAACAGAGTAGAATATTTTGTTTCTTTTTATGATTATTATCAACCAGAAAGTTATATTCCTGCAAGTGACCAGTATATAGAAAAAGATTCTCAAATAAATGAATATATTGAAAGGATGCGTCTTTCAACTACTGCTTCTCTTGCAAGTAGAAAGGATGTTATTGTTGTTGCAAGTGTTTCTTGTATTTATGGCCTTGGAAATCCAGAAAATTTTACTAATTTGGGGCTAGATTTTGAAGTTGGTCAAAAAATTAGCAGAGTTGATTTTATGTCAAAATTACTTGATGCGCAATATGAAAGAAATGATATAGAGTTAATGAGTGGGAGATTTCGTGTAAAGGGAGATACTATTGATATAGT